>JAUROO010000099.1 GCA_030829765.1 Miltoncostaeales bacterium | reverse complement strand
GGTGGCTCCCGTGCGGCGCGTGCCCCGCATTGTGGCGTAGGACAGATCGGCATCCGTGAGGTCGGCGTCCTGGAGGTCGGCGCCCTGCAGGTAGGCCAGGAGGAGGTTCGCGCCGGTCAGGTCGGCGTCCACGAGCCGGGCATCCCCGGCGCGCGCGAATGACAGGTTGGCCTTCGCCAGGTCCGCCCCCGACAGATCGGCTCCGGTCAGGCTCGCCCCTCGGCAGCGTGGATAGCAGCGCAGCACCCGTACCCCGTTGCGCGTGACGCGCCTGCTCGGGGGGTTCTGGAACCGCGCTGCGGTGAGTTGCGCCCCCCGCAGGTCGGCACGGGCAAGGTTGGCCCCCCGGAAGTCCGCGCCGCGCAGGTCGGCATTCCGGAAGTCGGCGCCGCGAAGGTCGGCCTTCCGGAAGTTGGCACGGCGCAGGTCGCCGTGGTGCACCGCCCGTTCGCGCAGGCGCACGCCCGCGCACGTGGCCTTCGCCTGCAGCACGCAGGTGGTGCGCATGGGGCCGGCAGCCGCCGGGCCGCCGGCGAGCGCGCCGAGCGCTGCGAGGCCGGCGAGGGTGATGCCCGCACGGGCCATGGAGCGGACGTTCTTCAGTACGACGAGGTCAGGAATAGTGGAATCCACGCTAGTGCATGGCCCCGGCGCGACAGCCCGACGACGTTCGCTACCCGGTGTTCACGCCCACCGATGTGCCGGTGGTCGTCCACTCCGTCGGCGGCACGGTGGCTGCGCCGATTCCGGTGTCGGGGAGCTCCAGGTAGGTGATGGGGTTCGGGAAGTCTCCCGTGCCGTCCAGGGCATCGCGCAGCGTGGCCGGGCAGGTGTAGGGCTCGCCGTAGGTCCAGTAGCTCTCCCACATCTTCATCACCGTCCGCTTGCCGGAGGTGTCCATCTCGATGTGGTGGCAGAAGTAGGTGTTGGTGCCGAGCCCGGGGATCTCGTCGAAGATGATCCCGGCCTGCCACAGCAGCGAGGGGTCGTCGGGGTCGTACGTGCCCCACCCGGTGGTGCACTCGACCGTCATCACGTTTGCTCCGGCCTTTGCGCCCTTGCCCCACAGGATGGTGACGATGCCGTTGGGGAACCCGGTGGCCATCTGCACGTTCTGCGCATCGCCGGCAGTGCGCCCCGCCTTCACGTCCCACAGCAGCGACTGCCCCGGTCCGTAGCTGCCGAAGATCTGCCGGGGCACGGTGGCGCCCCCGGTGAAGCCCTGGCCGTCCTTCGTGCAGTCGTAGAGCGGCGGGCGCTCCCCGGCCGTCCAGATGGTGTCGGTGTCGTCGCCCGCGCAGCCCACGGCCACGACGGAGACGGCTGCCACCGACAGTGCGGCCACGAGTGAGCGGAAGGCGTTCACGCGGGGGCCAGTATGTCAGCCGGCTTTCGCGGCGGCGGGCTCGTCCTGGCGCTGGTAGTCGGCCACCGTGGCCAGCTCCCGGGCGTGCCCGGGGTACCGCAGGGCCACCAGGATCGCCCCCAGCACCACCGCGATCGCACCGGCGGCGTACGCCCAGTTGGCGCCGTCGATGAAGCTCGTGCGCGCGGCGTCGATTATCTGCTGCTGGTACTCCGGGTAGCGCCCGGCCAGGGTCGCGGCGCTGGAGTACGACTGCAGCAGCGCGTTCTCGGTGGACTGCGACACCTGGCCTGCGGCCGGCGACGCATCGATCTGACTGGCGAACGCCGAGGCGTAGCCGATGGTGAGCAGCGTGCCGAGCAGCGCCTGCATCACGGATCCGCCCAGGTCGCGCTGCAGGTCGGAGGTGCCCGAGGCCATGCCCACCTTGCGCACCGGCACCGACCCGGTGAGCGACCGCGCGGCCGGCGTCAGGGCCAGGCCCGCACCGATGCCCACCAGCAGGTACCCCAGGCCCACCCATATGTAGGCGGTACCCGCGCCCCACGTGAACAGCATCACCAGGAATGCCGGGAAGATGAATGCGTATCCCAGCAGCATGGTGTCGCGCGACCCGATGCGCACCACCAGCTTGGCCGAGAGCGGCGCCACGCACACCATGCCGATCGCCGCCGGCAGGATCGCCGTGCCCGCGTCCAGCGTGGAGTACTCCAAAACGTTCTGCAGGAATTGCTGGCCCACGTACATCGACCCCACCAGTGACCCGAAGATGATCATTCCGGCGATCGCCGGCACCCAGAACAGCCGGCGGCGCGCGTAGTGCAGGTCGTACATGGGGTTGGGTGCGCGGAGCTCACGCCACGCGAAGAAGCCCGCCAGCACCAGCGCGCCGGCCAGCAGCGACAGCGCCATGGTCAGCTTGTCGGGCGCCGAGATGGTGCCGATTCCCAGCACCAGCGCCGCCACCATGAACACCGAGATCCATCCGCCCAGGTGGTCCACGCGCTCGGACGACTCATTCACATGGGCGGGTACAGAGACGGCCACCAGCACGAATGCCACGGCGGCCACGGGCACGGCGATCAGGAAGACCGAGCCCCACCAGTAGCTCTCGAGCAGCAGCCCCGCGAGCACCGGGCCCAGCACGGTGCCTCCCGCGCTCACGCCCGACCACAGCGCGATGGCGCGTACCCGGCGCGGCCCCTCGGCCCACAGCGCCGTGATCAGCGCGAGGGTGGTGGGGTAGGCCATGCCGGCGGCCAGGCCCGTGAACAGGCGCCCCGCCATCAGGACCTCGACGTTCGGCGCCCATGCGCTGATGATGCTGGCCGGGATGGTCAGGCCCAGGCCGAGCATCAGCATCAGCTTGCGCCCGTAGCGGTCGCCCAGGGCGCCGAAGTACAGGACGGACATCGCGAGCCCCAGCGTGCACCCCACCGCCACCAGCGTGAGGCTGGTCTGCGAGGCATCGAGCTCGCGCCCGATGTCCGGCAGCGCCACGTTGGCCACGGCCAGGTTGATGTTGCACACGAGCGCCCCGAGGATGAGCGCCACCAGCACCAGCGGCGCGCGCGCGGGTCGTCCGTCTGCGTCGGGGGTGGTGCCGGCCACGTCGCAAGGCTACGGATCGGGAGGCACGGAGGGCGGGCGTAGGCTGCCCGCATGGCCACCGATCTGGTCCGCGGCGCCCGCGACCTGCGGCGCCGGGCATTCATGCTGCCCCGTGCCGACGGCGTCGCCACGGCCGAGTCATTCCTGGTGTCGGCCGTGGTGACGGTGCTCGGCATCCGCGCCTACCTGTCGGCCACCGGCTACCCGCAGTTGGGCGGGGGCGGCCTGCATATCGCGCATGTGCTGTGGGGCGGGCTGCTGATGATGGCGGGGGTGCTGCTCATCCTGCTGCGCCTGGGCCGCCCTGCGCTTCGCACCGGCGCCGTGCTCGCCGGCATCGGCTTCGGGTTCTTCATCGACGAGATCGGCAAGTTCGTCACGTCGGACGTCAACTACTTCTTCCAGCCGGCCGTCGCGATGATCTACGTGATCTTCGTGGTGCTGGTGATCATCCTCGCCGTCATCCGTCGCCACACGCACCTCGACCCCCGCAGCGCGTTGGCCAACGCGCTCACCCTGCACGACCAGGCGGTGAACGATCCCGCGGCCACCGACGTGCGACGCGAGGTCCTGGGCCTGCTGGCACGGGCTGATGAGGCCGACCCCCTGGTGCCCGTGATGCGCCGGGCCGTGGTGGCGGCGCAGCAGGACGAGGCATCCCAGGCCAGCGCGTGGCAGCGCCTCCGCCTGCGGGTGCTGGCCGGCTACGACCGCATGGTCGAGCGCCGGTGGTTCCCGGCCGTCGTGCTCACGTTGTTCGTGGCGGTGGCGCTCGCCACCATCGGCCTCGCGGTGCCCATCTTCCTCGAGCACGACGGCGTGTCGTTCACTGAGTGGATGCAGGTGGCGGGCACCCTGGCGTCGGCGGCGCTCATCACCGTGGGGCTCGTGGCGTGGCGCGGATCGCGCGCGCGCGCATACCGGTGGTTCGAGCGCGGGGTTCTGGTGGACATCCTCATCACGGAGGTGTTCGCGTTCTACGACTCCCCCGGCGCGGCCACCGTGGGTCTGGCCGTGGACATCACGCTGCTCGTCGCGCTGCGCATCGCCGCGCGTCATGAGGCCCTGTCCGAGGGTGACGAATCCCTGCCCGGGCGCCTGCCGCTCGGGCTGTGAGGCACACCCCCCTCGCGCCGTCCCGGCAGGGCGCGGCGCGAGGGGGCGGTAGTGCGGTGCTACCTCAGGCGGATGGGTGCCGACAGCTTGGAGCGGAAGCCCGGTAGCGTCGCGCGCACCCTCACGGTGGCGCCGGTCCGTGCGGTGCGGGCCGCCTTGGTGCGGATGGTCACCGAGGTGCGGGTGGTGCGCGCGATGCGCTTTCCGTTCAGCACCACCTCGTAGGTGACGCGCGGGTTGCGCGCCGTCCGAGCGGCACGCGCGGCCTTCCGTCGGGCCACGACGGCCTTGCGCTGAAGGGTGCGGGCCCTGCTCGCAGTCGTCCTGCCTGCCTCGTTGGAGGACTTGGCGTTCCTGGCGCGCCGCGTGGCCACCGTGGCGGCGCGCTTCGCTGCCTTCGCCCGGGCTGCCGCCACGGTGCGCGCCTTGGCCGTCATGGCGGCCAGGTTGTCCGGGGCCTTGATACGCACCGTGATGCCCCGCGAGGAGCGGCGGGCCATCAGCGCGCCCGGTATGGCCAGCACCACATCGTTCGCACGGGCACGGGCACGGGTCCGCGGGGCGGCGGGCGCGGCCGCGGGTGCAGCCGTGGGCTGCGGGGCAGTCGCGGGCGTCACGTCCACGGGGGGCGTGGCAGCCGGTGCGGCGGGTGCACCACCGCTCACCATCAGCATCCGGTTCGGGGATCCCGCGGGGTCCGTGACCACGCCCGTGGTAGCCGAGGCGGTCATGGCCGCGGCCACCGAGCCGGGCGCCGCGGACGGAGTGGCCGACAGCAGCAGCGCGGCCGCTCCCGCGGCGTGCGGTGAGGCCATCGATGTTCCGCTCAGCGTCGCCGTGGCGGTGGACGACGTGTACCAGGTGGAGCGGATCGACGACCCGGGCGCGAAGATGTCCACGCACGATCCCCAGTTGGAGAACGAGGAGCGCCAGTCGCTGCTGGTCGTGGATCCCACGGTGATCGCGCTGGGCTCCGATGCCGGGGAGAACGCGCACGCGTCGGCGTTGGAGTTGCCCGCGGCCACCACGAAGGTGATGCCGTCGGCCACGCCTGCGGCAACCGCGGCGTTCAGCGCCGGCGAGTAGCCGCCGCCCAGGCTCATGTTGGCCACGGCAGGCGTTCCCGCCTGGTGGTGGCGCACGGCGTAGTCGATGCCGGCGATCACGCCGGAGGTCGATCCGGATCCGGAGCAGCTCAGCACCCGCACGGGCACCACGGTGGCCGCAGGTGCCACACCGTAGGTGCCGCCCGCGACGGTGCCGGCCACATGGGTGCCGTGGCCGTTGCAGTCATTGCTGCCGTTGCCGTCGGTGATCGAGCTGAACCCGGAGGCCACGCGCCCGGCGAAGTCCGTGTGGTCGGGTCGCACGCCGGTGTCGATGACGTATGCGGTCACGCCCGCGCCGTTCTGCGCGGTCGAGATGACCCCGTCCAGCGGCAGCCCGGCCTGGTCGATGCGGTCGAGGCCCCATGAGGCCGCAGGGCGCGTGATCGCTTCCGGGTCACCCGGGGTGGGCGTGACCGGCGGGGGCTCGGGCGTGGCCTGCGTCAGGTTCCAGGTGAGGCGTGTCGTGCCGAAGCGGCCACCCCAGCCGTCGATGGCCACCCGGTACGTGGTGCCCGCCGTCACGGGAACGGTCACGCTGCTCCACAGGCCCCCGCCGAAGTCGTCGTTGGCGGCGAGCCGGTCCAGATCGGCCAGGGCCGCGCCGGTGTACGCACCCAGCAGGGTGTCGAACGACGAGCCCTGGGTGCTCAGCTGCAGCATGCCGTCGGCGGGCGCCGTCCAGCGGTACCAGATGGATGCCCGGCCGGTGTTCGAGCCGTGGGAGGGTTCGCCGGCCTCGCGCTTGGCGCCCACCGTGCTGCCGGTCACTGATCCGGAGGCACCGGTGATCTCCTCGGCTGCGCTGAACATGTCGTTGGGGATGGCGGGCGGCGGAACAGGGGGGCCCTCCAGCGACCAGTTCATCACGCTCGAGCCCGTCCATCCGCCGTAGCCGTCCACGGCCAGGTAGTACGTGGTGCCCGCATCCACGGCGAAGGAGATGCTGCTCCAGGTGCCTCCGCTGCCGTTGTCGTCGTTGTGGGCGTGGGTGCGCAGGTCGGCAAGGCCGGTGCCCGAGTAGCCACCCAGCAGGGTGTCGAAGGACGACCCGCGGGTGGTCACCTGCAGCACGCCGTCCTGCGGCGCCGTCCAGCGGTACCAGATGGACGCGCTGCCACCGGGCCCGCCGTGGCCCGGCTCGGCGTCCTCGCGCGTGGCCCCTACGGTGCTGCCGATCACCGACCCCGATGCGCCCGAGATCTCCCGCGCCCCGGCGAAGGGGTCGTTGGATGCCGCGGCCGTCTTCATGGCGGGTGCTGTGTCCGTGGGTGCCACCCCGGCCTGCGCGGCCGTCGGCCCCGCGACCAGCCGTACCGGCCGGTCGGGCTCCACGTGCAGCACGTCCGGGTCGGCCTCGAGCCTCCGGACATCGGCGGCGTCCAGATCCGCTACGAAACCCTTGCCGATCGTGCGGATCACCGCATCCACGTCGTTGCCCCGGCGCTCCTCGGCGCGCACCTGCGCGCTCAGGTTGGCGGCCGGGTCCATGATCACGATCTGGCGCGTATCGGCGGCGGACGCACCGCCTGCGGCGAGGGTGGCGATGGCCAGGGCCCCCCCGATCAATGCGGCGGTGGTCCGGCGGGAACGGGTACGCGGAGGAGTCATGGCCTGAACTTACGCTGGGGGATCGTCCTGTACGAAGGTTGCGTAAGGCCTTCACGCTTTTCTCACAGTTCACCCATCCGTAGCGTGCAAACGGATGGCGCCGTCACCTCCCCTCATTCTCCTTCCGCCGTCCGAGGGCAAGGCCCCCGGCGGGGACGGACCACCGGTGGACTGGCACGGCGGCAGGTTCGGGGCGTTGGGGGATGCCCGGCTCGAGGTGCGGAACGCCGTGCGCCGCCACCTGTCGCGAGCGGACGCGGCGGGCCGGATGCTGGGGGTGCGCGGCGCGCACCTGGAGCGTGCCCTGGCCGAATGGCGCCACCTCGACGAGGCCCCCACCATGCCCGCGGGCGCGCGCTACACGGGGGTGGTGTGGGGCGCACTGGGTCTGCACTCGCTCCCCCCGGGCGTTCGCCGCCGGGCGTCGTCGCGCATCGTGGTGCCCTCGGGCCTGTGGGGACTGGTGGGGGAATCAGATGCCATCCCGGCATACCGCCTGAAGATGGGCGCGCGGGTCGCGCCGCTTGGCCTGCTCGCGGCGTGGTGGCGGGCGCGGGTGTCGGAAGCCCTGCGCGGGGCGGCCCGGGGCCGGTACGTGCTGGACCTGCTGCCGCAGGAGCACCGCGCAGCCATCGACCCCGCGGTGCTGCCCGCGGGCCGCTACGTGCGGGTGGACATCGTGGCCGATGGCCCCGGCGGCGGTCGGGCGATGGGGCACGCCGGCAAGGCGCTGAAGGGCGCCCTGGCCCGCGCCCTCATCGAGGGCGACGCCCGCACGGCGGACGACGTCGCCTCGGCCGCAGTGGACGGCCTGGTGCTCGCCGCAGTGGAGCATGGCGACACGACCCAGGTGGTGTTCCGGCGGGACGGCGGCTGAACCGGGCCGCCCCGCCGGGGACGACTACTTCTTCTTCGCCGCCGGCTTCTTGGCCGCGGTGGTCGCCTTCTTCGCCGCCGGCTTCTTCGCGGCCGCGGAGGTGGTCTTCTTCGCGGTGGTCGCCTTCGCCGCCGGCTTCTTGGCCGCGGTGGTCGCCTTCTTCGCCGCCGGCTTCTTCGCGGCCGCGGAGGTGGTC
>JAUROO010000098.1 GCA_030829765.1 Miltoncostaeales bacterium | reverse complement strand
GGTGGAACGGATCCATTGCAGCACCGGTTCCCAGTACTCCGCGACGACGGTGTCGAGGTCGTGGTCATTACCGGGTAGGCGTGGGGCGGGTGTCGTTTCCTTACGCACCGTGTTGTGACTGTACGTGACGGGGCGCACGCGCATTTGTGCGCTGGGAGCGCATTTCCCCCCGCATCGGGCGGCCTCATGCTGGTGCATACACCACCGCGCCCCGTGTCATCCGGGCGTAGATTCCGGCGTATCCGGAAGATCGGAGGAAGCACCCCCCAATGTGTCCAGCGTGGACGCGAATCGCTGATGAGGTCGACGCCCTCGCGTGCGATCGCGCCAGGGCGGCCCGGAGCGAGCCGGCACCCCACGAGCGCCAGACCCTCGCCCGCGAGGTGGTGATGCTCACGCGTGCGGCACGCATGGCCCGGACGGCTCCGCGCGATGGCCTGCTGGTCCACTTGGCGTGCGAGGGCGTGGTGCTCCATCACGACCAGTTGGTGATGTGGGGGATCTCCCCCGAGGCGGAGGACGCCCTGCGCGAACTGGCGTCCGATCCCGGCGTCGACCCCTCGGGCATCGATGCCGGGCACCTGCTCGCCGTGGTGCTGGGCGCGCCTCAGGACCCGGCGGTGCTGGCGGCCGCCTGAGGGCGACGCTCAGTCGTCGTCGTCATCGTCGTCGCGGTGGTGGTCATCGTCATCCGCGCGCCGGTCATCCCGAGTGCGATGATCCGCTTGGTCGTCGTCTGCGCGGGTGCCGTTGCGGTCATCCGCGCGTGAGGGATCACCCGTGCGACGGTCGTCGTCGGCGCTGGGAGCGGGATCCACGCGCTCCACCGGTGCCGGGGGAACGGCGGTTGCGTCACCGCCGGTCGCAGTGCCCTGCTGCGCCAGGCTGCCGGCGCTGAGGGTTCCCAGTCGCACATCGTCGGTGGTGCTGTCGAGCAGGGCAAGGTTGGCCGCCAGGCCCGCGGCCGTCACCCCCAGCACCAGGGCTGCGGCGAGGGCCCACCTGGCCCAGGGCGGCACCCTCATGACGTCGCCGCCCGCCGCCGCCGCAGCGGTGCGTTGGGGCCCGCGATCAGGCGGCGCGCGGCGACGCCCGCCACCAGGCCCGTGGAGGCCACGTAGATACCCAGCATCCAGGGCTGGTTGCTGTCGGTGCCTGCCATCACCCCATGCACGGTAGCCGTGGCGAACACGCCGTACGAGGCCAGGTGCACCGCCTTCCAGAAGCCGGCGCCCAGGTGCTTGCGCCACATGGCGGTGAGGGAGATGATCACCATCAGCCACATCGACAGGACGCCCACCGATACCCACAGGGGCCGGTACTCGGTGCCGCCGGGCGTCACGAGATCCAGCCATGTGATGGTGACGTAGTTGTCCATCACCAGCGCCACGCCGTGCAGCGCCACCAGCGCCAGGCCCAGGACGGCGAGGATCCGGTGCCACTCCATCCTCGCAACAGGTGACGCCAGGCGCTGCACCAGGCGGGTGTGCAGGACCACCCCCGACACCATCGAGGCGACGATCAGCAGGTAGCCGACGATTCCCGTGACACGGGCCATCAGCCACCAGAACGGCACCTCGGTGATGTTCGCGACGATGCTCATGCGAGGCTCCCGGTTGTCGTGGTTGACCCGTCCGTGCCCACGAGCACGGCGGTGATGCCGCGCTCGCGGGCCTCCCGGCGGGCGTCGTCGCGGCCCGCCAGCAGCAGCGCGGTGGCCCATGCCTCCGCCGTTGCGGCGTCGTCGCCGACGGCGGTCACCCGGGTGAGGTCGGTGGTGCTTGGGCGACCCGTTGCCGGATCGATCACATGGTGCATGGACGTGCCGGCCCGCTGCCACCTGCGCCGGTCGGTGCCCGACGTGGCCATCCCCCCGCGGGACAGGCCGATGGTGCGCGCCGCATCTGCGTGCATCACCTCCACGGGCCATGGCTCGCCATGGTGGAGCCCGCGAATGGTCATGTCCCCACCCATGCTCACGAGGCAGGGGCCGAGTACGCCCAGCGTGTCGGCCACACGGTCGGCGGCCCACCCCTTGGCGATGCCACCGAGATCCAGGGCCACGCCCGGGGACAGGGTCACCGTGCCGGAGGCCGCATCCACCCGCACCCCGCCGCCACCGGGGCGTGCGGGGCCCGCCGCCTCCGCACGGTCGCGGAGGTCATCGAGCGTCCGGTCGTACCCGGCCGACACCACCGCCGCGTGCACCGTGGGGTCGAACCGCCCGCCGGTGGCGTCGCGCATGGCAAGGGCCGCGGTGATGAGCCGGAACAGATCGGTCGTCATCCGCGCCGAGCCCGCGGCGTTCAGGCGCATCAGTTCGGAATCCGGGTTGAAGCGACTCGCGACCGCCTCGATGCGGCGCACCTCCTGTTCGGCACCGTCCAGGGCCACCCCGGCCTCATCGCCCTCGCATCCGGCGTCATCGAGCACCAGCACGGCGTCGGTGCCCATGGCCCGGAACTCGCGTCGCATCATCACGACGAGCTGGACCTGGCGACGGGAGCCGCCGGCGGGACATACGTGGCCGCGGGCGCGGAGGCGGATGTCGAGCCCGAGGCGGAGGAGCTGCCCGCATACGAGGGGGATGGTGACTGACCCCGTGCCGCGATTGCGGCGCGCACCCTGTCGTTCACGGCGTTCACCTGGGCGATCTGGCGCCTCCGTGCCGCGAGGTCGGTCCGGTAACTCGCCCACCGCTCGGCGTTGACGGCGTTCACGCGGCGCGCATCACGGTTCAGTGCCTGCTCGCGTGCCTCCAGGGCGAGTACGTCGGCATCCTTCGGGCGGTCTGCCGCGGGGAAGGGGTTGGCACCGATGGCAACCGCTGTCCCTGCTCCCACGATCACCGTGCCGGTAATGGCGGCCAGCTTCACGCGCCGGCGGCTCCGATCAGTCGTCATCGGCGTCGCCCTCCTCGTGGTCGTCGTCGTGGTCCTCGTCATGGTCGCCGTCGTGCCCGTGGTCGTCCTCGTGGTCGTCGTCATCCCACTCGCGCGATGGCGCGCGCGCTGCGGCGGCGGGCGCCGGCGTGCTGGTCGCCGCGGCCCGCTGCACGGGCGCCGGGACCGCGGTAGCGGGCATCGAGATGCGCTCGGGGACGGCCGGCAGGTCCGGTGGGGTATCGGCCCGGGTCGCGGCGATCTGCCGCTCCATCCGGTCGGCTGCCGCCGTGCGTGCCGACATCTCTGCCGCCGTCGGCCGGGCGGGGTCGGGCCCCAATGTCAGTGCACGTACTCCGAGGACGCCGAAGAAGAGGGCGAAGAGCCCGAAGAGCGTGCTTGTGATGATTACTCCGCGCTTGTTCATGCCCTGAAGGTAAGGAACCGGCGATTGTGCGCGCTCCACGCCTTGGCCCGGAAGCGTCCAGCCTTTCGTAAGGAAACGTCCAGGGCGACGCGTCCCGCGCGCCCGGCAGGGATACTTGGCGCATGAGACTGCTCCTGGTGGAGGACGAGGACGCCATCGCCATCCCGCTCGCGGACGGCCTGCGTCGCGAGGGCTTCGAGGTGGAGAGGGTGGCCACGGCCGCCGATGCGCTCAGTGCCCCCGAGCCCGATCTCGTGCTGCTGGACCTGCGCCTGCCCGATATGGACGGATACGCCGTGGCGCGCGAGATGCGCACGCGAAGCCGGGTGCCCATCATCATGGTGACGGCCCGGGGCGAGGAGGTCGATCGCGTGGTGGGGCTGGAGATCGGCGCCGACGACTACGTGGTGAAGCCCTTCGGGCTGCGGGAACTGATCGCCCGCATCAACGCGGTGATGCGCCGGGTGGGCGATGCCCGGGACCCCGCCGGGCCGGCGGATGACCTGGCGGCCGGCCCGCTCACCATGAGCCTCCGCACCCGGCGGGTGACGCAGGGCGAGGACGACCTGCACCTCACGCCGCGTGAGTTCGACATCCTCGCCATGCTCATGCAGGACCCCGGCGCCGTGGTGAGCCGTGACGACATCCTCCGGCGCCTGTGGGGCACCACCTGGGCCGTGCAGACCAAGGCCATTGACGTCCACGTGTCGTCGCTACGGCGCAAGCTGGGCGACCCCGCCTGGGTGGAGACCGTGCGCGGAGTGGGCTTCCGGCTGGCGGTGCCGGAGGCATGACGCGACGCCTGGTCGCGGGCTACCTGGCGCTCACGGCAGTGGTGCTGGTGGTGCTCATGGTTCCCCTGGGCATCACCCACCGGCACAACGTGGAGCAGGACCTCCTGCTGCGCATGGAGCGCGACGCTGCCGTGCTGGCCTCGCTGGTGCAGGACGACCTGCGCCAGCCCAGCACCGCGCGCGATGCCCAGGTGGACCGCGTGGGCACCGCATATGCCGACGACACCGGCGCCCGCGTGGCCGTCACCAACGCCGAGGGATCGGTGCTGCTGGACACCGACCCGCCCGCGCCGGGCGAGAGGTCGCTGCGCACGCGCCCCGAGGTGGGCGAGGCGCTCGGCGGTCGGGTGGCCACGGGCACCCGGTACTCCCAGACCCTCGGAACCGAACTGCTCTACGTGGCGGTGCCCGTCGCGGCCGGTGGCACGGTGTATGGGGCCGTGAGGGTTACGTATCCGGCGTCGGAGGTGACCGAGGCGGCCACCCGGTACTGGTGGCTTCTGGCCGCGGTGGGCGTCATCACCCTGCTGGCCGTGGCTGCAATAGGCTGGCTCATCGCGCGCTGGGTGGCACGGCCGCTGTCACGCCTGGAGCAGGCGGCAGATCGCGTGGGTGCGGGGGATCTCGCTGCGCGTGCGGCCGAGGACCAGGGGCCGCCGGAGGTCCGCGCCCTCGCGCACCGCTTCAACGCGATGGTGGGACAGGTGGAGCAACTGGTGGGTGCGCAGGAGGCCTTCGTGGCCGATGCATCGCACCAGCTGCGCACACCCCTCACCGCCATGCGCCTGCGCATCGAGAACCTGGGCGCGGCTGCCGGCGCGGCCGGGCAGGCCGACGCCGACGCCGCGGTGGACGAGGTGGACCGCCTCGCGCGGATGGTGGACAGCCTGCTGGCGCTCGCGCGCGCGGAGCGCGGCGAGCAGGAGCCGGTGCGCGTGGACGTGTCGGCCCTGGTGGGCCATCGCGCCGTGGCCTGGCAGGACCTGGCCGCCGAGGATGGAGTGGCCGTGTCGGCCCAGGTGGAGCCGGGGATCGTGTCGCGGCTACCCGAGGGAATGCTGGAGCAGGTGGTCGACAACCTGGTGGACAACGCGGTGTCGGTGGGCGCCCCGGAGGTCGTGGTGGGGGCCGCCCTCGTGGACGGCATGGCGCGCGTGTCGGTCACCGATACCGGCCCGGGCATGTCCCCCGACGAGCGCGCGCATGCATTCGATCGCTTCTGGCGCGCGACCACCTCGGCACCCGGGGGCGGCACCGGCCTGGGGCTGGCCATCGTGCGCCGGCTGGTCGAGGGCGCGGGGGGCGACGTGCGGCTGGAGGAGGGTCCGGGGGGCCGCGGCCTGCGGGCCGTGGTGACCCTTCCGCGCGCCTAGGCGCAGAGGTCGTGCCCCAGGACGTCCACGCACACCTTGAAGGGGTCGAGTTGGACGCTCGCGCCGAGGTTCACGCCGAACGTGCTCCAGCCGCTCCATCCCCACTTCCAGACCTGCCACCACTTGCCCTGCTTCTGCCAATAGCGCACGTCAACGTCCGCGTTGGCGCTTGCGCCGAGGGAGTAGTAGGGAGCGCTGCTTCCGAGGAACATGGTGACCGAGTAGCCGAAGCAGCCCTGTGCCTCGACCACCACGAGGTACGCGGTCCCGGTGCACACCTGGCCGCCTGAGTCCACATTGGCCGCGAAGCTCCCATCGGCTGCCATGGTGATGCTGGGAGCGAAGGTGAAGCCCGCTGCCTGGATCTTGCCGTTCAAGGTGAAGCTCGGCGCCGCCGCTGCCGTGCAGGGCTCGTTGCAGTCGGTGAAGGTGGCGGCCATCGACACGCCCGATCCCAGTGCGGGGATGTTGAGAGTGCCGTCGAGCGTGCCGTGAAACAGCGGTACCGCGCCATTCCCGGACATGATGAGGCTCACGTCGCCCTTGGCGGTGGCGCCGGCATTCGCGGTGCCAAGGGACATCTCGATGGCTGCGCTCACGCCCACCGACGACGGCGTCTGGCTGAGGGTGATCGACGCGCTGCCGAGGTCGAAGCCACCGAGGTTCAGCGACTGCAGCGACCCGGTGAGCGTCGTGGAGGGCGCCCCTCCGTCCATTGAGAACGCGCCGCTGATGTCGGCGACCGTTCCGCCGATGCTGAGGTCGGCCTGTCCGGTGACCGCGACATCGGCACCGGACTTGCTCGCGGCCACCGCTGTGTCGAGGTCGATACCGGCGAGGGCGAGGGTGGCCTTGCCGGTGAACGAGAAGTCCCCGTTGCTCTGGAACTCCCCGGCGATGTCAACTTCGTACTTGCCGCTCTGGGGCCCCAGCTTGAGACTGGTCTGTACCTGCGCGTACTCGTCGCCGGCCACCTGGCCCACCGCCACCATGCCCGTGGCGTCGAAGCCGGCGATGTCGAGCCCCACGTTGTCGGCATCGAAGCTGAAGTCGCCGGGGCCCCCGCTCACCATCTGCCCTGCGGCGTTCCGCACCTGCTGGAGGCAGCCGTCCTTGTAGATGATGGTGCCCGAGAGCGTGGCGGTGAACACCGGGTCGAGCGCAAGGTCGCCCTCGAAGGCCACGCATTGCGGAGAGATGTCGAGGGTGGCGGGCTTCTCCTTCGTGCCGATCGAGAAACCGGCGGGGGTGGACAGCACCACCGCTGCGCTCAGGTCGAACTCGCCGGACGACTCCGTGTACTTCATGTTGAACTCGCCATCGGCCGTCAGGGCTCCGGCGAACCTGACGGAGGTGGTGATGTCGAAGGCCACCTCCTCCACCACCCCGTTCTGGATGCTGACGTCGAACTCCTTGACGTCCACGTCCACGCCGAGCAGGTCCATCTGTCCCGAGGCCGAGACCTCAACCGAGTCGACGCCCGGGCCGAAGGTCACGTCGGCCTGCACCATCATGTTGGTGAGGCGGAAGCCGGCGACGTCGAAGGTCCCCGCCTCGGCCACCTTGAGCGACGCGGAGGTGGTGGACCCGGCCTGCGCCAGGCTGCCGCTTACATCAAGGGACGTCCCGAACATGGAGAAGCCGCCCGCGAACGACACGGAGTCGAGGCCCTGCCCCTCATCCATGAGGACGGCGATCTTCGTCTCCTTGAACTGCAGCCCTCCCAGCCCGAAGGCTCCGACGTCGACGGAGGCGCGAAAGACCGTGGGCTCCAGTGAGAGCGCGGCGGTGACGTCCACGGTCGTCCCCAGCACGCTGCCGTCGAAAGCCATCTGGAACCCGGGCGCGATTGGCGCCGACTGCGGGGAGAGCTGGCAGCCATCGGGCGCGACGATGAACTCGAAGTAGTTGGCGGTCATTGCTCCGCCGCCCACCGAGAGCACAGGGGTCGTGCCCGTGGAGTCGCCCACCTGCACATCGATGCAGGGGTTCGTATCCGACAGTTCTGCCCCGACCACCACGGGGATTCCCGACCCCGGCACCTTGAACGGACCGGCGATGCTGTTGGGCAGATCGCCGGAGGCGAGAAGCTTCAGCCCCGGCGTCTCGGTGGCCGCGTTCCACATCAGCGTGAAGGAGGCGTCCTTCACCACCAGTCCGTTCACCCCGAAGGCGTTCTGCCATCCGGCATCGTCCACGAATTCCAGGGATGCCTCGACCGTCGTCGTGGTGATGTCGTAGCCGATGGACGCTGTGAGGGTGGGCGCCTGCTGCATGCCGCCACCGGATGCCTTCACGGCGAGCGCCACCGTTGCGTTGGCCATCACGGTGAGGCCCTCGGCGTTGTTCTGGATCTCGAACGACATCGATGCGGCGTCGGCCTTGGAACCGCCGACGGGAAGGTTGAACGATCCCGGGATGGCGATCGTGGCGTCGAAGTAGCCGGTCGAGGGCTGGAACTGGATCGTGCCGAGCACCTCGATCGGGCCGGTCTTGGTGAACTTGGAGAACCAGTCGGGTACCTGGTAGCCACCGGCCACCGAGAACTCACCCGCCGGGATGTCGAGGGTCGTCGTCCCGAACCCCGGGATGTCGGCGGTCATCGTGGTCGCGTAGGTCGACCAGCCGAAGTAGGCGTCGCTCTGCGAGCCGTTCGACGAACCGAGCGACACGCCATCGGCGTCAAACCCGCCGACGGCCCAGCCCTTCGAGTTGATGTTCGCGGTGATGGCGGAGAAGTTCCCCAACCCGGGCACGGACAGCCCCGCCGACACGAGGATGGCGAAGTCCGTGTCGTCCGGCGTGGAGAAGACCGGGGCGCCCACGCTCGCCGGGATCGCCGTGGCGGGCATGCCGAACGTGGCGTTGAGCGTCGGCTTCGTCAGCGACACGCCCGGGGCCAGGCCCACGTCGCCCATGGCTGCGGCGAGGGAGAACCCCCCGCCCTCGCCGAGGCCGATCACCGCGGTGCCCTGCCCGGTGGCGCTTGCGCCCACCGGCGGGTCGATCACCGCGCCTGTGGTCAGCCGGAGGAAGAGGTCACCGCCGGGGCAGGCCGGGCTCGTGGTGGCGCACTGGTTCGACAGCTCGATCCCGATGTTCCGCAGCAGCACGGCGCCGGACACCCGCCAGGAGGGGATCGACGCGCTGAGGTCCCATTGCCAGGTTGCATTCTTCTGGCCGATGGAGCCGGTGAAGTCGGAGGCATTGAGCGACAGTCCCGGCAGGGGGTTCCATGTTGGCCCCCCGGAGCCTGTCGCCGTCATGGTCCATGCGGTGCTGCTGGTGTAGGAGAGCCCCACGTTGATCGACAGCGGCGTGCTCGACCCGCTGGAGATGGCCACGGAACCGCTGCCAGTGAGGGCGACGCCATCCGGCGCGGAGGGCGTCCATGTAGCGGTGAGCGCGGTGAGGGCGAGGCCGGGCTCGAGCGCGACCGGCGATCCGATGCCACCGGTGATGGTGGTGGCCACGGGCCCGCTGGTGCCGCGCGTGGCGGTGCCGGCAAGGTCGACCGAGGTGCCACCGATGATCAGCAGGTTCTTCGCGGACACCGTGGCGTCCACCGAGCCGTCCGTGCTGAAGGTGCCCGACAGCGACACCGCCCCGGTGCCATTGCCCACGGCGCTCGCGGCGATGGTTGCCGCCCCGGGCGCGAAGGTGAGCGTGGTGCGGCCGCTCCAGCCCGTGGGCAGGCGGAGGAGACCGAAGGTCTGCGCGGCGGTGACCTGACCGGACACCGTGATGTCGGTGCCGTTGGCGCCGCCGAAGGTCAGCACCAGGGGGGCGTCGGGGCTGATGGCGATGGGGCCGAGGCGCCATTCCCCGGGCAGTACGAGCGACCCACGGGAGATCACCATCGCGGCTGGGCTCGTCGTGCCCGAGGCCCCGGTCACGGAGAGGGCCCCGATGGTCACCGTGGTACCGGAGAAGGAGAACCCGCTGCCGGACGACGCGTTCGCCCCCTTCGTCGTCACCCGGCCGAATGCCGCGGTGATGTTGCCGCTGATGCGGGTGGGTGTTCCCTTGGCGTCAGTGCGCGCGCGCTTGGACAGGCTCGTGAACCCGGCAGTGGGCACTGCGCCCACTGCAATGACCACCTGGGCCGTCGAGGTGGCGCCGCGCGAGTCCCGGGCGGTCACGCGGTAGGTGAGGAGCGTCCGCCCGTCCGGCGCGCGGATGCGGGTATCGCGGGCGCGGTGGTTGGACGGCGTCACCTCGGGTCCCGACAACTGCGTCCACTCGATGGTGGGGGTGCCGTGCCAACTGCCCCGGGTCACCGCCGACAGCGCCACCTCAGCGCCCGTGTCGGCCTCGATCAGCGGTGCGCCGGTAATCGTGACCTGTGGTGCACTGGTGTTCGCCGCCCGCGCGGCCGTGGCCCACGAACTCGCGGCCTTGCGCCGCGATGTCGCAGATGCTGCGGCGCGCGATGCCCGCGAGCGCGCCTGTGATGCGATCTGCCGGGCCAGATCCGCCTTGGCCTGGGCCGCGGTGGGGTGCCCGCCATTGGCCGACCCCGTCCGGTTGGCCCCGGATGCGGTAGGCATGGCCGTGACTGTGAGGGTGCGCGTGCGCACCGCGCTGCCGTCGGTGATCGAGAGCTCGAACACGAACGCGGTGCGCACCTTCACCTTCGGAATGATCGCCTTCGTCGATCCGATGTTCGGGTGCACGATGCGTGCGCGCGGCGAGGTCCGGCTCTTGCATGCCCCCACGCGCCCTGCATCCTCGTCGGTGAGGCATCGCTGTCGCCAGTGGTAGTCAATTGCGACACCATTACCGGTACTGGCCGTGCCATCGAGGACCACGTCGCGGGTTGCAGAGCGGGCGGTGGATGCCGAGAGAACCTTCGGCGTCACCTCAGCGCGCGCGGTGATGGGGCCACGCACCGGCAGCGGGCCCGACCGCGAGCCGACTTGGCGTCGCCCGTCGGCGGCGCGGGTTCCCGATGCCGACCATGCCAGGGACAGCCTCGTCGCCGGCCGCACCGAGGATGTGATGGAGAGCAGCAGGCCGGAGGTTCGCCGGCCCGCCCTGATTCCCGGGGCATATGAGCAGTCCAGGCGGCGTCCGGAGAGATCGCATGCCCACCCGGCTCCGCTCGCGCGCGTGAGGCCGATGCCCTGCGGCAACGTGGTGGACGCGCGGACCCCCTGCACCAGGCCGGGCCCCTCATTCGTGACCGTCATCGCCACCGTGCCCCGGCCGCCGGCAGTGGGGATGAGCGCCACCTTCATGGCGGGTTCGAGCGAATGCGGGTTGTCCACCACCTGTACCCGCATTGGCACCCGCTCGGTGCCCGGGACCCCCTTGACCGAGGTGACGACCTGGCCAAGTGCCGCTTCGGTGGCGATGCGGGGCGGCCGCACCGCCACTTCGACGCGTGCGAAGGTGGCGCCGGGGTTGACCGCCTGCGATCCGCTGAAGGTGCAGGCAAGCGGTGCCGTGGTGCCGCATGTCAGACCCGGTGACGGGGTGATCCGCAGGACCTCGATGCCTCCGCCGATCGCCTGCCGCAGGGTCACCGGTGTGCCGGCACCGATGACGTCGCCCCCGCGGTTGACCAGGGCAATGCGGTAGCGGAACTCGTCACGTGCCGGTACCCGGGTGACCGCGCCGCTTCGCCATGGCGTCCATGACTTCCCGGAGCGCAGCCACAACTGTGGTGTGGCAAGCGGGTCACCGGGGTCGAGCACCACCACCGGCAGGGACACCGCGGGACCCCGTGGCGCCCCCTTCACGCCCAGCGGAGTGATGATCACCCGTCCACGCCTCTCGGGCTGCCCCTCGGGGGCCGCCAGGGCGAAGTCGAAGTTGGTGGTGGCGCCGGAGGCAAGCGGCGCCTTCCTCTCGCAGCGGAACCTGGGAGAAGTCCCCGAGCAGGTCCAGCCACCACCGGCCGCCTGTATGGACATGCCCTGCGGCACCACCACGCGTGTTGCCACCTTGGGGGCCACGGACGGCCCGGAGTTGAGCACGCGGGTGCGCACCGGCGGAGATCGCCGGCCCGGCAGCATCGCCGTTGTCGAACTGCTGGCGAGCGGCTGCACAACAAGGCGTGCCAGCGTTTCCGGGATCGCCAGCCGCACCGCTTGCGAGAAGGGGATGACCCCGGCATCGGGTGAATCCTCTGGAGCCGATCCCGCGGGCGCCGCGGGCACAAGGGATTGCGGCGTCACATACGACACCTCACCCGTGACGGGCCACGTCAGGTTGACGGCGCCGGCATCCGGCGCGGCCTTCCACGACACGGTCAGCGGGGTCGTGAGCCGCCCCGGTGCGATCGTCCCCCGGTAGCGGCACGTGCCCCCGGGTTTCACGGTGCATGCCCACCCCTTACCCGACACGCGCAGTCCGGTGGTCTTCGCCGGTGGCGGCGTGCCGGACGAGAGCGTGACGGCCGGGGTGGAGCCACGTGAGCGAGCTGCCGTGCCGCCGACGTTTCTGACCCGGTAGGTGACGGCGCGTCGGGTCGATCCATCAACCCGATTCGTCACGGATCCGCCGACCACCTCGAGCACCGGACGCGGTGGCCGCGGCCCGGCGACGGCATCGACCGGCATCGTGATGGTCTTGGCAAGACGTACACCCTTGTGCACCACCGCCACGGCGACTGTCGCGTCCCCGATGGCGACACCCTCCCCGTTCGGCGGGCCGGCGGGGATGACGGCCGGGTCCCCGATGGTGATGAGGCTGAGGTTCACCGCCTGGTTGGGGGGCAGCGGGTAGTGGCCGCCCGTCGCGGTGTCGATGAGCGAGCAGGTCACCACCGTGGATTCCTGTGCGCAGGCCCATCGGACAGTGGCCTCCGGGTCAGCAGGGATGTCGCCCTCTGCACGGTTGACCGTTGCGCCCGGCGGCAGCGTGATCGTCGCCTCCACGGGAGTGGTGGCGGGCCCCGCCGCATCGAAGACGATTCCGACGTTGAACGTCGAGGTGTTGCCCGCGGAGACCGCGGCCGACGGGGCGGCATCGGCCGGCGATCGCTCAAGCAGGTACCTGCCCTGCACCGTGAGGGTGTCGCCTGCCTGCCCCATCGCCGGTGCGCCGAGGATGCCCGCGGCGGCAGCGCCGGCAGCGATCGACCGCAGAAGCGGCCTCGCATTGGGGGACAAGTGCATTAACCGACCCTACAGTGCGGGGCCCGCCGGGGAGCGCTTGCCACTTACCGCGTCGGGGTCGTCCGCTGCTGGCCCCACGGCCCGGGGGGTGAGCGCGGCGCGCGCCCTCAGGTCAGGGACGAGCGGATGGGTTCCACGGCGCGCAGCGCCAGTGCGGCCACGGTAAGCGTGGGATTGGCGGTTCCCACTGTGGGGAACGCGCCCGCGCCCACCACGAAGCAGTTGCGGTGCCCGTGCAGGCGCAGGTTGCGGTCCACCACCGAGGTCCGCGGGTCGTTGCCCATGCGGGTGGTGCCCATCAGGTGGCCGGCGCCCTCGTAGGTATCGCGGTGGTACTGCTGGGTGCAGCCCATCGCGCGGAAGATGCGGCTGAACAGGCGGCGTGCCTCGGCACGGCTGCGGGTGGAGTACTCGCCGGGGCGGAAGTCCAGCAGCGGCCGGGGAACGCCGATGGCGTCTGTCTCGTCCGCCAGCCGCACGCGGTTGGCGGGGTCGGGGATGGGCTCCGACGCGCCGGTAAGGCACACCTGGCGCAGCAGGTTGGCGCGGAAGCGACGGAAGGCCTGCGGCCCCGGCGGGTTGTCGCCTGCCCACTCGCGCGCCTGTGCCGAGGGGTCGCCCAATGGGTAGCTCCATCCCGGGTTCTGGATCTCCACGCGGAAGGCCCCGCGCGAGGAGCGGAACGCCCCATCGCGCACGCTGTCGATGCCGCTGGTGGACAGCGGTCCGCGGTAGGGGTACACCGGCTCCGGTGCCACGGCCCACGACAGCTGGATGGGGTGGTCCATCAGGTATCGGCCCACCTGGTCGTTCGCGTTGCCCAGGCCCTGCGGCTGGGAGTCGCTGGTGGACATGAGCATGAGCTTGGGCGTCTCGATGGCGTTCGCCGCAAGCACCACCGTGCGCGAGGTGACCGTGACCGGGTCGCCGCCTGAGGGCCGGTATGTCACCTGCGCGGCATCGGGCTGCACCTGCACGTCCACCACCACGGCCGAGGTGATCAGGCGCGCGCCGGCCGCGACGGCCTTCTTCACGTGCACGGTGGCGTCGTACTTTGCCCCGATGGGACAGATGGGCACGCACGACGACGACCCGCAGCACGCCGGGCGCCCATCGCGCTGCACGGAGTTCCGGGCCTGGGGGGTGGGGCCCACGATCAGTCCCAGGCGTTCGGCGCCGCGGGCGACGATGCCGTCCAGGTACGACTGCGGCAGCGCGGGCATGGGGTAGGGGCCGGAGCGCGGCGAGATGAGCAGTCCGGCGTCGGAGGGGCCTGCCACGCCGATGGCGTTCTCGGCCTTCGTGTACCAGGGCTCCAGGTCCTCGTACGAGATGGGCCAGTCCACGGCCACTCCGTAGGTGGACCGCATGCGGAAGTCATTCGGCACCAGGCGCAGCGCGGTGCCCAGCCAGTGCCAGGTGCTTCCACCCGACCTGCGCTCGTAGGTGCTCTTGAATTCGTCGGGACCGTCCTGCACGTAGTAGGCGTCGAGGTCGGCCACCGTGGGGCGCGGGGCGTACTCCACCGGCGGGTAGGCGGCCTCGGGCACCCGTACCGGTGACTGCCGGTAGTCGGTGACGGCCTCCTGGCGGTCCTGCACGGGGCCGGACTCCAGCAGCAGCACGCTCACGCCTGCGCGCGCCAGTCCATCGGCCACCATCGCGCCGGCGATGCCGGCGCCCACCACGATCACATCGGCGTCGCGTGCCACCTCAGGCCATGCCCTCGCCGGGTACCGACCACGACCCCACGGTGCCCAGGCATTCGGTTCCGGGGTGCACCACCTTGAAGGCGAGGGCATCCTCGAAGGTGACCACCTCGAGGCGGCCGTCCGGCGTGGGCACGATGCCGCTCCACCACGCCCCGTTCACCTGGCGCACGAACTCATCGGCACCGGGCAGGGCGAGGGCGCCGCGCGTACGCAGGTCGTCCATCGACAGCGGCGCGCCGTAGGGCCCGTAGGCGGCATTCAGGAAATCCGTGGGCGTGCACTGCAGCCCCAGCGCGGAGAGCGCCGTGAAGTAGGAGGCTGCCGGATCGCGCGGCAGGTCGCCGGCGAAGCCCGTGAGGATGGACGACACGTTGAGGAAGCGCAGCACCTGGATCTCGGTGGGCGCCTGCGGCGCGGAGGAGAACCCGCAGCCGGCCAGGTACAGGCTGGCGGTCGTGACCCCCGCGAGGGCGAGGAACTCCCGGCGGTCGATTCCCCCTTCGGTGATACCCATCGATCGGAAACCCTAACCGGACGGACGGGGCCGGAGCGGCCGTGCGCTGTGCATGTGGCAGGAGTGATGGCCACACGGCGGGGGTGGCACGAGGGGCATTGAGTGCCAGCGGCTCACATCGTGA
Organism: Miltoncostaeales bacterium; assembly: GCA_030829765.1. GTDB lineage: Bacteria > Actinomycetota > Thermoleophilia > Miltoncostaeales > Miltoncostaeaceae > SYFI01. Next base: position 1,391 of record JAUROO010000098.1, on the reverse strand, counting down.
TGACCATATGCAGGCAATTGACCCGTTCTACCGTTGGCGCTGGACAAGCCGGGCGGGGTGTCCTACGGTGCCGCGTGGCACTCATGCGGGGCGAGTGCCACGGAAACCGCCCCGCAGTCGCAGATATCGACATGGAGGACAGATGAGCATCACGCCACTTGGTGACCGCGTCATCGTGACCGCGGGCGAGTCGGAGGAGGTCACGGCCAGCGGGATCGTGCTTCCCGACACGGCCAAGGAGAAGCCGCAGCGCGGCAGCGTCGTCGCGGTCGGCCCGGGCCGACTGGTGGACGGCGAGCGCGTGGCCCCGGACGTGGCAGTGGGTGACATCGTCATCTACTCGAAGTACGGGGGCACCGAGCTGAACATCGATGGCGAGGACGTGGTCGTGCTGAGCGAGCACGACATCCTCGCGAAGCTCGACGCGCCCAAGAAGGCCGCGAAGGGCAAGAAGTAAGGCACCTCGGAGAACGCGAAAGGACGCAGAGAGAATGGCCAAGGAGATCAAGTTCCACGAGGAGGCCCGCCGTTCGCTTGAGCGCGGCGTGAACATCCTCGCCGACGCCGTGAAGGTCACGCTCGGCCCCAAGGGTCGATACGTCGTGATCGACAAGATGTTCGGCGCCCCGACGATCACGAACGATGGTGTGACCATCGCCCGCGAGATCGACATCGAGGACCCGTTCGAGAACCAGGGTGCACAGCTGGTGCGCGAGGTGGCCACGGCCACCAACGACGTCGCCGGTGATGGCACCACCACGGCGACGCTGCTGGCGCAGGCCATCGTGCGCGAGGGCCTGAAGAACGTGGCCGCCGGCGCCAACCCGATGGGCCTGAAGCGCGGCATCGAGACCGCCGTCGACAACGTGGTCGGCCAGATCCACAAGCAGAGCCGCGAGATCTCCGGCAAGGAGGAGATCGCCCGCGTCGCCACCATCTCGGCGCGCGACCGCGAGATCGGTGATGTCATCGCCGACGCCATCGAGAAGGTTGGCAAGGACGGCGTGGTGAACGTCGAAGAGGGCCAGACCTTCGGGATGGAGCTCGAGTTCACCGAGGGCATGCAGTTCGACCGCGGTTACATGTCGCCCTACATGGTCACGGACCAGGAGCGCATGGAGGCCGTGCTGGAGGACTGCTACGTGCTCGCGCACGGCGGCAAGATCCAGAACGTCAAGGACATCCTGCCGCTGCTCGAGAAGGTCATCCAGACGGGCAAGCCCCTTCTGATCCTGGCCGAGGACGTGGAGGGCGAGGCCCTGGCCACCCTCATCGTCAACAAGCTGCGCGGCAGCTTCACCGGCATCGCCGTCAAGGCGCCGGGCTTCGGCGACCGCCGCAAGCGCATGCTCGAGGACATCGCCATCCTCACCGGTGGCGAGCAGATCTCC
>JAUROO010000097.1 GCA_030829765.1 Miltoncostaeales bacterium | reverse complement strand
CCGGCGCGTTCGCCCCCGGTGATGGTCCGCGGGTGCTGACGGTGCCGGGCATACCGGCTTCGGGATCGGCAACGTGGTCTGTCACCGCAGGAGGCGCGACCGTCACGGCCGTGGCGTCGGGCCTGTCTCCCGCGTGCGCTGTGCCACCGGATCCACCCAAGAAGATCGGCGTGTTTGCCTCGTGCATCCGCGCGGAGGGCAGCTCCTACACCGTGGTGTTCGGCTACGAGAACAGCGGTACGGCCCCGGTGACGATCCCCGTGGGTCCGGACACCAACCGGGTGTGGTTCGTGCCGCGCCTCACGGCGACCCCCGACGATCTCGGCCAGACCACCACCTTCCAGCCCGGACGGCATGCAGCGGCATTCCAGGTGCAGGGCCTGCCCCGCGGGGCGCTCATGACGTGGGGGGTTCGTGTGGCGTCCGGCACCACGAGTGCGGCGTTTCGTGGAGCGATCGTCAGTGTCCCGGATGGGGCACCGGCGTGCGTCACTACTCCACCAACGTCCACGACGGTGCCTCCGACAACCGGGCCGCAGCCGCCCGACGTGACTCCGCTGCAACCCCCTGCCGTGACGTCACTCATTCCCATCGGTGTGCAGGTCACCTGTGTTCGGAACAACGGCAATGGGGGCTTTGACGCCATCTTCGGGTACACGAACGCGAACCCCGTGGCGATAACGACCGCAGTTGGGGACCGGAACCGGGTGACCCCGTCGCTCGGTGGCACAGGAGCCGACCAGGGGCAGGTCACGACGTTCCAGCCGGGGAGCATCGACAACGCATGGGTGGCGCGGGGTGTCCCCGTAAGCCAGGTCGTTACCTGGAAGGTTGGCGAGGGAGGGGGCGCCTCCGCATCTGCGGGCGTCAATTCCCCCGCGTGCCCCGGAGCGACCACGGCGACGCCGACCAAGCCACCGCGCGGGCCGTTGGTGCCCCCGGCACTGACGCCCGTGAAGGCGGACTTCAGCGTGGGCGTCTTCGTCCAGTGCGTCCGCCGCACCGGCCGTACCTACACGGCGTCCTTCGGATACCAGATGAAGGGTCCCGGGCCGGTCGCCATCGCACTCGGCAAGAACAATCGCGTCGGTCCGTCGGCATTCAACGGGCAGCAGCCGGTCATGTTCACACCCGGTCGGCACGAAGCGGTGTTCACCGTGAAGAAGATCCCGCTCAGGCGATCGGCGACCTGGACGGTGCGTGGGCCCGATGGCATCACGGCAACGGCAACCTCACGCGCGTCGGGTCCGAACTGCATCGTGTCGCGGCAGCCGGTTGTGCCCGCCCTTGAAGTGAGCGTGCCGCCCGCCACAGGCGCGACGATCACCGGGCGGCCCCAGCCCCAGCCCATCGTGGTGAGGAACACCGGCACCGCCACCGCTACCGGCGTCGTCGCAGTTGTGCCGCCTGCGAGCGGGCAGGTAATCCGCCCCACCGCCAGCACCGGTACGGCGGGCGCTCGCTGCTCGCGGACATCCGGGAAGGGCGTCATCCGGGTGGCGGACCTCCTGCCCGGGCAGTCTGCGCGGTGCGTGCTTGCCGTGACCTCGGCGCGTTGTGATGCGCTCGCCACGACGGTTCGCGCATCTGCATCGTCGCTGCGCCTGACCGGAGCGATCCAGTCGCGCGTTGGGGGAGTGGGCGGCCGGTCGTCATGCCGTGCTGCCGGCAGCGGCGTCACGGGGTAGCAGGACCCCCTCTGGCCGCCGGATGGGCGGGCGGCCAGAGGCAGATCACCGCGACCTCATGTGTGGCCGGGACGTCGTCCGTGAGCGACGCGCCTGCGACGGCCTCGCTGGCGTCCCGGTCGGGGGAACCGGTAGTGGTAGTAGCGGAGGAGGGACTCGAACCCCCGACACGCGGATTATGATTCCGCTGCTCTAACCAGCTGAGCTACTCCGCCAGGCACCGCATGCGCGGCGGTGCGCGACGGTAGCAAAAAAGGGGCGCCATTCCGGCAGGTGACGGACCTCATCGATTGGTGCGGTTCTCCCCCCAACACCCCCTTCGCGGTCTATCGTCGCCCGCGACACGTTTCCCGTACCCCGGAGCATGATGAGCGGCTACCAGATCGGCATCCTCTTCCACCTGATCGGCGTGATCCTGTTCTTCGCCGGCGCCGCCGTGGCGGGTGTGGTCGCCACCGCAGCACCCCGCCGGCAGAAGCCCTCGGAGATCGCTGCGATCCTGGGCCTGGCCCGGCCCGGTGCCATTCTCCTCGGCATCGGCGGCGTGGTGCTGCTGATCGCGGGCTTCTACCTGTCCGGCAAGATCGACGGGTACGGGCAGCGCTGGCTGGAGATCTCGATCCTGCTGTTCGTCATCGCGCTGGTGGCCGGCGCCTGGGGAGGCCGTCGCAGCCGCGGTACGCGCGCGTACGCCGAGGGCCTGGCCGAGCGGGGCGAGGGAGATGAGGCGACGCTTCGCGCGATGCTTTCGGATCGCACCACGTGGGTGCTGCACTGGGCATCCGTGGTGCTGTCGGTGGCCGTGCTGGTGCTGATGGTGTGGCAGCCGGGGGCCTGAGGCCCGCGGCTGCCACGCCTAGCCGACCGGGCTGATGGCGACCAGGGGGATCTCCCGGCTGGTCTTGGTGGCGTACTCGTCGTAGTCGGGCCAGATGCGGGTCATCACCGACCACAGCCGGTCGCGGTCAGCAGGGCCCACCGTTCGCGCGGTGGCGGGCATGACCTCTTCGCCCACCTGGATGACCACCTCCGGATCGGCAACGAGGTTCACGTACCAGTCGGGGTGGGCGGGCGCGCCGGCGTATGAGGCCATCACCACGTAGTCGTCGCCATCCCGGCCGTAGATCAGCGCGGTGCGCCGTGCGGTACCGCTCTTCTTCCCGCGGGTGGTGAGCAGCAGGGTTGGCACGCCGGGCTGCCAGTGATGGCCCTCGGTTCCGCCGGACTCCGCATAGAGCCGGACGTGGTCGGCTACCCAGCCCTCCTGCGGGTCGATAGGGGTCTCGTCGATGAGCGCCATGGCCGTCGTCCTCGGGTCGCGTATTCCTTAGGTGGTCTATCACCGGCTGGTAGGTTCGCGCCCTGACCCCGGAGGCCATTACCGAGCCGCAGGTATTCCTCGCGATCGCGCTGATCTTTGCGGTGGCCGCGGCGTGCCAGGTGGTGGCGCCGCGGCTCGGGCTTCCCGCACTGGTGCTGCTCCTGCCCGCGGGCTTCCTGTTGGGCATGGCGGCGTCATGGACCGATGCCCGCCTCATCCTCGGCGACTCCTTCGGCCCGGTGATCGACGTGGTGGTGGCCGTGATCCTGTTCCGCGGGGGCATGGACCTGGGCCGTCGGCCCATGGGCGTGGGTGATACCCGGGTGGCGCTGCGCCTGGTGTGGTTCGGGGGCCTCGTTACATGGGTCGCCGGTGCCCTCGCCATCTGGCTGATCGTCGGGATCGCATGGGACATGGCCCTGCTGCTCGGAGCCATCCTCGCGGTGTCGGGCCCCACCGTGGTGGGGCCGCTGCTGCGTCACGCGCGGGTCACGCGTCGGGTGGGGGACACACTTACATGGGAGAGCCTGCTGCTCGATCCGGTGGGGGCGCTTGCGGCGGTAATCGTGTTCCAGGCGCTTCGCGCCGGCAATGAGTCGGACGTTGTGGCAGGCGTGCTGGCCTTCCTCGAGGGCATCGGGGTCGCGGCCATCGGCACGGCGGCGGGCGTGGCCTTCCTCTGGATCGGCCTGCGCCTTGCCGGGTCGAACCACGTGGTGGGCACCACGGTGATGCTGGCCGCGGTGGTGCTGGGGTCCGGTATCGCGAGCGCGATGGTGCCGAACGCCGGGTTGCTGACGGCGCTTGCGATGGGGGCGGTGGCCGAGCGCATCTCGGTGCGGGTGCGGCACGACGTCGACGCGGTACTGCCGTTCTTCGACACCGTCGAGGCGATTGCCATCGGCGTGCTGTTCGTGTCCCTCGCGGCGCTGGTATCCCCCGGGGCCCTCGGCCCTGTGATCCTGGCCACGCTCGTAGTGGTGGCGCTGATGGTGCTGGTGGTGCGGCCGCTGGTGGCGTTCGCGTTCACCGTCGGCGGTGGCTTCTCGTGGCGCGAGCGCCTGTTCATCGGCTGGATGGCGCCCCGCGGCATCGTCGCCGCGGCGACCGCCGCGAGCATGGCGACGTCATTGGTTCGCGCGGGCACCCCGGGGGCGGATCTACTGCTGCCGGTGGCCTTCGTGGTGATCGCCGGCACCGTGTTCATCTACGGGTTCACCGGGTCGTCCGCGGCGCGACTGCTCGGCCTGCGCTCCGCGAAGGAGGCGGACGGCTAGCAGCGCCGGTGCTGTGCCCCGGCTCCCGTGCGGCCGGAACCCGGGGCAAGGTTGATCTCCTGGCCCTCCCCCCACCGGATCCCGGCGAAGCGCACACCCCAGGGGCCACGGCCCCAGGCGGCGCGTCGGTTCTACGCCGCCTGCAGGGCGGCCTGCTTGCGTCCGGTGATGGCCACGTAGTGCAGGGGGGTGCCGTTTGCGGCATCCCGGTGCCGGTAGCGCTCCTGTGCCGACACCTGCAGGGCTCCGTCGGCGATCGCGCGGTCGATCAACTGCGCGAACCCGGAACGGTCCGCGCCATCCTCGAGGAAGTCCTCCTTGATGTTGAAGCCCACCAGGGCGTCATCGGAGACCAGGTTCCATGCAGCGGCGAAGGCATCGGGCGGGATGTCGCCGAACCCGAGGGCCGCCACGCACGTGAGGCACGTGGGCTGCACCTGCTCGATCGCGGCCAGCCCGTCGGGGGTGGGGCTGCGGATGTCGCCCGCCACGTAGGCGTCGTACACCTCGGGCCGGTCGCGGTAGGCGGCATCGCGGGCCTCGTCGATGATGTCCACGCCCACCAGCGAGGACACCCCGATTCCGCGCATCTCCTCGCCCATGATCCCGTTGCCGGCACCGAGGTCCAGGCACCGCACGTCCGTAGGGTCAACGCCCTGCTCGTCCATCTGCTCGGAGAGCATGCCCGCGATCACCGCCGGCGATGTGCAACGCAGCACGTCGTAGAAGATGCGCTCGTACAGCCCGGGGATCGCGTAGATCTCGTCGTAGTCGTGGAACCGCACGCGGCGGGTCCCCGACTCAAGGTGCACATCGCACCACTCCGAGTCCTGCGGCAGGTGCTGATCCGGCATCGAGATATCGATGTCGGAGCCGGGAGCTGCTGTCGGATTGCGTCGGGCCAAGGCCGTCCTCTCATCGCTATCGCTATCGCGGCGTCGCGCGCGGCGCCGCCGATGCGGGTGCGGGCTGCGCGACCCGGCCACCCGAGGGGGGGCGGCGGCTGCGCCTGCAATCCGGGAGACCCGTATTCCGATCTCACCGTACAGAAAACGGTCGCGATCTGCGGAGCGGTGCCGGGAATCACCGAGCAGGGACCAATGACCGGCCCCTCATCTGGCACCCTGAGGACATGAGCGACGAGCCGAGCACCCCGTCCGGCAACGAGGACCCCGGAGTGATCAGGGGGATGTTCGCCCCATCGGGCATGTCCCGCGCCGACAAGCGCCTGGAGATCATCGCCGGGATCCTGCTGGCCCTGGCGACTGTCGCCATCGCGTGGAGCGGATACCAGGCCACCCGCTGGAGCGGTGAGCAGGCCGACGCCTACTCGAGGGGCAATGCGGCGCGCACTGAATCAACGAAGGCTGCGTCGCGGGCCGAGAGCCTGAACGCCATCGACCTCGCGCTGTTCACAGAGTGGATCGATGCAACGGCGGCCGGTGATGGCCGCAAGGCCTCCTTCTACCGCGAGCGTTTCCGTCCGGAGTTCCAGGAGCCCTTCCGCGAGTGGCTGGCGCTCCGCCCGTTGAAGAACCCTGACGCGCCATCGTCGCCATTCGCCCTTGAGTCGTACTCCGTGGCACAAGAACAGCAGGCGCAGAAGCTCACCGCCGAGGCCGACGCCTACTCGGCCACCGCCCGTGAGGCAAATCAGCGCGGCGACAACTACGTGCTGGCCGCGGTGATGTTCGCGATGGTGCTCTTCTTCGCAGGCATGGCCACGCAGTTCGAATCCCGGCAGGTGAAGGCCGCTGGACTCGTGGTGGCTGCCGTCGTCTTCGTCGCCGCCATCGCCTGGGTGGCGCTTATGCCGGTGAGCATCTCCCTGTAGCCTTCCCCCATGACCGACCGACAGGCATGGACCCTCGGCCTCGGCACCGTCATTGCCATGGTGCTCTTCATCCCCGGCATCACCTGGGATGCCCCCGCGGAGTGGGCGGGACGTCCGCCCTTCATGGCGGCCCTCGGGATGGTGATCTTCATCCTCGCGGTGGTGCTGGTGTTCTCGCCCTGGGCGCGCGAAGCCGACTAGCGGGTCCAGCGGAGATCGTGACGCGCAGCAGGTACGGCGGCGTACCTGCCGACCCGTGCTGCCGTGCATTCCGGCGTAGCCCCTTCCGTCACCGGGCGCCCGCGTTGTAAGGTCGGGGCATGGAAGTCTCCGAAGAAGCGGCACCGATCATCGTCCGCGCCATGGCAGGCGCGTTCCTCGGCGGCGTGATGGGCCGGATGATCCTCGGCACGTTCGGCGGGGTCATCGGCGCGTCGCTGGGTGCGGGCGCAGGCGTGTACCTGGCCACCTACGAGCCGTGGTCGGGCAGCACCACCGAGGTCACCCCCTAGGCACGCAGTCCGCCCCGCGGGAGGTCATCCCGGCGTGGGCAACTGGTCCCGGTACTGGCTGTACGGCACCTGGCCCGTGGGGCTGGCCGCAATGGCGCTTGCGATGGCCGGCGGTATGGGCGCCCAGTAGGCCGGCATCTTGGCGGCGATCTTCGGGTTGAGCACGTAGATCAGCGCGAAGTTTGCGATCCAGATCGACGGCGCCATGGACATGCCCACCGTGGACTGCGCCGTGCCCTTCTGGTTCGGCACCAACTGGGCGGCCCCGGAGATCCCCTGGGACTTGAAGCCGTACGCCGCCTCGCGGGTGTAGGCGGACCGGTACAGCATGCGCATGGTGCCCGCGGCCCCGTTCGCACGCGCCCATGTGCCCATGTAGCCGCCGGGCGTCAGGTACTGGTTGGCCTTCCGGGTGGGTGCACTGGCATTGGCGGGGCTCTGCAGCATCCCCTGCGTGTTGACCATCAGGCCATAGCTGGCCAGCACGGTCGGCGTGCGCGCGCCGTCCACGTTCGAGTACAGCGGCCGCCCCCAGGTGTTGGTGAGGATCCGCACTGCGGCGTCCAGTGTCTTCGCCGCCGTCCGGTTGCCGCCCTTGCCCTTGCCGGCGATGAACAGCGCGTACTGGCGCCGCGTGAACACCTTCGACTTGTCGAGGCCGATGAGCCGTGCAATGCGGTCGGCGCGCTTCTGGCCAAGCGGCACGTTCACCTGCAGGTCGCGCCCTGCCTGCGTCGCCGACAGGGGCTCGTAGCGGGGAGTGCCCATGTAGGGCTGCGAGAAGCCCGTCGCGGCACTCGCCTGCGCCTGTGCCGCCACGGCGGCGGAGAGGGCCACGCCGGCTCCCAGGGCCGCCAGCCCCATGCTCATGCGCCCGCGTCGGGTCATTCGTGCTCTCCCAGTCCGATTCGTGGCGCGGGACGCTACATGACGCACGGAGTGGCCCGGCAGGGCTGGATCAGCGCGATGTGCCTGACGCCGGCGCCTCGCCGAGCAACTCGGCCAGCGTCACGGGCTCCAGGCCCTTCTTCTCCAGCCTCCGGAAGATCTTCGGCAGCGCATTTGCCGTGGCGGGGTGGTTGGCGTGCATGAGGATGATGGCCCCGGGGCGTGCCCAGTAGTCGATGGCGTCGAGGATGTACGCCTCGCTGCGGGGCTGCGAGTCGGCCACCGTCCCGGACCACATGATCACCTTGCGGTACCCGCGCGCGCCGGCGGCGTCGTCGATTGACGCATTCCGGTCGCCGTAGGGCGGCCGGAACCACGGGCGCCCGGTCACCTTGAAGGTCTTCTGGATCCAGTCCTCGTTGCGCTGCAGGTCGGCGGCGAAGGCCGTCGGCCCGATCTTCGTGGACACCTGATGGCTGTAGGTGTGATTGCCCAGCGTCACCTGGCCGCTTGCGATGAGCTTTCGAATGCGCCCTGCCTGCGGCTCCCAACTGCCGCCGTACACGCCGTTGGGGAAGAGGGTCACCTTGCCCCCGGTGCTCTCCACCACGTCGAGGATGCGGTCCACGCAACTGGCGCAGGTGCCGTCATCGATGGTGAGCGCCACCTTCCGGCCGGCGCTGGCCGGGCCCTCGCTGATGACAGTGCCGGGCCCGGCGACAGGCGGCGTGATGCGCTGTGGTGACTCCGTGGTGGCCGCCGTGGCCGTGCGCGCGGGCTCGGGGGCCGGGGAGGCCGTGGTGGGCTGACGGTACTCCGGGGCGGCCGTGGCCTGCTCGCCCTCTGTGCTGCCGCCCGCCATCATCACCACGCCCACGCCCGTGGCCGCCGCCACGAGCACCGCGACCGCCGCCACGGCCCCCATGCGTCGCCGGCGCGTGCGTGCGTGCCGTTCCGCACGGCGGCGTTCCAGGTCGGGGCGGGTCATGCCGTCATCGTAGGGCGGGGCCCGTGCGATACGACGAACGGCGGTGGGATCGCAGGTGCTG
>JAUROO010000096.1 GCA_030829765.1 Miltoncostaeales bacterium | reverse complement strand
GACGCATCGAGCTGGGCCTCGAGGGCGGTGGCGTCCTCCTCCTCACCGTGGGGGATTCCGACGTCGCCGCCCTGCGGGGCGCTCTCGGTGGCTCCGGGTTCCATGACGTGGCGTCCGAGGAGGGCGAGCACGCGGTGGACCTTGGGAAGGTCGTGTACCTGCGCGTGCTGCCCGGCGAGGTGACCGGGCGCATCGGCTTCAGCGGGGCCTGACCTGCAACTCGGGCTCGTCGGCCTCACCAACTCCGGCAAGACCGCCCTCTTCAACCTCGTCACCGGCGGGGAGGCGGAGGTCGCGCCGTACCCGTTCACCACGCGCGAGCCCAACGTGGGCGTGGCCTCGGTGCCCGACCCGCGCATCGACGCCATCGCCGACGTGCAGGACATCCCCAACCGGGTCACCGCCAAGGTGGAGGTGGTGGACATCGCCGGGCTCAGCGAGGGCGCGGGCCAGGGCGAGGGGCTGGGTGGCGCGGCGCTGGGCCGTATTCGCGAGCTCGAGGCCATGGTGCACGTGCTGCGCGGGTTCGCGAACTCCGAGGTGCCCCACCCGCTCGAGCGCCCGGTGGATCCGCTGGCGGATGCCCGCGATGCGGACGAGGAGCTGATCCTGGCCGATGCCGGGCAGGTGGAGCGCCGGATGGAGAAGGTGCAGAAGGGCGTGCGCGCCGGCGACCCCGAGGCGAAGGCCGAGGCCGCGGCGCTCGCCGCCATCACCGCGCAGCTCTCCGCGGGCCAGCCAGTGCGCACCATGGCCGACGACGACGCGCTGGCGGTGGCACGGGCCATGGGCCTGCTCACGGCCAAGCCCGTCCTCTACCTGGTGAACACCGATGACCCGGGCGAGCCCCCCGTGGAGATCGCCGAGTACGCCGCCGAGCAGGGCGCGCAGGCCCTGGCACTCCCGGTGGGCGTGGAGCTTGAGCTGGCCGAGATGGAGCCCGCGGAGGCCGCGGAGTTCGCCGAGGAGATGGGACTGGGCTCCACACGCGGCGCCGATGCGGTGATCCAGGCGGGCTACCGGCTGCTCGACCTCATCACGTTCTTCACGGGATCGGGACCGCCCGAGGCCCGGGCCTGGCCCATCCCGCGGGGCACCCCGGCCGACAGGGCCGCCGGGAAGATCCACAGCGACATGGAGCGGGGCTTCATCCGCGCCGAGGTGGTGCCGTGGGACAAGCTTGTGGAGTGCGGGTCGTTCGCCAAGGCCCGTGACGTGGCCCTGGCCCGCACCGAGGGCAAGGAGTACATCGTCCAGGAGGGCGATGTGATGCAGATCCGCTTCAACGTATAAGGGGGGTTTCCCCCACTCCCGGCACACGCCGGCGGCGGTACCATCCACCTCCGTGCCCCCGACCCCTCGGAGATCCCTGATCCGCCGCATCACCCTCATGCTGGCTGCCGTACTGCTCGTTGCGCTGGCCGCCCTCGGTGGAGTGGGAACCCTGGGCCCCGATGGCGCATACGGCGTGCCGCAAGCCCCGACCACCACCCAGGGCGCGACGATCCAGGGACAGTCCGTGAACACGGGCAGCACCATCCCGGTGCTCACCCTGATCGCCTCCGAGATCCGGATGACTGACGTGGGCGTGACGTCGGCGTCCACCACCTGCAGGTCGGGCACGTTCTCCAAGGACCAGTGCAGCCCATCGGTGCAGGCGACCGGGACCCTCACGGTGGGAAGCGACGCCACCCCGCTCAGCGTTGCCCTCGACTACGAAGGCGACACCAACTGGACGGTCACGATCACCGCGGGCAGCGCCGGGGGCTCGTACTCCCCGCCGCTCGGGGCGCCGATCGACCTGAACCAGCTGAGCGGCACGATCACGATGGCGAACGGCGTCGCGAGCACATCCCTCTCCATTACCGGGGTGACCTACAGCGGCCTGTCGCTGTCCGGCACCGCAGACATCTCGGCGAGCGGGATCACCGCCACCGTCGCGCTGAGCAGCGTGCCCTCAGCGAGCGGGGGGCCGACGGGCGCCCTGGTCGTGACCGTGTCGAACACCGCCGCGCCGGCGCTGGCGCTGCAGGTGGGTGCTGCGGGAAGCACCGTGCTCATCCCCGTGACCCTCGACTTCACCGATGCCGGTAACTGGACGGCGTCAATCCCCGAGGGCACCGACCTGCCCGCCGCCGCGTACCCGGCCACGATCTCGGGCAGCCTCGCGAAGACGAACGGCGTGATGTCGGCGACCCTCGGCGTGACCGCACAGATCGGCGAGGGCACCATCGACATGTCCGCGACCCTCGCGCCGGGGGCGATCACGGCCACCGCGACGGCCACGAACCTGACGCTCACCACGCTCACGGGCCAGGCCACGGGCGACAGCGGCACGACCAGCAGCAGCATCATGCTCGTCACCGGCACCGTGACGGCATCCACGCAGTCGCGCAGCGCGTCGATGTCGGGCACGTTCGCTATCGGGGGGTCCACCCTCACGGCATCCGCCAGCTACACGTCGTCGACCAACTGGAGCATCTCGATCGCCGCGAACAGCGCGGCGGGAAGCGGCCAGACCGTCGGATACCGGGGCGCGAGCCTCGACGCGCTGAGCGGCACCGTCACGATCAGGGTCGGGGGGCTCACCACGAGCCTCACGATCTCCGGGGTGGCCATCGGCGATGCCACCGTCGACATGGTTGCCACCATCTCGTACCAAGGCATTGAGGCCAGCGTGACGGTG
>JAUROO010000095.1 GCA_030829765.1 Miltoncostaeales bacterium | reverse complement strand
GGATGGAGCAGGAGCAGGAGCGTGGAATCACCATCACGTCCGCCGCCACCACCTGCTTCTGGCGCGACCACCGCATCAACATCATCGACACCCCCGGCCACGTGGACTTCACGGTCGAGGTGGAGCGCTCGCTGCGCGTGCTCGACGGCGCCGTGGCCGTGTTCGACTCGGTGGCCGGCGTGGAGCCGCAGTCGGAGACCGTGTGGCGCCAGGCTGATCGCTACCGCGTGCCGCGCATCGCCTACGTCAACAAGATGGACCGCATCGGCGCCGACTTCGACGCGGCCGTGCAGACCATGATCGATCGCCTCGGCGCCCGGGCCGTGCCGATCCAGTTGCCCATCGGCGCTGAGGCCGAGTTCGCGGGCATCATCGACCTGGTCGCGATGAAGGCCACCACCTACAAGGACGACCTGGGCACCGAGGTCGAGGTCGGCGCGATCCCGGACGACATGGCCACCGATGCCGAGGTCGCCCGCGAGCAGCTGATCGAGGCCCTCGCCGACAGCGACGATGCCCTCGCCGAGGCCTACCTCGAGGGCAACGAGATCACGGCGGACATGATGAAGGCCGCCATCCGCACCGCGGTGCTGGCCATCGACATGACGCCGGTGCTCTGCGGGTCGTCGTTCAAGAACAAGGGCGTGCAGCCGCTGCTCGACGCCATCGTCGACTTCATGCCGTCGCCGCTCGACGTGCCCCCGGCGATGGGCATCGACGACCGCGGGGAGGAGGTGGAGCGTCCCGCCGACCCGGCCGCCCCGTTCTCCGCCCTGGCCTTCAAGGTGATGAGCGACCCGTACGTGGGCCGGCTCACCTTCATGCGCGTCTACTCCGGCTCGATCAGCGCCGGTGCCGGGGCGATCAACGCCACGAAGAACGAGCGCAAGGAGCGCTTCGGCCGCCTGCTGATGATGCACGCGAACCACCGCGAGGAGGCCGACTCGGCCTCGGCCGGTGACATCGTGGCCGCCGTGGGCCTGAAGAGCACCACGACGGGCGACACCCTGTGCGACCCGGGCGCCCCGGTCATCCTCGAGGAGATGACCTTCCCGGATCCGGTGATCCGTCTGGCCATCGAGCCGAAGACCAAGGCCGACCAGGAGAAGCTCTCCACTGCGCTGCAGCGCCTGCAGGATGAGGACCCGACCTTCCGCGTGCGCACCGACGAGGAGACCGGCCAGACGGTCATCGCCGGCATGGGCGAGCTCCACCTGGAGATCATCGTCGACCGCCTCATGCGCGAGTTCAGCGTGGATGCGAACGTGGGCGCGCCGCAGGTGGCGTACCGCGAGACCATCCGCAAGCGGGTCGAGAAGATCGAGGGACGCTTCGTCCGCCAGTCCGGTGGCCGCGGCCAGTACGGGCACGTCTACATCTCGGTCGAGCCGAACGAGCCCGGCAAGGGGTATGAGTTCGAGAACAAGACCGTGGGTGGCTCGATCCCCAAGGAGTACGTCCCGGCCGTCGACGAGGGCATCAAGGAGGCCCTCGAGGGCGGCGTGGTGGCCGGGTACCCGATGGTCGACGTGAAGGTCGAGCTGATCGACGGCTCGTACCACGACGTGGACTCCAACGAGGGTGCGTTCAAGATCGCCGGCTCGATGGCCATCCGCGAGGCCGCGAAGCGCGCCAGCCCGTGCCTGCTCGAGCCCCTCATGGCCGTGGAGGTCGTGTGCCCCACCGAGTTCATGGGCACGGTGGTGGGCGACCTGAACGGACGCCGCGGCCGGATCAGCGGCATGGAGGAGAAGGGCACCACCGGCACCATCCAGGCCCAGGTGCCGCTGTCGGAGATGTTCGGCTACGCCACCTCGGTGCGCTCGGCCACGCAGGGCCGCGCCACCTTCACCATGCAGTTCGACCACTACGCCGAGGTCCCGAACTCCATCTCGGAGGAGATCAAGGCCAAGGTGGGCGCCGCGAGCGGCTGACGCCCGGCGCGCCATCGTGATGTTCCCGGGGGGCCGCATGCGTGCGGCCCCCCGTCGTTCGGGCCCCTACCCGTGCAGAAGGCGGTCCAGGTGCACCGCGGGGTGCTCCGCCTCGCGGCCGGTGAGATCGCGCACCTGCTGCCGGCAACTCACCCCGGCCGCCACGACGGGCGCGGGCGAGGCGCGCACCTGCGGGGCCAGGCGGTCCTCGCCGATGCGCCGTGATTCGTCCGGGTGCAGGTAGCCGAAGGCGCCGGCCATTCCGCAGCATCCCGCATCGGTGGCGTGCGCACCCGGGCCAAGGGCTGCCACGGCGGCGGTATCGCCATCGGCCCGGGCATGGCAGTGGCGGTGGACGAGGGGTGCATCACGCACTCCCGGTACCTCGAGGCCGAGGTCGAGCACGGCGCGCTCGAACGACACGACGGCATCGGCCACCCATCGTGCCCGGGGATCATCGGGCAGCAGCCATGGGAGGTCGGATGCCAGCATCGACAGGCATGAGGGCTCCAGCACCACGATCGGGTTCCCGCCCATTGCCCATGGGGCCAGGGCATCGAGCACCTTCGCGCCCTGGGTGCGGGCGAGGTCGGGCATGCCCTGCGACAGGGCCGGGCGCCCGCAGCATCCACCGGACAGCACGCGCACGCCCGCCCCGGCGCTGCCGAGCACACGCACCGCGGCGTCGCCCACCGGGGGGTCGAGGAACCGGGTCCAGGTATCGGCGAACAGGCCCGTCGGCGTCCCGGGGGGCAGGTCCCCCGGCGGACGCCATTCCGGCACCGGCACCGGTACCACCCGGCCGAGGCGACGACCCGCGAGGCGGGCCGTACGGCGTGCGAGGCGCGGTGATGCCGACCCGGCGCGCATGAGGTCGTGGGCGTGAGCGGCGGCCAGCACCGTGGGGGACGGGCGCTGCTCGGCGTGCCGGTGCACCATGGCCTCCACCTTCAGGCGTGACATGTCCACTCCGGCAGGGCATTCGGTGGCGCAGGCACGGCAGGAGAGGCAGAGGTCGAGCGCCTCCGCCAGTCCGGGGTCGGCCAGCCCCAGGTCCAGGTGCCCCTCGATGGCGGCGCGCAGCAGGACCGCCCGGCCGCGCGTGGAGTGCCGCTCATCGCGCAGGGCCTGGTACGACGGACACATGACGGCATCCGTGCGACGGCACTGCCCATTGCCGTTGCATTCCTCGACGGCGCGCTGCAGCCCACCCGCGGCCATGAACGGCACGCTGGTCGTGATCCCGTGCAGCGGCGGGGACGCGGCGATCCGCAGCCCCTCATCCAGCGACTCGGGTCGCGCGATGATGCCCGGGTTGAGGATCCCGGCCGGGTCCAGCGCGTCCTTCACCCCCTCGAAGCGCCGGATGAGGTCGCTCCCGTACATGCGTGGCAGCAACTCCCCGCGCAGTCGTCCGTCACCGTGCTCACCCGACAGCGATCCACCGTGGGCCGCCACGATGTCGGCCATGCCCTCGGCCACGCGCCGCACGCGCGCCACGGCGCCCGGCGCCCGCAGGTCCACCATCGGTCGGATGTGCAGGCAGCCCACCGATGCGTGCCCGTACCAGATGGCATCGGCCAGGCCCTCCCCGGCCAGCAGGCGGCGCACCTCGCGCGCGAACGCCGCGAGCCGATCCGGGGGCACGGCGGGATCCTCGATGAAGGGGATGGGCTTCGCGTCGCCCTCGGCACGGAGCGCCCGTGCGATGCCGGTGCGGCGGATTGCCCACACCGCCGCCTGCTGCGCCGGATCATCCACCACCGTGGCGCCCGCCAGCATCCGGGCCCGGCCCCGTGCATCACCGCGCTCTCCCGAGTACTCCACCACCAGAATGGCCGGGGCCCGCCCCACGATGCCGAGCAGCGCCCGCTCCGCCGGCTGGCGGTTCGCCGGATCCACGAGGTCCGCATCCATCAGCTCCACGGCCGACGGCCCGGTGGCGAGCAGCCCGGGCACTGCCTCGAGCGCATCGTCCACCGAGCCGAACGGCAGGATCGCGAGTGCCCGCTCCGCCGGCACGCGGACCAGTTGCACGGTCGCCCCGCGGAGCACCGCAAGGGTGCCCTCGCTGCCCGCGAGGAAGGCGGGCCAGTCGGGCTCGGCACCCGCAAGGCGCTCGAGCGCATACCCCGATACCCGGCGCATCAGCGCGGGGTATCCCTTGTCAGTGGCCAGCGCGCGCGCGGCCTCCAGCGCCGCGGGCGCGGGGCCGCCCCTGCGCACCGCTGCGCGTGTGCCATCGGCGAGCACCACGTCGAGTTCCACGAGGTTGTCGGCGGTCATCCCGTGCACGACCGAGCGCGCGCCGGCGGAGTTGTTGCCGATCATCCCGCCGAGCGTCGCGCGACTCGCGGTGGCCACGTCGGGGCCGAACATCAGGCCATGCGCCGCCGCCGCGCGGTTGAGGTCGTCCAGCACCGCGCCGGGGCCCACGACGGCGGTCATCGACGCGGCGTCCACCTCGATGCCGCACAGGCGCGAGCAGTCCACCACCAGCCCGGTGCCGATCGACTGCCCGGCCAGGCTGGTGCCCGCGCCCCGCATGGTCAGCGGAACCCCGTGATGGGCGCAGGCATCCACCGCGAGGTCGAGGTCGTCTGCGTGACCGGCCAGCAATGCCCCCACGGGAAGCCGGCGGTAGAGGCTGGCGTCCACGGCATAGAGCTCGCGCGTGGGGCGGTCACCGCGCACCGTGCCGTGCGCCTCGCGCGCGATGTCGAGCAGCACGTGATGGGCTGGATCCACGTCCCCGATCCTATGCCGGGCGTATCACCGAAGTCGCGCTTGCGGGGCGCCGCTCGCATGCTATGTTCCCCCGGCTCGAAAGAGCGAGGGCCTCTCAACGCGCGGCCATCAGGGCCGCGCGTCGCATGTGGAGCCCGTTTCGGAAGCACTGGCGGGTGGCGACACCAATGGTCGCACGCCCGCTCGGACGCGCATGAGGAGCATGTGATGGCGAAGGAGAAGTTCGACCGTTCAAAGCCCCACGTCAACGTGGGCACCATCGGTCACGTCGACCACGGCAAGACGACCCTCACTGCTGCCATCACCCAGACGCTCGGCAAGAAGTTCGGCGGCGAGATGCGCAGCTTCGATGAGATCGACAACGCCCCGGAGGAGCGCGAGCGCGGCATCACCATCGCCACCTCGCACGTCGAGTACGAGACGGAGGGCCGCCACTACGCCCACGTCGACTGCCCGGGTCACGCTGACTACAGCAAGAACATGATCACCGGGGCCGCGCAGATGGACGGCGCGATCCTCGTGGTGTCGGCCGCTGACGGCCCGATGCCGCAGACCCGTGAGCACATCCTGCTCGCCCGCCAGGTGGGCGTGCCGTACATCGTGGTGGCCCTCAACAAGGCCGACATGGTGGACGACGAGGAGCTGCTCGAGCTCGTGGAGCTCGAGGTCCGTGAGCTGCTGTCGGAGTACGAGTTCCCGGGCGATGACATCCCGGTCGTCAAGGTCTCGGCGCTGAACGCGCTGAACGGCGACGCCGCGGCTGAGGAGCAGATCCTCGAGCTGATGCAGGCGGTGGACGACTACGTGCCGCTCCCCGAGCGCGACGTGGACAAGCCGTTCCTGATGCCGGTCGAGGACGTCTTCACGATCACCGGTCGCGGCACCGTCGCCACCGGTCGCGTGGAGCGCGGCATCATCAACGTCAATGACGAAGTCGACATCGTGGGCATGCAGCCCCAGATCGAGAAGACCGTCGTCACCGGCGTCGAGATGTTCCGCAAGCTGCTCGACCAGGGCCAGGCGGGCGACAACATCGGCGCCCTGCTCCGCGGCGTGAAGCGTGAGGACATCCAGCGCGGCCAGGTCCTGGCCAAGCCGGGTTCCATCACCCCGCACACGAAGTTCAAGGCGCAGGTGTACGTGCTCTCCAAGGAGGAGGGCGGCCGCCACACGCCGTTCGTGAACGGGTACCGGCCGCAGTTCTACTTCCGCACCACGGACGTGACCGGCGTCATCCAGCTCCTCGACGGGGCCGAGATGATCATGCCGGGCGACAACGCCGTGCTGGAGGTCGAGCTCATCGTGCCGATCGCCATGGAGGACGGCCTGCGCTTCGCCATCCGCGAGGGCGGCCGCACCGTGGGCGCCGGCGTCGTCGAGCAGATCCTCGAGTAGACGCACCAGTTGGACGGGCCCCGTCGCCCCCATGGGCGGCGGGGCCCTCGCTTTCCCCGGGCAGCACGAGACGAACGAGAAGACCGAACCTTGATCACCCAGAACAAGATCCGCATCAGGCTCAAGGCCTACGACCATGAGCTGATCGACAAGAGCGCGGCATCCATCGTGGAGACCGCGCAGCGGAGCGGCGCGACCATCTCCGGTCCGGTGCCCCTTCCCACGGAGTGCCACCGCTACTGCGTGATCAAGGGCCCGTTCAAGGACAAGGACTCGCGCGAGCACTTCGAGGTGCGTACGCACAAGCGCCTCATCGACATTGTCACGCCGACCCCCAAGACGGTCGATTCCCTCATGCGCCTGGACCTCCCTGCCGGCGTCGACATCGAGATCAAGGTCTGACCATGGCGGCGATCATCGGACGCAAGGTCGGAATGACCCAGATCTTCGCCGAGGACGGCCAGCGCGTGCCGCTGACCGTCATCGAGGCGGGCCCCTGCCCCGTGGTGCAGGTGAAGACCGAGGAGCGCGACGGCTACGAGGCCGTGCAGCTCGGCTTCGGCGCGGCCAAGGCGAAGCACATCAACAAGCCCGAGCAGGGCCACCTGGGCAAGGCGGGTGCACCGCTGGTCCGCCACCTGCACGAGTTCTCGGCCGCCGATCTGGGCGTGGACGACATCGCCGAGGGCGAGGTCGTCACGGTGGATTCGTTCGCCCCCGGCTCGTACGTGAAGGTGACCGGCACCTCGAAGGGCAAGGGCTATGCCGGCACCATCAAGAGGCACAACTTCAAGAGCGGACCCAAGAGCCACGGCTCGCACAACGTCCGCCAGCCCGGCTCCATCGGCGCCGCGGCCTATCCCGCCCGCGTGTTCAAGGGCATCCGGATGAGCGGCCACATGGGCGCCCGTCAGGTGACCCAGCGCGGCCTGCAGGTGGTGGACCGCGACCCGGAGCGCAACATCCTCCTGATCAAGGGCGCCGTGCCCGGCGCCGTTGGCTCGATCGTGTTCGTGAGGCCCGACTGATGGCGGCTCATCTCCTTTCCCAGACCGGCTCTGCATCCGGCCCCGCCGCGATGGGCGCCGAGCTCGAGGCCCAGGCCATCAAGCCGCACCTCATCCATGAGGCCGTGACGGCGGAGATGGCGTGGCGCCGTGCGGGGACGCACAGCACCAAGACCCGCAGCGACGTCCGCGGCGGTGGCAAGAAGCCGTGGCGCCAGAAGGGCACCGGACGCGCCCGCGCCGGCTCCACCCGCTCGCCCATCTGGACCGGCGGCGGCATCGTGTTCGGCCCGCACCCGCGCAGCCACGGGGGCAAGGTCAACCGCAAGGTGCACCGCCAGGCCTTCCGGTCGGCGCTGAAGGCACATGTGGAGCGCGGCACGATCGCCGTGATGGAGCCCACCGGCTGGGACGCACCGTCCACCAAGCGCGCGGCGGAGTACCTGTCGCACGCCCCGGACGAGATGTCGGCCCGCCCGCTGCTGGTGGTGGTGACTGAGTCCGCATCGCCTGAGGCGCTGTCATTCCGCAATCTCCGCGACGTCCGGGTGATCGAGGCGCGCGACATCGAGACCGTCGACATCATGGCCGGCCGCTCGGTGCTGGTGGAGCGCGGTGTCTGGGACCGCTGGAACGGCGCCGCATCGGTCGCCGGGGGGGATGACGCATGAGCACCAGCAGTGACCTTCGCGGCGATGTCCGCCGCGCCATCGTCAGCCCGGTGGTCTCCGAGAAGAGCTACCAGCTGGTGCAGGCGCACAACCAGTACACCTTCCGCGTGCTCGACGAGGCGCACAAGGTCGAGATCCGCCAGGCGGTCGAGGAGCTCTTCGACGTCACGGTGACCGACGTGCGCATCATCAAGGTGCAGCCGAAGCCGAAGCGCCGCGGCCGCAGCATGGGCACGCGCCCGGGGTGGAAGAAGGCCATCGTCGAGCTCCAGCCCGGCGACACCATCGACATCTTCGAGGGCGCCTGATGGGTATCCGCAAGCACAAGCCGACCTCGCCGGGCCGCCGCTTCGTGGCGAGCTCCGACTTCGCCGAGGTCACCAAGAGCACGCCCGAGAAGTCGCTGCTCGAGCCCATCCACAAGACGGGCGGCCGCAACAACAACGGGCGCATCACCACGCGCCACAAGGGCGGCGGGCACAAGCGTCGCTACCGGGTGATCGACTTCAAGCGGACAAAGGACGGGGTGCCTGCCCGCGTGGCCGCGATCGAGTACGACCCCAACCGCACCGCGCGCATCGCGCTGCTCCACTACGCGGATGGCGAGAAGCGATACATCCTCGCGCCGCAGCGCCTCGAGGTGGGCGACACCGTCATGAGCGGTCCCGGCGCCGACATCCGCCCGGGCAACGCCCTGGCCCTGCGGGATATCCCCACGGGTACGCTCGTCCACAACGTCGAGCTGCAGATCGGCCGCGGCGGCCAGATGTGCCGCGCCGCCGGTGCCGGAGCCCAGCTGATGGCGAAGGAGGGCGACTACGCCACCCTGCGCCTGCCCAGCTCGGAAATGCGTATGGTGCACATCGACTGCCGTGCCACGGTGGGCGAGATCGGCAACACGTCGCACGCCAACGAGGTGGGCGGCAAGGCCGGTCGCAGCCGCTGGCGCGGCGTGCGCCCGACCGTCCGCGGTTCCGCCATGAACCCGGTGGACCACCCGCACGGCGGTGGTGAGGGCAAGAGCAACTCGGGTCGCCATCCGGTGACCCCCTGGGGCAAGCCGACCAACGGTCACCGCACGCGTGACCCGAAGAAGGCGAGCCAGAAGATGATCGTCCGCGGACGCAAGCGCGGCAAGCACACGGAAGGCCGATGAGCCGTAGCCTCAAGAAGGGTCCGTTCGTCGACCCCAAGCTGATGAAGAGGATCGAGGAGATGAACTCCTCGAACGAGAAGCGCATGCTCCGCACTTGGTCGCGTGCGTCCACGATCTTCCCGGAGATGGTGGGCCACACCATCGCGGTGCATGACGGCCGCAAGCACGTGCCCGTCTTCGTCTCCGAGAGCATGGTGGGCCACAAGCTGGGTGAGTTCGCCCCCACGCGCACCTACCGCGGCCACGCCGACGACCGACAGACCTCGAGGCGCTGACGTGAGCACCGAGACCACCGCAGAGGCAACGGACGTGGAGGCCACCGCCGTGGAGGCCACCGGGGCCCCGGAGACCGGGCAGGCGCCCGAGCCGGCCCGCTCCGACCGGTCGCGCAACCGTGCCCCCGCCCGCCCGCAGGCCACCGCCAAGTTCGTGCGGGTGTCCGCCCGGAAGGCCCGCTTGGTGGCGGATCTGATCCGGGACGTGCCAGTGCCCGAGGCGCAGGCCATCCTGGCCTTCTCCACCCGCGCGGCGGCCGAGCCGGTGCGCAAGGTGCTGGAGTCGGCCATGGCGAATGCCGACCACAATGCGGGCCTGGACGTCCGCGAGCTCCACGTGGTGCGCGCCACGGTGGATGAGGGCCCGACCATGCGGCGCTTCCGCCCGCGTGCCCAGGGCCGCTCGAGCCGCATCAACAAGCGCACCTGCCACATCACGATCGGCCTCGGCCTTCCGGGCGACGAGGCGGAGGGACGTGCCTGATGGGACAGAAGGTCAACCCCACCGGATTCCGCATCGGCGTCCTGCAAGGCTGGAAGAGCAACTGGTACACCGAGCGCGACTACGCCGCGTACCTCGATGAGGATCGCGCCGTGCGCGACCACATCATCGGCAAGCTCAGCCACGCCGGGCTGTCCGACATCCAGATCCGCAAGGACGCCACGAAGCTGACGGTGGACATCTACACCGCCCGCCCCGGCATCGTGATCGGCAAGAGCGGGTCCGAGGTGGATGCCCTGCGCCGTGAGCTGAACCAGCTCACCGGCAAGCAGATCCAGATCAACATCAACGAGATCAAGCGCCCGGAGCTCGACGCCACGCTGGTGGCCCAGTCGATCGCCGAGCAGTTGGAGAACCGCGTCTCGTTCCGCCGCGCCATGAAGCGTGCGCTCACCTCGGCCATGCGCTCCGGCGCCCAGGGCGTGAAGGTGCAGTGCGGCGGGCGCCTGGGCGGATCCGAGATGTCGCGCTCCGAGCACTACTCCGATGGCCGCGTGCCGCTCCACACGCTGCGCGCGGACATCGACTACGGATTCGCCGAGGCGAAGACGACCTTCGGCCGCATCGGCGTGAAGGTGTGGATCAACAAGGGTGAGGTCCTGCCCGAGGGCGTCGTGGACGCCCGTGGGCGCAGCGCCGAGATCGACGCACCCCCGCCGCGTCGCCCGCGCCGTGATGGCCGCGGTGGTGGTGGCGGCGGCGGCGGACGTGGCCGCGGTGGCCAGGGCCGCGGTGGCCAGGGCGGCCCGCAGGGCCAGGGAGCGAGGTAGCCCATGCTGATGCCGAAGCGCACCAAGTACCGGAAGGCCCATCGTGGCCGGCGCCGGGGTATGTCGAAGGGGAACCAGCAGGTCAACTTCGGCGAGTACGGCCTGAAGTCGCTCGAGAACGCCTGGATCACCAACCGGCAGATCGAGAGCGCGCGTGTGGCCATGACCCGCTACATCAAGCGCCAGGGGAAGGTGTGGATCAACCTCTTCCCGCATCTGCCGGTCACCAAGAAGCCGGCCGAGACCCGTATGGGCTCCGGCAAGGGGTCCCCCGAGTCG
>JAUROO010000094.1 GCA_030829765.1 Miltoncostaeales bacterium | reverse complement strand
GGCCTGGGCGGCCGCCATGCGCGCGTAGAACCCGGGGTCCCCGCCGCCCACGGGAAGCCGCTGCAGGTGCTCGAGCGCCGCGGCGATCAGCACGCCGCCACTGGACGGCGGCGGGTTGGTCAGCACGGTCGTGTTCCGGAATGTCACCTGCACGGGCGTGCGCTCCACCACCCGGTAGGCGCGCAGGTCGTCTGCCGTCACCAACCCGCCGGTGGCGGCGAGGTACGCCGTGATGCGATCACCCACGGGGCCGTCATAGAGGCACCGTGCACCCTGCGCGCCAAAGGCTTCGAGCGTGTCCCCCAGATCCTCGAAGACCAGCGCCTCGCCCACGTCCGCGACGCGGCCCGCCGGCAGGAACTGCGCCGCGCTCGCCGGGGTGTGTCCCAGCATCTCGGCGAGGATCCGGTGCAGGTAGGCGGCCTCCTCGCCCACCGCCACGCCTGCACGTGCCAGCGCCACCGCGGGTGCCACCAGATCGGACAGCGGCAGGCGGCCGAACCTCCGCGCGGCTTCATCCAGGCCCGCGAGCATCCCGGGCACGGCGACCGATGCGGGGCCGATATGGAATACCTGCTCCGCGGTGCCGAAGGGCACCGTGAACGCGTGCAGGTCGGCGGGGTCGAGCCGATGGCCCGCGGGACCCAGTCCGGGCACGGCCACGAAGAAGTCGAGGATGGTCGCCGGCCCGCCGGGCGGCCGGACCATGAGGAAGCCACCGGCGCCGGGGCCCGTGAGCACCGCCTCCGCCACCGCAGAGGTGAGTGCGCCCGCGATCACGGCATCGGTTGCCGTCCCGCCCGCGGCGAGCGCCATCGCCCCCGCGCGTGCCGACAGGGGATGCCCTGCGGCGACCGCGCCCGTGATCACCGGGCGGTGCGGCCTAGGCGGCCGGGCCGCCGTCCGGGTCGGATGGCTCCCGGTCGTCGCCCACGGAGAACAGGCGGGTGGATTCGGCATCCGCCGGCCCCGGGGGCGAGCCCTCGGGCGGGGCGGGAAGCTCGCGCGCCGCCGACGGGTCGGCGGGCGGGTCGGGTGCCGCGGCCAGCGCGGGTGGCGCCTCGGGCGGTGCCTTCGGGGCAACGGGCGGCGGGACGTCGGCGGAGAGGTCCGGGGCCTCGGGCGGCTCGGCGATGTCACTGCCGCCCCCGATCGCGGCAGGCGCAGCCTGCGCCGGACGGGCACGGCGGCCGCGCTCCACGCGGGTCGCGGGGGTACGCGTTACGGAGCCGGACGACTTCGCGGGCACGCCCGACAGGCCGGCCGCAATCACCGTCACCCACACCTGATCGTCCAAGTCGTCATCGATGGTGGCGCCGAAGATGATGTTCGCGTCCGGGTCGGCGGCGTCCGCCACCACCTGTGCGGCCTCGGTGACCTCGATCAGCGACATGCTGGGGCCCCCGGTGATGCCCAGCAGGATGCCCCTGGCACCATCGATCGGCGTCTCGAGCAGTGCCGAGGAGATCGCGGCGGTCGCGGCGTCGGTGGCACGGCTGCCACCGCTCGCATACCCGATGCCCAGGAGCGCCGTGCCTGCATCCTTCAGGATGGTGCGCACGTCGGCGAAGTCCACGTTGATCAGCCCGGGCAGCGTGATCAGGTCGCTGATCCCCTGGACACCCTGCCGCAGCAGGTCGTCGGCCACGGCGAACGCCTGCACCACGCTGGTACCGCGCTCCAGCACGCTCATCAGACGATCGTTGGGGATCACGATGACGGTGTCGGCGGCCTCGCCCAGGTGCTGGATGCCCTGGTCGGCCGTGCCGGACCGCTTGTTGCCCTCGAAGCCGAACGGCCTCGTGACCACCGCCACCGCAAGCGCACCCAGTTCGCGCGCCACCTTCGCGACGATCGGCGCGCCACCGGTACCGGTGCCGCCCCCCTCGCCGGCGGCGATGAACACCAGGTCGCTACCGCGCAGGACGCGGCGCAGGTGCTCCTCGCTCTCGCGGAAGGCCATCTCCCCCAGTGCGGGATCTCCGCCGGTGCCCAGCCCGCGGGTGACCTCGGCGCCCACGGGGATCACCACATCTGCCCGGCTGCTGTCCAGCGCCTGGCGATCGGTGTTGATCGCGATGAACTCAACGCCGTGCACGCCGGCCTCGATCATGCGATCGACGGCGTTGCACCCGCCGCCGCCCACGCCCACCACGCGGACAACCGCATGGCCCTCGGCGCGCAGCGGCACCTCCTGGCGCGTCTCGGCGGGGCTCTCGGACTGGAGGCCCTGCGCCCCGCCCTCACCGGGGGTAGTGCTCCTGAAGAGATCCGCGAGTGGCCCCTCGCGCATGGACTGCTTCTTCACGAGGCCAGTCTAAGGCCTGGCCCGGACTGCGGCCTCACCTCGCGCACCGGACGCCGCATGCGCTCGAGCTCATCGGTCCACTTCCCATCGCGCTCCAGGACCTCGCGCGCCATCTGCCGGTACCACCGCGCCGCCTGCCCACTGGGGTCAAACGAGAGGATGCTGCGACCCTGCACGGGGGCCTCGGCGAATCGCACGGTCTTGCCCACGCGCGTGCGGAAGACGGTGTCCCCGAAGTTGTCCATCAGCACGTCCACGGCCTCGCGGCAGTGCATGGTGCGGCCGTCGTACATGGTCGGAAGGATCCCGAAGATGTGCACCTCGGGGTTCAGGTGTTCGCGCACCTGCTCGAGCGTGTGGGTGAGTTGGGCGAGCCCGCGCAGCGACAGGTACTCGCACTGCACGGGGACGATCACTCCCTGTGCGGCCACCATCGCGTTGATGGTGAGCAGCCCGAGCGACGGCGGGGTGTCGAGGATGATGTAGTCGTACTGTGAGCGCACCGGCTCGAGCGCGCGCTGAAGTGCGCGCTCGCGGCCGATCATTGACGACAGCGACAGCTCCGCGCTCGCGAGTTCGATGCCGGCGGGCGCGATGTCGATCTCGCGCACCTGCACGATGTCCGCAATGGGCAGCGACTTCACGAGGACGTCGTACATGCCATCGCGGAGGTTCTCGACGTCGATGCCCTGGCTCATCGAGAGGTTGCTCTGCGGGTCGAGGTCGACCACCAGCACCCGCTGCCCCTTCTCGTGGAGGGCGGCGGCAAGGCTCAGCGACGAGGTCGTCTTCGCGACCCCGCCCTTTTGGTTCGCCATCGCCAGAACGCGCGCCTGACGCGTCATCTCATGCCCTCCAGGAAGTGTGCCGGTGCGCCTGTCGTTTCCACGCGCGCGTGCCGACTCCTCCCGCGCCGCGTCACCCCGCTCGCGGAACCAGCGCCGCGGGCGCCACGGGGCCCCCGGCATACCCCGCGCCCTCGGCTGCCCGCACCATCCGCGCCATGGCGCCGCGTGCGACGGCCGTGGAGGCGTGGGTGCCGTCCAGCGCCTTGAGCAGCACCCCGCCATCCAGGCGCGTTCCGGTCGATTCATCCAGCAGGTCGTTGAACGCCCGCGCCACCGCGCGCGGCGCGGCATCGGCCCGGGCCACCGCCCGGGCGCTCGCGCGGACCAGTGCAAGCGTGGCCGCGGGGTTCGCCCGCGCGAACTCCTCGGTCGCCACCAGCACTGTCGCCGGGATCTCCCATTCCGCGATCGTCCGGTCCATGGCGGGTACCGGCGCTGCCAGGCCGCGGGCCGTGAGCAGTTCG
Source organism: Miltoncostaeales bacterium (assembly GCA_030829765.1). GTDB lineage: Bacteria > Actinomycetota > Thermoleophilia > Miltoncostaeales > Miltoncostaeaceae > SYFI01. The sequence goes on along the minus strand of JAUROO010000094.1, from coordinate 48,647 downwards.
CCGAAGGGCGCGGGCGCGAGCGCGGCGTCCACGACCCCCTGTCGGAATGCCTCCACCAGCGCTGCGTTCTTCACCGGCACCACCTCCACGTCGCCGCCCTGATCGGACGCCCGGAGTCCGGCCCGGTCGAGCAGCAGGCGCAAGGTCAGGTCCTGCGTGTTGCCGTGCGCGGGCACCGCCACGCGCCGCCCGGCGAGGTCGCGGGCATCCACGATGCCGGTGCCCGGCCGGGCCACGAACGCCTGCCCGCCGTTCACGACGCCCGCGAGCAGGCGCAGGCGGCCGGGGGCCCTGCCCTCCGCAAGCACGTAGGGACCGGGGCCGATGTACGCGGCATCCAGCGATCCGCTGAGGAGCGCGCTGACCTCCTCGGGCCCGCTGGCGAAGACCTGCTCGTCCACGGGAAGGCCGGCGAGCCCCGGGGTGAACTCGTCCTCCAACGCGATCAGGGCCGGGCCGTGGGTGATGGTGGGCATCAAGCCCACGCGCACCGCGTCGGGCGCCTCGCCCCCGCATCCGGCGACCGCGGTGGCGAGGACCGCCACGGCAGCCATGGCAGCGGTGAACCTAGCGCGCACCCACCAGGCCCCACCGCCGGTTCACCCAGCGCTCGAGGCGCGCGAACACCAGCTGCTCGGTGGCGATGCCCACCACCAGGATCACGAGGATCACCGCCATCACCACGTCGATGGCCCCGATCTCGCGGCCCAGTTCCAGCACGCCACCCAGCCCGGCTGCGCCTGTCACCACGATCTCGGCCGCCATCAGCGCCCGCCACGCGAACGACCACCCCATCTTCAGACCCGTCACGAGGCTCGGGACGATGGCCGGGAACACCAGGGTGCGCTGCAGGAACAGTCCGCGCGCGCCCAGCGCGCGCCCCGCCATCAGCAGCGTGGGCGATATCTGGTGCATCGCGCCGTAGGTGGCGAGCGCCATGGGCTTGAACGTGCCGAAGGCGGTGATGGCGAGCACGGCGGTGCCGTTGAAGCCGAACCAGAGGATGGCGAGCGGCAGGAAGGCGATGGTCGGCACGGCCTGCAGGCCGGCGATCACCGGACGGATGCCGTCCTCCAGCACCCGTGACCCACCCGTGAGGATGCCCAGCAGCACCCCCGCGACGACGCCGATCGCCCACCCCTCCACCAGCCGGAGGAGCGTTGCCCCGAGATCCACCAGCAGCGCGCGCTCGGTGAGCAGCGTGCCGAGGGTGCCGAGTACATCGCCGGGGGAGGGCAGCTTGTAGGGGTCCACCCACCCGGCGGCAGTGACCAGCCACCACACCAGCAGGATGAGCAGCACGAACCAACTGCGGCGCAGGAACCCGATCGCCGCCGCCCGGGCTCCCCGCGAGGCCCGGACCGCGCGGCCACCCGCGGCGCCCGCACCCCCTGCCGCGGTGCTCACAGGGCGACGACCTCGGCTACCTGGGCGCGCCGCTCGGCGGCGTCGTCCACCTCGGCGCGCAGGCGCTCGAGCATGTCGTGGCGCAGATCGAGCAGGGCCGGGTCGGCCTCGTCCCGCGGCCGCGGGATGTCGATGTCGTAGGTGCGCACGATCCGACCGGGCCCCGACGAGAGCAGGTGCACCGTGTCCGACAGGAAGGCCGCCTCGATGAGGTTGTGCGTCACGAACACCACGGTGGGCCGCGTCTCCAGCCAGATCCGCTGCAGCTCGTCCGACAGGATCGTGCGCGTCTGGGCGTCCAGGGCGCTGAAGGGCTCATCCATCAGCAGGATCTCCGGGCGCATCACCAGCGCACGCGCGATGGAGGCGCGCTGGCGCATGCCGCCCGAGAGCTCATGCGGGTGCCGGTCCACCACGTGGTCCAGGTGCACCAGCCGCACCGCCTCGAGGGCGCGCTCGCGCCGCTCGGCCCGGGCCACGCCATGCGCGCGCAGCCCATACTCCACGTTGCCCAGCACGGTGAGCCACGGGAACAGCGCGGCGTCCTGGAACACCATGGCGCGCCCCTCCCCCGGCCCCTCGACGGGGCGGCCCAGGGCCTCCACGAACCCGGCATCGGGGCGCAGCAGCCCGGCGATCATGCCGAGAAGTGTCGACTTGCCGCACCCGCTCGGCCCCACGAGGCTCACGAATTCCCCACGCTCCACGGTGAAGGAGGTGGGCAGGAGCGCCGGACGGTCACCGCCCTCATAGGTCTTGCACGCACCATCCACCCGGATGGCGGGCGCATCCGCGTCGTGGCCACCGCGGCGGGATCCGGGTCGTTCACGCATCGCATTCAATCTAAGCATTCCTTATGCGAGTAATCAAAGATTCTTCTTCGTTGAGGGTAACCCCACACCGCTCCGGAGGGCTTGGGCGCCACGCGGGTCGTGGATTACTTTCGTGCCTCCACCGCTCCCCGATCCTGCGAGTCCACCCATGCCCAGCGCCGCGTCCCGTATCCGTATCGCCACCCTCTGCGCAGGCACCGCCGCCGCCATTCCGGCCCTCGGCGGGGCGGCCACGCTGGCGGACACCGGCACCTCGTCGTTCGATAACTGGAACTTCAGCTCGTCCTACTTCGCCCTCGGCTTCACGTCGACCGGGCCGGCGCATGTGGATGGCTTCTCGATCCTGGTCGGCAGCACCACATCGGCCGCCATCACGGGTTCATCCGTGGACATCTACGGCAACCACCCGACCGCGCCCACCGGGGCGGGCGATCTGCTGGGCACGCTGTCCTACGACTCCATCGCCGCGGACAGCGGCCGGAGCCGCGTGGCGTTCACCGGATCGGTCGCAGTACCGGGCGCGGGCTCGTACTGGGCGAAGTGGCGCGATCTCCCCGCCGGCCAGAGTGTGTGGATCCGCATGGGCAACCCCGGCACCCCCAGCCCGTGGACCATCGCCGCCGGCACCTGGTACCTGAACGGTGCGAGCAAGACCGGCTTCACGAGCACGTACTTCGCAAAGTTCCGCATCACCGGCACCGCGATCACCGCGCCCACCGTCTCGACGCTCGCCCCTGACCGCGGCACCACCGCCGGCGGCACGACCGTGACCATCACCGGCACCGGCTTCACCGGCGCCACCGCGGTCACCTTCGCCGGCACCGCGGCGACATCATCCACCGTGGACTCCGCCACCCAGATCACCGCGGTCTCCCCCGCCGGAGCCGCCGCGGGTGACGTGGACGTGGCGGTCACCACCGGCGGCGGCACGACCGCGCTTGCCAGCGGCTTCCGGTACGAGGTGCCGGCTCCGGTCGCCACCCCCGATGCCGGCACGCCGGCAGTCGCCGCGCCGGTCGCCGTCGCCACGCGTCGCCCGGTCGCGACCCGCATGGCCTCGTCATCACGCCTTCGCCGCTACGGACGCGCCATCACCACCACCGACCGCATACAGGTCAATGACGCCGGCCGCTATTCGGTCTTCTACGAGTCCCCCACCGGTGCCCGCGTGCCGATGTCACGCCGGTCGTCGCTCGGCACCCGCGCCCTGCGGCGCACCACCTACGCCGCCGTCCTGAACCTGTCCGCCGGCGACGACATCGCCATCCGCGCCCGCATGACCCGCCGCAACCGCGACGCCCTCACCCTGCGCATCGTGCGCCGCGACCCGTCGGGCGCGCTGACCGGAGCATCCTTCCGCGCGGAGTAGCCCCCGCCCCGAACCGTGGCGCGCAGCCGATGGGTTCGGTGTTTCCCCTGGCGAAAAGCGCGAGAGGCGGATGGCGCCGGTGTATCGGTTGGCGACTACCGCAGGCGGGTCACCCGCGTGAGCGCACGGGCGGAGCCCGTTCGCACGCGGCGGCGTCGGCGAGTTGTCGCCAACCGATACACCGGGGCCAGCCGCACTGCTGTGGTTATCGCCGGGGGTAACACCCTCCCCGGGGCTCATGGCCGCGATCAGTCGTCGTGCGGCACCACGGGGTCGGGGTCCGCGCGGAAGGAGTCTGGCAGGAGTCGCGCGAGCCAGCGGGGGAGGGGGCCGCGCAGGGGCTCCGGGCGGAACCGGCGGTCGAGCATCCACAGGCCGGTGGCCGTGATGGCGGCGCCGGAGAGCGCCACGACGGCGTCGATGGCGCCGATGGTGGTGAGCTCGAAGAACTCGCGGAGCGGCGCGACCAGGATGAACATCAGGTACAGGCCGGCCATGGCGATGCACATGATGATCACCCAGGCGCTCCGCTTCACGCCGGACACCTCCAGGATGAGCACGAGCCACAGGCCGATGGCCATCAGGGCCGTCACGGCCACGGTGCGCGCGACCGGGATGTCGGTGAACACCACGTTCAGGGCGAAGAGGTAGCTCGACACCACGCCCAGCCCCGCGGCGACGCCCGCGGGCAGGGCGAACCGGAATGTGGACCCCAGGTAGTCACGCGCCTTCCATGCGCCGGTGCTGGGGGCGAGGGCCAGGAAGAACGCGGGGATGCCCACGGTCAGGAACGACAGCAGCGTCAGGTGCCGCGGCAGGAACGGGTAGGTGGTGGGCACCAGCCCGATGGTGAGGATGAGGAACGCGGCCAGGAACGACTTCGCCACGAACAGCTTGCTGACCCGCTGCAGGTTCCGCAGGGCCTGGCGGCCCTCGAGGATCATCGGCGCGAGGGACGCGAACCCCCCGCGCACCATCACGATGTCGGCGACCGCCCGCGCCATCTGGCTGGCCTCGGCGGGGGCGATGGCGATGCGCGATCGCTTGAGGGCCGGCACGTCGTTCACGCCGTCACCGATCATCGCGACGTTGTAGCCCTCATCCGCAAGCGCGCTGACGATTCGCTCCTTGTCGTCGGGCGTCGCGCGCCCCACGATGCCGGCCCCGGTGACCACGCGGGATAGCGCGGCGGGGTCGGTGGGAAGCTCCGCGGCGAGGATGGGCGAGCTCGAATGGATGCCGCAGTCGGCCGCGATGGCGCCGACCGTGGCAGGCGCATCGCCGGAGACGACGTGCACGGGGATCCCCTCGCGCCCGAGGAACTCGATCGCCCCCTTGATCCCCGGCTGCAGCGTCTCGGCCAGGGCGATCACCCCCAGGGCGCGCAGGCCGGCGGGTGGCGGATCGTCCGGGCCCGGGGCACCGAGGGGGGCCTCGCCGGTGGCGAGCACCAGCACCCGTCGCCCGTGGCCGGACTCCCTGTGGACCACATCGGCAAGCGGACCGGGGTTCACCACCCCGGGGGCGCCGAGCACCAGCGTGCGGCCCTCCAGGCGCACCCCGGCCCAGCGGCGGCGCGAGGTGAAGGGGACGGCCTCGGCGGGAGTCACGGGATCGTGCGGCAGCTCGGCGGCGATGGCGCCGAGCGTCTCGTCCCGGTCGCGCCAGCAGGCCGTGTACATGGCCAGGGCGTCGTCGAGGGCGGCGGGGTTGCCGTCATCCGCGGGCTGGCGGTGCACCAGCCGCGCCTCGCCGGTGGTGAGCGTGCCGGTCTTGTCCACCAGGACCATGTCGGCCGACGCCAGTGCCTCGATGGCCGAGAGCTGCTGCGCGAGTGCCCCGCGCCTCGACATGCGGATGGTGCTGACCGCGTAGGTGATGCTGGCCAGGAGGATGAGCCCCTCGGGGATGAGCGTGACCATGGCCGCCGTGGCCGTGGAGACGGCCTCCTCCAGGTCGGGGCTGGTGCGCCAGAGGGCAAGTGCCAGCACGGCCCCGAGCGGGATCATGATCGCCACCATCGCGATGAGCAGACGGTTCATCGCGCGCTGCAGGGGCGAGAGCGGGTGGCGGAACGACCGCGCGATGTCGGAGACGTGCCCCGCGTATGAGTCGTCGCCCACGGCCTCGGCCACGTAGGCACCGGAGCCCTCGGCGCAGAAGGCCCCGGCGCGCACCGGATCCCCGGCCTCGCGGGTGACGGGCCGGGACTCCCCGGTGAGCACCGCCTCGTCCAGCGCCAGCCCCGCCGCCTCGCGCAGGGTGCCGTCGGCGATGAGCTGGTCGCCTGTGCCGATCAGCACCAGGTCGCCGGGCACGACGTCGTCGACATCCACGGGGCGCTCGGTGCCATCGCGCATGACGCGGGCGGTCGGCGCCACCAGCGCGGCCAGCCGTGCCACGGCGCGTTTGGCGCGCACCTCCTGGGCGATGCCGATGGAGATGTTGATGACCAGGATCGCGAGGAAGAACACATCGCGCCAGTCACCGAACAACAGCGTGATCACCGCGAACGTCGCGAGGATCAGGTTGAACAGCGTGAAGACGTTGGCCCTCACGATGCTCGCGTACGACCGGCCGGCGGCACGCCGCCGGCGCGCGGGCCGGCGGGCGCGTGCCTCATCCTCCGTCAGCCCGCGCGGCCCCGTTGCCGCGGGGATCACGACCGTCTCGGCGGTGTCGGTGGCCACCCCTGAAGCGTTGCACCCGCGCGCCCGGCGTGCCTCGTCCGGAGGGGGGTCGCTGGTACGATCGAACATGTGCGACGCGTCCTCCGGGCGGCCCTTGCAGCCGTGCTCATGGCCCCCGCGGCCACAGCGCTCGCCGCGGACCGGCCACCGTCCCCGGCGGGGTCGGCGTGGTTGCTGGTGGATGGCCCGACGGGCGAGGTCCTGGCCGAGCGGGCCGCCGACACCGCCCGGCCCATGGCCAGCCTCACCAAGATGATGACCGCCCTCGTGGCGATCGAGTCTGGTGATCTCGACCGCGTCGTCACCGTGGCGCCGGGCGCCGTGGCGGTGGGGGAGTCCTCGGCGGGTCTCCGCGCCGGTGAGCGCATCACGATGCGCGACCTGGTCCGCGGCCTCATGGTGGGCAGCGGCAACGACGCGGCCATCGCCATCGCCTATGCGGTGTCGGGTTCCGAGGCCGAGTTCGTGCAGCGGATGAACGAACGCGCCGCCGCCATGGGCCTCAGCCGCACGCGGTTCGCGAACCCGCACGGGCTCGACGAGCCCGGGCACGAGTCGTCACCGCGCGACCTGGCCGCGCTCGGGCGCGAGGTGATGAAGGTGCCCCTGCTGCGGTCGCTGGTGGGCGGTCGCGTCGTCACGCTGCCCGGTCCGGGTGGTGAGGGGTCGCGACGGTTGCAGTCGCAGAACGACCTGCTGGCGATCATGCCGGCGGCGGACGGCATCAAGACCGGCCACACCGACGACGCCGGGTACACCCTGGTGGCCCATGCCACCTCGCCGGCGCTCGACCGCGACATGTACGCGGTGCTGATGGGCGAGCCGGATCGCCAGACGCGGGCACGGGACGCGAAGGCGCTGCTCGAGTGGGGCTTCGGGCAGTTCTCGCGGCCGGTGGTGGTGCGACGCGGCCAGCCCGTGGCATCGCTGGAGGTGCAGGGGGTGCCGGGCGCGACCGTGGGGCTCGCGCCACGGGTTCCGCTGGCGGCAACCGTGCGCCTTGGTGAGCCGATCCGCCTGCGGGTGACCGCCCCGGCGATGGCCATGGCCCCGGTGACGCAGGGCCAGCCCATCGGGCGCGTGGAGGTGATGCAGGGGGACCGCGTGGTGGGTGGCGCACCCCTCGCGGCGGACCGCGCGGTGGCCGCGCCGGGGTTCACCGATTCGGTCAGGACCGCGTTCGCCGGGATAGGGTCCGTGTTCACATGATCCTCACGGTCACCCTCAACGCCGCGCTCGACCGCACCCTGAGCGTGCCGAACTTCCAGGCCGGCCGGCGGCACCGCGCGAGTGACGCGCTCACCCTGCCGGGCGGCAAGGGCGTGAACGTGGCGCGCGCGCTGCGCAACCTGGGGCAACCGGTCATCGCCACCGGGCTCGCCGGCGGGCGCACCGGCACGTCGATCATCGAGCAGCTCACCGCGGAGGGGATCCTCAACGACTTCGTGCGCATCGGGGACGAATCACGGACGTCGACCGCAGTCGTGGACCCCACGTCGATGCAGCAGACCGAGATCAACGAGTACGGCCCGTCGGTGGCCGATTCGGAACTGGAACTGCTGATGGAGAAGCTGGCGTACCTGTCGAAGGGCGCCGACATCGTGGTGTTCGCGGGGTCCCTGCCGCGTGATGTCCCGGTGGACTTCTACGCGGCCATGGCCGGTGAGATCGGCCGTCCCGACCTGCCCATCGTGGTGGACGTGCCGGGCCCCGCGATGCGGGCCGCCCTGGCGGCCGAGCCATGGCTGGTCAGCCCCAACGCCCGCGAGGCGGAGGAGGTAGTGGGGAACGAGTTCTCCGATGAGGAGGATGCGGTGGTGGGCGCGGAGGCCCTGTGCGGGCTGGGCGCGCGTTCGTCGCTGGTGCACGACGAGAGCGGGTGCGTGGCGCGCCTCGCGGAGCCCGACGGCGATGGCCGTCGCACCCTGCGCGCGCGGATCGACGTGCGCACCGACGTGGTGAGCAGCGTGGGCTCGGGCGACGCCTTCCTGGCCGGCTACCTGGCCGGCACCTACGACGGTGCGGGGGAGGAGGAGGCGCTGCGCCGCGGCGTGGCGTCCGGCGCCGCCAGTACCCAGCTGCTCGGTGCCGGCGTGGTGGACCGCGCCGACGTGGATGCGCTGGCGCGCCAGGTGACCGTGGAAGAGGTCCCCGAGGGGGTCTGAGGGGCCCCCTCGGCCCCCCCGAATGCCCCGTCCGGCCGTCCGGGCGGGGGTGGTAGGTTGCCCGCCCAAGCGAGCGATACACGGGGGGCACGGGTGGAGATCGAGATCGGCCGGGGCAAGCGCGGGCGCCGGGCATACGGGCTGGACGAGATCGCCATCGTCCCCAGCAGGCGCACCCGCGATCCCGAGGACGTCGACCTCTCGTGGCAGCTCGGTCCCCACCCGCTCGAGATCCCGTTGCTGGCCTCGGCGATGGACGGCGTGGTGTCGCCGGCCACGGCGATCGCGATCGGGAAGCTGGGCGGCCTGGGAGTGCTGAACCTCGAGGGCATCCAGAGCCGGTACGAGGACCCCGACGCCGAGTTGCGAAAGATCGCCGGGTACCCGCCGGAGACCGCCACGGCGGGCCTGCAGGACATCTACCGCGCCCGCGACGTCAACCCCGACCTGATGGTGGAGCGCATCCGCGAGATCAAGGCGTCGGGGGTGCTCACCGCGGGGTCGCTCACGCCGCAGCGGGTGGAGCAGTTCATCGGCCCGGCCCTCGATGCCGGCCTCGACATCCTGGTGATCCAGGGGACGGTGGTGTCGGCTGAGCACGTTTCCTCATCGGTGGAGCCGCTCAACCTCAAGCAGTTCATCGCCGACCTGCCGGTCCCGGTCATCGTGGGCGGGTGCGCGTCGTACTCCACGGCCCTGCACCTCATGCGCACCGGCGCGGTGGGAGTGCTGGTGGGCGTGGGTCCGGGCGCGGCGTGCACCACGCGCCAGGTGATCGGCGTAGGGGTGCCGCAGGCCACGGCCATTGCCGATGCCGCGGGCGCGCGCATGCAGCACCTGCTTGAGACCGGCCAGTACGTGAACGTGATCGCTGACGGCGGCATGGCCTATGGCGGCGACCTGGCCAAGGCCATCGCGTGCGGTGCGGACGCCCGCATGGTGGGGTCCCCGCTGGCGAAGGCGGCCGAGGCCCCCGGACACGGCAACCACTGGGGCATGGCCACGTTCCACCCCGAGCTGCCGCGCGGAACCCGCGTGCGCACCACCGCCATCGGCACCCTCGAGGAGATCCTGATGGGGCCGGCCCATGAGAACGACGGGTCCCTCAACCTGATCGGCGGACTGCGCAACGCCCTGGCCACCTGCGGCTACGAGTCGATCCAGAGCTTCCAGAAGTGCGAGGTCATGATCGCCCCCGCGCTGAAGACCGAGGGCAAGAAGCTGCAGCAGGCGCAGTCGGTCGGCATGGGCTGACGTGGGGGCATTCCATCTCGCCCCCGAGCTCGAGCACCAGGCCGCAGGGGGCGTCCTGGTCGTCGACTTCGGCGCCCAGTACAGCCAGCTGATCGCGCGCCGCGTGCGCGAATGCCGGGTGTTCTCGGCCATCGTGCCGCACGACATCGACCCTGCCGAGGTCGCGCGCATCGCCCCCGGCGGCATCATCCTCTCGGGCGGGCCGGCATCGGTGTACGAGGAGGGCGCGCCCACATTGGATCGCCGTCTGCTGGAGCTCGGGATTCCCGTTCTGGGCATCTGCTACGGCATGCAGTCAATGGCGCAGGCGCTGGGCGGCGTGGTCACCAACAATGGCTCAGGTGAGTTCGGCCGCACCGACATCCGCGTGCTATCGCGTGAGGGGCTGTTCCGGGACCTCCCGGCCGAGACGTGCTGGATGAGCCATCGCGACGCGGTCACCGGCGCACCCGATGGCTTCAGCGTCACCGCCCAGACGCAGGGCGCTCCCATCGCGGCGATGGAGGACCGGGCCAGCCGGCGCTTTGCCGTGCAGTTCCACCCCGAGGTGGTGCACACGCCCTTCGGAACGGACCTGCTGAAGGCATTCCTGTTCGACGCGTGCGATCTGGCGCCCACGTGGACCCCCGCCAACGTCATCGACGACCAGGTGCGGCGCATCCGCGAGCAGGTGGGCGACCGCCGGGCCATCTGCGGGCTGTCGGGCGGCGTGGACAGCGCCGTGGCGGCCCTGCTGGTGCACCGCGCGATCGGCGACAACCTCACCTGCGTGTTCGTGGACCACGGCATGCTCCGCATGAACGAGGGGGAGCAGGTGGAGGAGGCCTTCGGCCACCACTTCCACGTACCGCTGGTTCATGTGCGCGCGCAGGAGCAGTTCCTGTCGAGGCTTGTCGGCGTGACCGATCCGGAGCAGAAGCGCAAGATCATCGGCGCCGAGTTCATCAACACCTTCGACGCCGAGGCCGCCCGGCTGGGCAACGAGAAGTTCCTGGTGCAGGGCACGCTCTACAGCGACGTGATCGAGTCGGGCGGCGGCACGAACGCGGCCACCATCAAGAGCCATCACAACGTCGGGGGCCTGCCCGATGACATGGAGATGGAGCTCGTGGAGCCGCTGCGCCAGCTGTTCAAGGATGAGGTGCGGCTCGTGGGCGAGGAGCTCGGCCTTCCCGAGCGCATGGTGTGGCGTCAGCCCTTCCCCGGCCCCGGCCTTGCCATCCGCATCATCGGCGAGGTCACGGCGGAGCGCCTGGAGATCCTGCGGCATGCGGACTTCGTGCTGCAGGAGGAGATCCGCCTCGCCGGCATGTATCGGGACCTTTGGCAGTCGTTCGCCGTTCTCCCCGCGGTGCGGTCGGTGGGCGTGCAGGGCGACAGCCGTACATACGCCTACCCCATCGTGATCCGTGCCGTCACCAGCGACGATGCCATGACTGCCGACTGGGCCCGCCTGCCCTACGACCTGATCGAGAAGATCTCGAGCCGCATCATCAACGAGGTGCCCGGCGTGAACCGCGTGGTGCTGGATGTGACCAGCAAGCCCCCCGGCACGATCGAGTGGGAGTAGCGCTCCCGCGAGGTCGTGCCGGTTCGGGTCCCACCATCGAGTGGGAGTAGCGCTCCCGCGAGGTCGTGCCGGTACTAGGAGCGCGCCGCGAGCGCGCGCTCGATGCGCTCCACCTGCTCCTCGGTGAGGTCGGCGTTCACGATGCGGTCCACGAGTTCCTTCGCCTGATCGTCGCCACGCAGGGACTGCCGCCGCAGCGCATCGCGGTCAGCGGCTGCCGTGTGGTGCCAGCAGAACGGGCTCGTCATGAACGGCGTCTGCCGGCAGCGACGCCCATGGGTGGCGACGGCCTGGCAGCGATTGATGGTGGATGTGGATCGGCGCATGGGGCACTCCGCGGTGCTGAATTTCGCACTACCCTACCAGACAGTGTAAGGCTGGCCGGATGCGTGGTTCCGGTGCGTCCTGTGCCCCTGCGCCATGGTCGGTTGCGACGACGCGGGGGCTTCCCTACGATTCGCCGTCGTTCCCGGGCGGAATCGCTTCTGCCTGCTCACCCATCGGAGGATCGTGCCCACCGCTCACCCCACCAAGTCGACGAAGAGCGCCAAGCCCGGCGATGTGGATCGCCGCTGGTACATCGTCGACGCCGAGGGACAGAACCTCGGCCGCCTCGCCGCCACCATCGCCGAGACGATCCGCGGAAAGCGGTCGCCGTTCTTCACGCCGCACGCCGACTGCGGTGATTTCGTGGTGGTCGTGAACGCCGAGAAGATCGCGGTCACGGGCCAGAAGATGGACGACAAGCTCTACTGGCGCCACTCGGGCTACCCGGGCGGCATCCGCAAGCGCACGCTGCGTGAGCAGCTCGAGCGCCGTCCCGAGGAGGTCATCCGCATGGCCGTCCGTGGGATGCTCCCCAAGAACTCGCTGGGCCGGAAGCAGTTGCTGAAGATGAAGGTTTACGCCGGTCCCGATCACCCGCACGAGGCGCAGTCGCCCGAGCCCCTCCGGCTCGAGAGGAAGGTCACCGCATGAGCACCGTCCAGGTCCGCATCCAGGCAACCGGCAAGCGCAAGACGTCGGTCGCCCGCATCGTGCTCGAGCCCGGCGATGGAACCATCACCTGCAACGGGCGCCCCATCGACGACTTCTTCGGCCGCAAGGTGCTGGTCACCGAGGCCCGCTCGCCGCTGGTGATCGCCGGCGTGGACGGCCAGTTCAACGTGACCGCACGCCTCGACGGCGGCGGGATCTCCGGCCAGGCCGGCGCCCTGCGCCACGCAGTCGCCCGCGCGCTGGTGGAGATGGACGAGAACCTGCGGCCCGAGCTGAAGCGCGAGGGCTTCCTCACGCGCGACGCGCGCGAGAAGGAGCGCAAGAAGGCGGGCCTCAAGGGCGCCCGCAAGCGTCCGCAGTTCTCGAAGCGCTGAGCAGACAGGCGCCCCCGGCCCGGAGCCTCTTCGGGACGGACGGCGTCCGCGGGGTCGCGAACGCCGACCTCACGCCCGAGTTGGCCATGTCCATCGGGCGTGCCCTCGGCCGCGCGCCCGGGGGCCGGGGCACGGTTCTGGTGGGCCAGGACACCCGCCGGAGCGGCCCGATGCTGGAGGCCGCGCTGGCCGCGGGCATCGCGTCCGCCGGTGCCGACGTGGTGCTGGGCGGGGTCATGCCCACTCCCGCGGTGGCCGAGCTGGTGGCGCATGACGCGCGCTTCACCAACGGCGTGGTCATCAGCGCCTCGCACAACCCATTCCCCGACAACGGAATCAAGGTATTCGGGCCGGACGGCTTCAAGCTGCCCGACGACGTGGAGGCCGCGCTCGAGGCCCTGATCCGGTCCGACGACGGAGCCCGCCCCATCGCCGGCGAGGTCGGCTCCATCACCCGGTGGGACGACGCCGTCGAGGCCTACCGCGCCCGGTTGGTGCAGCGCTTCCCGCTCGACCTGTCCGGGCAGCGCATCGTGGTGGACTGCGCGAACGGCGCCACCGTCAGCGCCGCGCCCGCCGTGCTCCGGGCGCTCGGGGCCGACCTGGTGGTGATCGGGGCGGAGCCCGACGGCGTGAACATCAACGTCGCGTGCGGATCGACCCACCTCGATGCGCTCCAGGAGTGCGTGGTGGCGGAGGGCGCCGCGCTCGGCCTCGCCTTCGATGGCGATGGCGATCGCGTGCTGGCCGTCGACGGCACCGGGGCGGTGGTGGATGGCGACCAGATCCTGGCGATTCTTGCCCTGTGGCTGAACGGGCGCGGCGAGCTGCCCGGCCCGGCGGTGGTCACCACCACGATGACCAACCTGGGGTTCCGCCGGGCGATGGCCGAGCACGGGATCGAGGTGCGCTGGACCGACGTGGGCGACCGCTACGTGCTGGCCGAGATGCGCGAGCACGGGTTCGTCCTCGGGGGCGAGCAGAGCGGGCACCTCATCAACCTGGCGAGCGGTCCCACCGGCGACGGCCTCGCCGGCGGGCTCATGCTGTTGGCCGCGCTCGCGGAGCGCGGCCTCACCCTCGCCACCGCCGCGGCCGTGATGACCCGCATGCCGCAACGGCTCGTGAGCATCCGCGTGGAGCGCAAGGGCGACCTGGGCGATGCTTCGGAGGTATGGGACCTGGTGCGCGCCCACGAGGCCGATCTGGGTGACGATGGCCGCATCGTGCTGCGGGCGTCGGGCACGGAGCCCCTGGTGCGCGTGATGGTGGAGGCACCGACGTCCGAGCAGTGCGAGAAGATCGCCGCAGGGATCGCCGAGGCCGCGGGTCATGCCCTGGGCCTGGTCGGGGGAGGCCACTGATGTGCGGCATCATCGGATACGTGGGCGGGCGGCCATGCGAGGAGCTCATCCTCGCGGGCCTCGAACGCCTCGAGTACCGGGGGTACGACTCGGCAGGCGTGGTGCTGATGGACGACGACGGCCCGCGCACCGTGCGCGCGGTGGGAAACCTGGCCGAGTTGCGCCGGGCGGTGCATGACCGCGGCGCGGACGCCTCCACCGCGACCGTCGGCATGGGGCACACCCGTTGGGCCACTCATGGACGCGTGACCGAGGCCAACGCGCACCCGCACGCAGACGCGACGGGACGCATCAACGTCGTGATGAACGGCATCGTCGAGAACTACGCCCGCCTTCGCGCCGAACTGCAGGACGAGGGCGTGGTGTTCCGCAGCGAGACCGATGCCGAGGTGATCCCGCATCTCATCGCCCGGTACTACGCGGGCGACCTCGTGGCGGCGATGCGCGCGGCGATCGACCGCCTGGAGGGCCACTTCACCATCGTGTCGTCCGCTGCCGATGAACCCGGCCGGCTCGTGGCGTATCGGCAGGAGACCCCGCTGGTGGTGGGGGTGGGCGAGGGCGAGCGATTCGTGGCCTCGGCCATCCCTGCGTTCCTGCCCGAGACCCGCGACACCATCGCGGTCGAATCGGGCGAGATCGTGGTGGTGGAGCGCGACTCGGTGACCATCCATGAGGGTGACGTGGCCATCGCGCGCGACATCACCCGGGTCGACTGGGACGAGGACGCCGCCGAGAAGGGCGGCTACGACACCTTCATGCTCAAGGAGATCCACGAGCAGCCCGCCGCCCTGCGCGACACCATCGGCGACCGCCTGCGCCCCGAGGGGGAGATCGACCTGCCGGGGCTGGGCCTCGATGATGCCGCCCTGGGTCGCGTGGAACGGGTGCATATCGTCGCCTGCGGCACATCGTTCCATGCCGGCCTGGTGGGGCGCTACCTCATCGAGGACTGGGCGCAGGTGCCGGTGCACGTCGAAGTGGCCAGCGAGTACCGGTACCGGACCTGCCTCGCCGGGCCCGGCGACCTGGTGATCGGCATAACCCAGAGCGGCGAGACCGCCGACACCCTCGCCGCCATGCGCGTGGCCCGCGAGCGCGGTGCCCACGTCGTGGCGCTTACGAACATCATGGGGTCGCAGGCCGTCCGCGACGCCGATGGGGTGCTCTACACCCGCGCGGGGCTGGAGATCGGCGTGGCCGCCACCAAGACCCACACGGCGCAGGTGGTGGCGCTGGCCCTTCTCGCCCTGAAGATGGGTCGCGCGCGCCATGTGCTCTCCGCCGCGGGCGCCGCGGACCTCGGCGAGGAGCTCCACCGCGTGCCGGACCTGGTGCAGGAATACCTGGCCTCCGACGATGCCGCGCATGCGCTCGCCGTGGGCGCGAAGTATGCGGACCGCCCGTTCTTCCTGTACCTCGGAAGGCACGTGGGCATGCCGGTGTCGTACGAGGGCGCCCTGAAGCTGAAGGAGATCTCGTACGTGCCCACCGAGGCCTATCCCGCCGGTGAGATGAAGCATGGCCCCATCGCCCTGCTGGACGACGGGTCGCCGGTGGTCGTGGTTGCCACCGATGGCCACGTGTTCGACAAGGTCGTCTCGAACATCCAGGAGGTCCGGGCCCGCGGCGCCGAGGTGATCGTCGTGGCCAGCCAGGGCAACGAGGAGATCGCGGCGCACGCAGATGAGGTGCTGTTCGTGCCACGCACCCCGCCGCTCCTGGCCTCGGTGCTGGCGGTGGTGCCCCTCCAGCTATTCGCCTATGCCGTGGCGCGCGCCCGCGGGCTGAATGTGGACCAGCCCCGCAACCTCGCGAAGACGGTCACGGTGGAATGAGCCCGCCGATGGGCCCGGGCATCGTGGGGGTCGGCATCGACCTCATCGAGATCGAACGGATCGAGCGTGCGCTGGAGCGCCACCCCCGCTTTGCCCAGCGGTGCTTCACCCCCGCGGAGCAGGCCTACTGCGAGTCGCGTGCCTACCCGCCGCAGCACTTCGCCGCGCGGTTCGCCGCCAAGGAGGCGGTGGGGAAGGCCCTCGGCATCGGGATGACCCGCTGGCATGAGGCCGAGGTCGTGCGTGGGCGCGGCGCGCCCACGGTGATACTGGCGGGCCGCTGCCTGCACCGGGCGTCCATGCTCGGCGTGGTCGAGGTGATGCTGTCCCTCACGCACTCGCGGGGCATGGCCGCCGCCGTCGCGATCCTGAGGGGCGGCGAGCCCCGTCAATAGGATGTGGGGCATGCCGCCGCTCGCTGGAATGCTCCCGCTCTTCGATGCCGCCGCCGTCCGCGACGCGGATGCGCGCGCGGTCGCCGCGGGCACACCGGGCGAGGTCCTCATGGAGACCGCCGGCTTACGAGCGGCGCGGGTGATCGCCGGGGCATTCCCTGCCGGCTCGGCGGTGACCGTGCTGGTGGGCCCGGGCAACAATGGCGGCGATGGCATGGTGGTGGCGCGCCATCTCGCGGAGGCCGGGTGGGACGTTCGCGTGCAGGCTCCCGGAGCCCGCGCGCCGGAGTCCCCGGATGGCGCGCTCATGACGGCCCGGGCCGCCGATGCCGGCATCGCCATCCATGACGTCGACCTCAATGCGCTGCGGGCCGGTGGGAGGGTGGTGGTGGATGCGCTGCTCGGCACGGGCACGCGCGGTGCCCCGCGGGGGATGGTGGCCGAGGCCGTCGTGGCGCTCCGCGCATCCGGTGCGCCCGTTGCAGCCCTGGATGTACCGACCGGCGTGGACGCCGACACCGGCGAGGCGCCCGGGCCCGCCGTGCGCGCCTGCCTCACGGTCACCTTCGCGGAGGAGAAGGCCGGGCTTCGCATCGCGCCCGGGCGTGAGCTGTCCGGCGAGGTCGTGGTGGCCGACATCGGCATCCCGCGCGACCTGCGGCCGGAGCCCTGCGCGTGGCGCGCGACCCGTGGGGTGATCGGTGCCATCCCTTCGCGTGACCCTGCGGCGGACAAGTACCGCGCAGGGGCCGTGCTCGCCGTGGCGGGCGCCCCGGGGATGAGCGGCGCCGCGCGCCTGTGCACACGGGCGGCGCTGCGCGCGGGTGCCGGCCTGGTGGTGGCATGCGTGCCCGAGGCCGTCCGCGCGGAGGTGGCAATGGGCACGCCTGAGGTGATGGTGGTGGGGGTGCCGACTGGCTCCGGGGTATCGCCACGGTCGCTTGACGCGGTGATGCACCAGGCGTCGCGCGCCGGCGCGGTGGTCGTCGGCCCGGGGCTTGGCCGGGATCCCGGTTCCGCCCCGCTCGTGCGCGCACTGCTCGCCGCGCTGGAGCTCCCCGTGGTTCTCGATGCCGATGGTCTGTGGCACCTTGGCGACGACCTCGGCGCGCTGCGTGGGCGCCCGGGGCCCACGGTCATCACTCCGCATGCGGGCGAGGCGGCGCGGCTGCTCGGGCGTACGCGGGAGCAGGTCACGGCGTCCCGGCTGCAGGCGGCACGTGACCTGTGCGGGCGCTCGGATGCGGTGGCGCTGCTGAAGGGGCCGGGCACGCTCGTCTGCGCACCCGGCGCCCTGCCCGTGGTGATCGACGAGGGCTCGGCCGTGCTGGCCACGGCCGGTTCCGGCGATGTCCTGTCCGGGGTCCTCGCGGCGCTGCTCGCACGCGGCCTGCCGCCGGCCGACGCCGCCATCTGCGGCGCGGCGCTGCATGCCCGGGCCGGGGAGATTGCCGGTCTCGGCGAGGGCACGATCGCCAGCGACATCGTCGAGGCCCTTCCCCGGGCGCGCATGGAGGTCGCTGCATGACGTCCGACGCGCGCTCCACGGCCGTCATCGACCTGGACGCCCTGCGCCACAACGCGGCCCGCCTCGCGCGTGCAGCGGGTGACGCGGAGCTGATGGCCGTGGTCAAGGCCAACGGCTACGGCCACGGCGCCGTCGCCTGCGCCCGCGCCGCCCTGGATGGCGGTGCGGGCAGCCTGGCCGTTGCGAGCGTGGAGGAGGCCGAGGAGCTGCGCCTGGGCGGCATCTCCGCGCGCATTCTCATCATGAGTCCGCTCACCGGGGCGGCCCCGGCCCGTGCCGTGGCCGCGGACTGCGAGGTGGTGGTCGGCAGCGCCGTCTGCGTGCGCGCCATCGCCGACGCCGCAGCGCATGCGGGTCGCAGTGCGCGCGTGCACGTGGAGGTGGATACGGGGATGGGTCGCCTTGGCGTGGCGCCCGCGGATGCACGCACCCTGGCCGACTCCGCGGCAGCAGCCGGGTGCGAGGTGGCGGGCCTCATGACGCACTTCGCCACCGCGGATGAGTGCGATGGGCCGGAGGCGGGGTTCATGCGCGAGCAGCTCATCCGGTTCCGCCAGGTCGTGCCCGGCATGCGCGAGCGGTTCCCCGGGGTCATCGTGCATGCATCCAACAGCGCCGCCACCCTGCGCGATCCGTCCGCCGCGTTCGACATGGTGCGGTGCGGCATCGCGCTGTACGGGTGCTCGCCCTTCGGCGGGGACCCCTCGGATGATGACCTGGTGCCGGTGATGACATGGCGCTCGCGCCTGGCGGTGGTGAAGCCGTTCACGTCCCGGATGAGCGCGGGGTACGGGCGTACCTGGCGGGCCGCGCGCGGCACCTGGGTTGGCATCGTTCCCGTGGGATACGCGGACGGGTTCGCCCGTGACCTGTCCAACCGGGCGCAGGTGCTGGTGGGTGGCCGCCGCGTGCCCGTGGTGGGCACGGTCTCGATGGACCTCCTCGCCGTGGACCTCGGCCCCGAGGCGGATGAGCGGGGTGGGGAGGAGGTGGTGATCGTCGGCCGCCAGGGCACTGAGCGCATCACGGCCGAGGAGGTCGCGGCGTGGCGTGGCTCCATCTCCTACGAGGTGACGTGCGGGGTGAGTCCGCGCGTCGCGCGGGACCACCGGGGGTGACGGCCGACCTCGACGCCCGTGGCCTCACCGCGCCGCTCGCGCCGCTCACCGCGCCCGCATGGGTGGTGGGCGGCGGGTTGCGCGACGCCCTGCTGGGCCGGCCGGTGGCCGACCTCGACGTGGTCACCGCAGGGGATCCGGAGGCCGAGGCGCGCGCGCTCGGGCGCGCGCACGGGGCATCCCGGTTCCGGCTGTCGCGGGACTTCGGGGCGTGGCGCCTTTCGGGCGGCGACCTCCCGTGCCAGGTGGACATCATGCCCGTGCTGGGCGAGGGGCTCGAGGACGACCTCTCGCGCCGGGATTTCACCGTCAACGCCCTGGCCCTGCGGGCCGATGGCACAGGGGGCGTCATCGATCGCCACGGCGGCCTGGACGACCTGCGCGCGAAGCGCATGGCGCTTGTGGGGCCGGCCGCCCTCCGCGACGACCCGGTGCGCGTGCTGCGCCTCGCGCGCATCGCCGACGCCCTCGGCTTCTCGATGGATACCGCCGCCGTGGACGCGGCGCGCGTGGCGTCCGCGGGGATCGCCGATGCCCCCGGCGAGCGCGTCATGGAGGAGTTCGCCCGCATCGTCACCGCGCCGGACCCGGGGCGGGCCGTGCGGGCCCTTGATTCGGTCGGTGGCCTCGGCGGCCTGGTTCCCCAGTTGGAGGACTGCCGCGGGGTGGAGCAGAGCGCGTATCACCATCTCGATGTCCTCGGTCACACCCTCGAGGTACTGGACAACGTGGTCGCGATCGAGCGCGACCCCGGGGAGGTGTTCCGCTCCGACGCGCACCTGGTCTCCGCCTCGCTCGCGGCGCCCCTTGCGGACGGCCTCACCCGTGGCGAGGCGCTGCGTATCACCGCCCTCCTCCATGACATGGCCAAGGCCGGGACGCGGGGGGTGCTGGACAGCGGGCGCGTCATCTTCCCCCACCACGACCGGGTGGGCGCCGACATGGCGGATGCGTGGTTCCGGCACATGCGGACGTCCAACGACCTGCGCGAGTTCGTGGTGCGCGGCGTGCGGCACCACCTGGCCCTGGGCTTCCTGGTGCATCGCCAGCCGCTCACTCTGGCCCAGTACGACCGCTACCTGCGGCGGGTTGCCCCCGACCCGGTCGAGGCCATCGTGCTCTCGGTGGCGGACCGCCTTGCCACGGATGGACCGCGCACCACGCCCATCCAGATCACGCGGCATCTGGCCCTGGCCCGCGACATGCTGGCCACGCATGGGCACATCGCGGGCCTCGAGCCGATCCGCCCCCCGCTGGACGGCCGCGAACTGGCCATGATGCTCGAACGCCCTCCCGGCCCATGGCTCACCGAGCTGCTGCTTGCGATGCGTGGGGAGCAGTTGATGGGGCGCGTGCATGACGCCCGCACCGCCGCGGTGTTCGCCCGCGGCTGGGACGCCCGCCACCCCGCGGATCCGTAGCAGCGGGGTTCCGACCGGCGCAGGGTCTATGGTGCCGCCATGGGCATCCACCTGACCAAGATCTACACACGCCAAGGTGATCAGGGCGACACCCGCCTCGGTGACATGACGCTGGTGCGCAAGGACCACCTGCGGGTGAACGCATACGGCGAGGTGGACGAGCTGAACGCCGTGGTCGGTGTGGTGCGCCTGTGCGACCTGCCGGACGGGTGGGATTCCCGCCTGGGGCAGGTGCAGAACGACCTGTTCGACGTGGGTGCCGACCTCGCCGTGCCCGTTGATCCGGAGTCGGCGGAGGGGCGCCTGCGCATCGCCCCGCAGCGGGTGGCGTGGCTGGAGCAGTGGTGTGATGAGGTGAATTCCGGGCTCGAGGCGCTGACCAGCTTCGTGCTCCCCGGTGGCAGCCCCGCCGCGGCGCACCTGCATGTGGCGCGCACGGTATGCCGCCGCGCCGAGCGCGCGGTGGTGATGCTGGCCGATCACGAGCCCACGGGCGCGGTGGGCGAAAACGTGATCGCCTATCTCAACCGGCTCTCCGACCTGTTCTTCATCCTCGCGCGTGGTGCCAACGCGTCCGCGGGCCGTCCGGACGTGCTCTGGGTTCCGGGGGGCGGCTCCTAGCCCGCCGGGCTCCCTGCGGGCTCGCCGACCCACGCCGGGTCGCGGCGGTTCCAGCCCCGCCACACGAGGATCGCGCCGATGGCGATGATCCCCAGGGAGATGAACTGCGCCGTCGTGAGTCCACCGGCGACGATCGGCGTTGCCCGCACGAACTCCACGAGGAACCTCTCGGCCCCCGCCAGCACCAGGTACAGGCCGAACAGCGCCCAGGGCGCGGTGAGGCGGCCCCTCATGCGCCAGAGGATCCAGAAGATCACGAGGCCCGCGAGGGTCTCGTACACCGGAGTGGGGTGGACGATGTCGGTGGTTGGCACCGTGCCCTCGGGGTATGCCATGCCCCATGGCAGGGTGGTGAGGTCGCCGTAGTCGCCGTCGCCCGCCAGTTGGCATCCGATGCGCCCGATCGCATACCCCAGGGCCAGCGGTGCGGCGGTCATGTTGGCCATCAGCCCGATGGGCAGCCGTCTCCACAGGGACACGAGGGTCACCCCGATCACGCCCCCGGCCACGCCCCCGTACCAGACGAGTCCGGCCCCCGTGAGCAAGCCCTCCCCGGGCTCGCCCCAGTGCTCGACCACGTAGTAGATGCGCGCGCCCAGGAACCCGCCGATGCCCGCGGCCATGGCGACCTCCACGGCCATGCCCGCATCGAGCCCGCGCTGACGCAGGTCGACGGCGAGGAAGACGGCCGCGACGACAATCGCGAGCGCGGCCATGAGGCCGAACGAATAGAAGGTGAAGGGCCCGATGGACCCGAGCTCGGGAAGCACGCGCCGATCTTGCCACGTTTGGCGGCGCCATCAGCCGCCCGCGTGTCGCCGCCGTCCCGGCTAGGGGCGGACGGCCCCCACGTAGTTGCCGGACCGGCTGGCGAGCGACTGCACGCGCACCACGTCACCGGTCTGGGGCGCATGCACGAAGTTCCCGCCGCCGATGTAGATGCCCATGTGGCCGAGGCCGCTGAAGAACACGAGGTCACCCGCCTGCAGCTGATCGGACGGCACCTGCGGGAACTGGCCCCAGATGGCGTAGGTGTAGTGCGGCACGCTCTTGCCGATCTGCGCGTATGCGTACGACGCCAGCCCCGAGCAGTCGAAGCCTGATGGCGACGCGCCGCCCCACACGTAGGGCACGCCCTGGAATGACAGTGCGATGCGCGCGGCCTCGGCATTACCGGCGCCGTCGGGCAGCGGGCCGCGGAACGTCGAATAGCCGGATGACGCCAGTGAGCGGGCCTGCGCCGCGCGGCGTCGGCGCTCGTCGGCGATGGCCTGACGCAGGTCGGCGCGCGCGTTCTCCAGCAGGCGCTTGCGCTCGGCGAGGATGGCCTCGGCGCGTCGCTTGGCCGCGGCCGCCTTGCGCACCTGGACCTTCGCGGACTCGCGGTCCTTGGCAAGCTCCACGCGCACCGTGCGCGTGCGGTCGCGGAACCGGCGCACCTTGCCCACGACGCGCGCGTCCTCGGTGCCGGCCCGTTCGATCCCCTCCATCTCGCTCATGGCATCGGTGAGGCTGCCGCTGGACACCAGCACCTCGACCAGGTTCGGCTCGGGGCGGCGGTAGAGGGCGTCGAGGCGGTCGCCCAGGATGCGCTGGGATGCCTTCATGTCCTCGATCGCCTGGGCCAGCACCTTCTGGTTCTTGTCGAGGCGACCCTGGATCACCGACAGCCGCCACCGCGCGCCGTTATAGCGCTCTGCCACGACCCCCACGCGCGCGCCGATGCTGTCGAGCTTGGCCTTCAGCTCGCGCACCTCGCGCTTCTTCGCGGCGACAGAGGCGGGGTCGGCCATCGCGGTGGAGGGCAGGGCCGCTGCACCGATCACGGCGCATCCGGCGATGGCGGCCGCGAGGCCGCGCAGGGGTTTTGTGGCGTTTGCGTGCCGCACGGTCGACGACCCTTTCATGAATTGATCCTGAGCAGGGAAATCACGGTTGCACGTGACACCCGTATGCATTGCGCGTTGACCCCGTCCGGCGACACGGTCACAATCGTGTCGTGATCGGCGCACGTCGACTCCTGGTGCTGGGTGCCTGCGGCACCGGCCTGCTGTGTGCGGCCTCGCTCGCCGTTGCCCCGGGGATGGCGGATCCCTCGGCCCGCGGCATCGGGGCGATCCTTCCGGGGGGCAATGTGGCCTCGGCCGCAGCATCGCCGCGCAACCCAGTGCGCACGGCTGCGGCGGAGCCGCGCGGATCCGTGGCATCGGGCGGCCGCGTGTCGGTGCGCGCTGCGGCCGGGCCACGTGGGGGCGGGCAACTTGCGGCCACGATCGCCGAGGCATCGGGCGTGAGCCTGATGGGCGGTCGCGTGGTGGTCAACTCGCTGCGCGTGGGTGTGCGGTCGGACACCGGCGGGGAGGGCACCACGGCGGGCGTTACCGAGTGGGCCGCGGACATCGTGGTGGACGGCCGTGCCATCGAGGAGCAGCCCGGGGCGCCGGTGGAGATCCCCGGCCTCGGCACCATGGTGCTGGTGGAGCGACTGGTGACGGGCGGCGAGGTGACCGCCAATGCGCTGCGCATCGAGGTGACCGACCCGGCCACGGGCCTTGCGCCCGGCACGCAGGTGGTGATCGGCCGCGTGGAGGCGGAAACCGGGGAGGTGCTTCCGGATGCGCCGTCGCCCGACCCCGGCAGCGCGCCGTCGGCACCCGGTGCCGCCACGCCCTCGGCGGATGGGGCGCAGGCGGGGGCACCGCTGCCGACGGCGCCCCCCGTGTCCACCGCGCCTGGCGCGGGGGGCTACGTGCCGCCAGTCGCCTCGGCACCCGATGCATCTCCCTCGCTCGGGCTTCCCCGTCGCGACCCGGGTGCCGCGGCGGGCACGCCCTCGCCGCAGGGCTACGTGTTCCCGGTGCTCGGCGATGGCGTCGGCTACAGCGACGACTACGGCGCGCCGCGCGCGGGCACGGGATGGCATCACGGGGCCGACCTGTTCGCGGCCATGGGCACCCCGGTGGTGGCCGTGGCGGACGGCACGCTGTCGAAGGTGGGCGTCAACACGCTGGGTGGAAACCGCCTGTGGCTCACCGACGATGCCGGCACCGGGTACTACTACGCGCACCTCTCGGCCTATGCGCCCGCCACGGCGGATGGCGCGCGTGTGCGCGCCGGCCAGGTCATCGCCTTCCTCGGCAACACGGGGCAGGCCATCACCACTCCTCCGCACCTGCACTTCGAGATCCATCCCGGCGGTGGTGACAGCGTCAATCCGTATCCCTACCTGATGGCCTGGGAGCGCAACGCCGCCGTGCCGCAGGCCTTCACCGCCGCCACGCAGGCGACGGGCCACGTGCCCGCGGCCGGGGCGCTGCTGCTGGATGCCGAACCCGTGGACGATGCCCCCGGCCCGGGGGCATCGGAGGGTGACGCCATCCCCGTGCGCTAGGTGGGCTCGCCGGTCCGGCGCCCGAAGCGTGGGGCGCGGCGGGTGCGGATGACCGACTGCAGTTGGGCTTCGGTGAATGGTCCCACCGCGATGCCATCGGCGGCGAAGCGGTAGAGCGCCACGGCCAGGATCTGCGACAGGGTGCTCGCGATGACCGACGCGATGATCACCAGCAGGGCGCCCAGGGCGATGAGGACGATTCCCCCCGCCGCGGGGAGGACCACCACGCCGATGCCGATCATCACGGCGCCGGGGAGCACGCCGATCAGCGCCACCACGCCGCTGGTGGCGGCGAGGCCCGCCACCTGCTGGCCCCACCGGTGGCGGAAGAGCCCTGCGGAGCGCTTCAGCGTGGCCCAGGGGCCGGTGCCCTCGAAGGCGATGACGGGCACGGCGAGGAACGTGACGAGCGCCCACGCAAGGCCGCCGAGCGCGGCCACGATGGCCCCGCCGACGCCCTCGAACCGGGCCTCGATGGCCCGGATGACCAGGTTGACCGTGGTGGTCACGAGCGCCCACCCGGCGATCTGCGGAATGCGCGTGCGTGCGGTGGCGATCCCTTCCCGCACGGTGGTGTCCTCACCCTGCAGCGACCGCTCCGCGCAGGTCGCCAGGGCGACCGAGAAGAAGATGCCCGCGAAGGCCGCGAGGTAGGCGGCCACGGCGAACAGCACCAGCCCCGACCAGGCTGCCGCACCGAGGGACTCGTCGGTCACGAGCAGCAGGCCGGGGATCACGAATGCGGCCGTCAGCAGAACGGCCGAGGCGCCGCCGAGGATGGGGAATACCGCGAGTGACCGGTCCCCGCGGATGGTGCGCCAGCTGACGCCCGCGAGCTCGAAGCCCTGTCTCAGCCGCGACACATCACACCCCGAAGGAGTCGCCGCACGAGCAGGTGGTGGTGGCGTTGGGGTTCCGGATGACGAAGCCCCGGCGCATGAGTGACGAGGTGTAGTCGATGACCGATCCGCTCACGTAGATGGCGCTCTTCAGGTCGAGCAGCACGGTCACGCCGTTGCTCTCGATGGTGCGCTCAGCCGGACCCGGGGCCGCATCGCCGCCGGCGAGGTCGATCGAGTACTCGAGCCCCGAGCACCCGCCGGCGTGGATGCGCAGCCGGACCGCATGCGGCAGCCCGTCGCGGTCGGCGCATTCCCCGATGTAGGCCGCGGCGTCGTCGGTGACCGTGAGGCCCGCGCCTGCGCCCTCCTGCTGGGCCTCGCGCGCCGCCCGCGCACGGGCACGCGCCGCCGCCTTCTTCTCGTCCAGCGTAAGGGGGTGATCCGGGGCCGCGGACTCAGCCATAGCCCATCACCTTCATCATGAGCTTGCCGTCGTCGGTCATCTTGTCGGGGCCCCACGGCGGGTCCCATACCCAGTTGACGTCCACCGACGTGACGCCGTCGAGCGGCTCCACGTACTTGCGCACGTCGGCGATGATCTGGTCGGTGAGGGGGCATCCCATGGAGGTAAGGGTCATGTCGAGGGTGACCGCCCCGCCCTCGTCCATGGATACGCCGTACAGCAGCCCGAGGTCCACGACGTTGATGCCGAGCTCGGGGTCATCCACCTGCTTCATGGCCTCGCGGATGTCGTCCTGGTCCACCATCGTCACCCTCCCATCGCAGTCGTCTCGCGGTATTCGGCAATGCAATCACGCAGCGCAAGCCACGACAGCAGCGCGCACTTCACCCGGACCGGGTAGCGGGCCACGCCCTCGAGCGCCACGGCATCGCCCAGCAGGTCCTCGTCCGGCTCGGCGTCGCCGTGCATGACCAGGCGGAAGTGCTCCACCAAGGTGAGCGCGTCGTCCAGGTCCCGTCCCCGCGCGGCCTCGGTGAGCATCGATGCCGCGGCCTGCGAGATGGAGCAGCCGTCCCCGTCGGCGCGGATGTCGGCGATGCGGCCGTCCTCCACCAGGATGTCCAGGAAGCACTCGTCCCCGCACACCGGGTTGTTCTCGTGCACCGACGCCGAGGCGCCGTCGATGCGGCCGCGGCCGCGCCGGTTGCGGTAGTGGTCGAGGATCAGCTGCTGGTAGAGGTCGTCGAGGCCGCCCATCAGGCGGCCCCGAACCACTGGCGGCATTCCACCAGGGAATCGCGAAGCGCCAGGACGTCGTCCATCGTGGTGTAGAGGTATGCGCTGGCGCGCGCGGTGCTCTGCACGCCCAGCGCCCGCATGAGCGGCTTGGTGCAGTGATGGCCGGCGCGCACGCACACCCCGCGGCTGTCGAGGAACTGGCCGATGTCGTGGGGGTGCACGCCGTCCAGCGCGAAGCTGACCGATGCCCCACGGCGCTGGGGATCGCGCGATCCGTACAGGGTGAGCCCCGGCACCTCATCGAGCGCGTCGATCATGGCGTGGGCCATCTCCTGCTCGTGGGCGCGGATGCGCTCCGGGCCGACGTCCTCCAGGAAGCGCACGGCCTCGCCGAGGCCGACCGCCTCGGCGATCGGCGGGGTGCCGGCCTCGAACTTCCACGGGATGTCGTTCCACGTGGAGCCGTCGGTGGTGACGTCGGAGATCATCTCTCCGCCACCCAGGAAGGGCTCCATCTCGCGCAGCAGGCCGGGTACTGCGGCCAGTACGCCGATGCCGGTGGGCCCGCACATCTTGTGCCCGGTGAACACCAGGACGTCGCTGCCGATGGCCGCGGCATCCACCGGCATGTGGGGAACACTCTGCGTGGCATCCACCAGCGTGAGCGACCCCTCGGCATGGGCCATGTCCACGATCTCCCCGACCGGATTGATGGTGCCGAGGGTGTTCGACACGTGCACCACGGCCACCATGCGTGTGCGCGGGCCGATCAGGCCGCGGAGGGCGTCCATGTCGAGGTCGCCCTCGGGCGTGACCGGGCAGAACCGCACGACGGCGCCCGTCATGGCCGCCACCAGCTGCCACGGGACGGTGTTGGAGTGGTGCTCCATCATGGTGAGCACGATCTCGTCGCCGGCCCGGAGCTCGCGGGCGCCCCATGCCCACGCCACAAGGTTGATGGCCTCGGTGGCGTTCTTGGTGAACACCGTTCCCTCGCGCGGGTGGTTCACCAGCCGGGCCGCGGCGTCGCGTCCGGCCTCGAACCGATCGGTGGCCTCGGCCGCAAGGTGGTACACGCCGCGATGCACGTTGGCATTGGCCTCGCGGTAGTAGGCGTCCATGGCGTGGAGCACCCGCTGCGGCTTCTGCGAGGTGGCCGCGGAGTCGAGGTAGTGAAGCGCGCCGCCGCCCGGGCGCGGCGCGGCGAGAATGGGGAACTCCGCGCGGAGGGCCGCGGGGTCGAGTGCGATCTGCGCGGGGTTCCCCATGGGCGCGCTAGCGGGGCGAGCTCGCTGCCTCGGCCGACCCGAACTCCACGTAGCCCTTCTCCTCGAGGTGCTCCGCGAGCTCGGGGCCACCGGTCTGGGCGATGCGGCCCTCGAACATCACGTGCACGACATCCGGCTGGATGTAGTTCAGGATGCGCGTGTAGTGCGTGATGATGAGCACGCCGAGGTCGGGCCCGCGCTGGGCGTTCACGCCCTCCGACACGATGCGCAGGGCGTCCACGTCCAGGCCCGAGTCGGTCTCGTCGAGGATCGCGAACCTGGGCTCGAGAAGCGCCATCTGCAGGATCTCGTGCCGCTTCTTCTCGCCGCCCGAGAAGCCCTCGTTCAGGTAGCGGTCGGCGAACGACGGGTCGAACTGCAGGAGCGCACTCTTCTCCTTGAAGAGCTTCGCGAACTCGCGCACGGGAAGCTCCTCGCCCCGCGTGGCGTTGACGGCGCTGCGCAGGAAGTTCATCACCGACACTCCGGGGACCTCGACCGGGTACTGCATGGCGAGGAACAGCCCTGCCTGGGCACGCTCGTCGGCCTCCATCTCGGCCAGGTCCTTGCCGTCGAAGAGCACCGAGCCGCCGGTGATCTCATAGCGCGGGTGGCCGGCGAGTGCGTAGGCCAGCGTGCTCTTGCCCGAGCCGTTCGGCCCCATCAGCGCGTGCACCTCGCCCTGTGGCACCTCGAGGTCGACGCCCTTCAGGATGGGCTTGTCATCAACGGCCACCTCGAGGCCCTCGATCTTCAGGATGGGGTCAGCCACGGAAGCGGTTCTCCTTGTGCGTTACGGGGTATCGAACGGATGCGGGGTGCTGGGGGTGGTGCCGACGAGCACGCGGCCGTCGCGGACCTCCACCGGGAACACCGGTAGCGGTGCGGTAGCGGGCGGGGTGATGGCGGCGCCGTCGTCCAGGCGGAAGTACGCGCCATGCCGCGGGCACTCCACCCGCCCCATGTCGGGGTCCAGCCAGCCGGCGCTGAGCGATGCCATGCCGTGGGTGCAGGTGTCGTGCACGGCATGGAACGTGCCGTCCACGTTGGCCAGGCATACCGGCTGGCCATCCACCTCCACCCGCACCATGGCTCCCGGCGGCACCTCGTCGGCCGCCGCGACGTCCACCTGGCTCATCGCACCTTGGCGCGGGCCGCGGCCTCGAGCTCCTCGCGGAGCTCATCGAACGAGATCTCGTCGAGCACCTCCTGGAAGAACCCGTAGACGATCTGGTGCTTGGCCTCCAGTTCGGGCACGCCACGGCTCATCAGGTAGAAGAGCTGCTCGTCGTCCACCCGGCCCACGGCGCCCGCGTGCGAGCACTTGACCTCCGCGGTCTCGATCTCGAGGAATGGAATCGTGTCGGCGCGCGCGCCCTCGTTGAGGATGAGGTTGCGGTTGGTCTGGTAGGCGTCGGTGCCCGGGGCACCCGGGGGCACCACGAGGTTGCCGAAGAACACCGTGTGGGCGGTGTCCTGGATGGCCCCCTTGTAGAGCAGGTTCGAGTACGCCTGGGGCGCCTCGTGGCGCGACACCACGCGGTGCTCGAAGTGCTGCGAGCCGGTGGCGAAGTACAGGCCCAGCGCGCGGGCATCGGAGCCCGGGCCGCGGCAGTACATGGTGGGCTCCACACGCACGACGTCGCCGCCCAGGGTCACGTTGACCGAGCGCGCGCGGGCGTCCTTGCCGGCGGCCGCGCGGATGGTGGCCTGGTGGCGCACGCCGCGCCCCCAGCCGATGTACGACACGTGCTCCAGTTCGCCACCGTCGGCGACGAACATCTCGACCACGGTCGAGACGTTCACGGCGCCGTCGAGGTCCGGCGAGAGGTAGCGGTCGACCACCGTCGCGCGGGCTCCCTCCTCCACGACGATGAGCGTGCGGCCGAACACCTGCCCCCGGTCACCCGTTGCGGTGAGGACGGCCTCGATCGGAAGCTCCACCTCGACCCCGCGCGGCACGTACACGAACGTGCCGGCGTCCCACCCGGCGGCGTTCAGCGCCCCCGGGCGGTCATCGAATCCGGCCAGCGAGTACAGGCGGTCGCGCACCAGCGCCTCATGCGTGGCCAGGGCCTCGCCCAGTTCGGAGACGATCACCCCATCGGGCAGCCCGGCCACCTCGGCCGGTGCGGGTGCGCCGTCGGTGAACGTCAGTCGCGCAGCACGTCCTGCGGCGGCGGGCATCTCCACGGTGCCCGTGGCCGCGCCGCCCGAGGCGGCATCGCCGTTCATGCCGAGATCCGTGGGAGGTGTGAAGCGCCACTCCTCCTCCGTGCCGGTGAGTGCGGGCAGGTCGTCGAGCGCCGCCGTGGCGGCGCTGCGGGCCTCGGCGGCCCAGGAGGGTGCCTCAGCCAATGGAGCCCTCCATCTGCAGCTCGATCAGTCGGTTCAGCTCCACCGCGTACTCCATGGGCAGCTCCTTCGCGATGGGCTCGATGAACCCGCGCACGATCATGGCCATGGCCTCCTCCTCGCTGAGCCCGCGGCTCATGAGGTAGAAGATCTGGTCGTCGGCCACCTTGCTGACCGTCGCCTCGTGGCCGATGGAGGTGTCCTCCTCCTGGATGTCCATGTAGGGGTAGGTATCCGACCGGCTGTCCTCGTCCAGCAGCAGCGCGTCGCACACCACCGACGCCTTCACGCGCCGTGCGCCGGGCTCCACCTTCACCAGTCCGCGGTAGCTGGTGCGGCCACCGCCCTGCGAGATGGACTTGCTGACGATGGTGGAGGAGGTGTCGGGTGCCACGTGCACCATCTTGGCGCCGGCGTCCTGGTGCATCCCCTCGCCGGCCATGGCCACCGAGAGCACCTCACCGCGTGCGCGCGGGCCCACCATCCACACCGCCGGGTACTTCATGGTGAGCTTGCTGCCCAGGTTGCCGTCGATCCACTCCATCACGGCGTCCTCGTGCGCCACGGCTCGCTTGGTCACGAGGTTGTAGACGTTGTTCGACCAGTTCTGGATGGTCGAGTACCGGCAGCGGGCACCCTTCTTCACGATGATCTCGACCACTGCGGAATGCAGCGAGTCGGCGGAGTAGGTGGGGGCGGTGCAGCCCTCCACGTAGTGCACGTAGGAGTTCGGCTCGCAGATGATGAGCGTGCGCTCGAACTGCCCCATGCTCTCGGCGTTGATTCGGAAGTAGGCCTGCAGTGGGATCTCCACCTCCACGCCCTCGGGCACCCAGATGAAGGAGCCCCCTGACCACACGGCCGAGTTGAGCGCGGCGAAGGTGTTGTCGCCCGGGGGGATGACCGTGGCCCAGTGCTCGCGGAAGAGGTCCGGGTGCTCGCGCAGCGCGGTGTCGGTGTCGCAGAAGATGACACCCTTCTGCTCCAGGTCCTCGCGGATGGAGTGGTAGACGACCTCCGACTCGTACTGCGCCGAGACCCCGGCCAGGAACTTCTGCTCGGCCTCGGGAATACCCAGGCGGTCGAAGGTCTTCCGGATGTCATCGGGCACGTCGTCCCACGAGCGGCCCTGCTCCTCGGCCGCCTTGATGTAGTAGTAGATGTCCTGGTAGTCGAGCTCGGCGAGGTCGCCGCCCCAGTCCGGGATCTCACGGCTCTCGAAGATCTCCAGCGATCGGAGGCGGAACTTGGTCATCCACTCGGGCTCGCCCTTGAGCATGGAGATCTCGCGGACGATGTCGGCGTTCAGGCCCTTCTTGGGCTCGAAGACGTAGTTGGCCGGGTCATGCCAGCCGAACTTGTATGTGGTGTCGATCTCGAGTTCGGGCTTCGCCGTCGACAATGCGGACGCTCCTTCGGGGTGGACGTCAGTCGGCTCTAAAGGCTACGTGCATTTCCCGAACAATCAAGCCGTACGGACGGGTGGGACGACTGGTTCGATGCCATCGCCCGGTCGTCGTATCCTTGTGCGAGGCAGGCACCCGAGAGGACTCGCGTGACGACCGACCCGGCAACCCTTCCCGACGACGAGCAGGAGATCCAGCGGATGGTCTCCGCGCTCGGCGACCCCACCCGTCGCCGGGTGTTCTTCACGGTGCGCGAGGCCGGGGTGCTGATGGGCAAGGACGAGGTGGCCGAGGCGGTGGGCATCACGCGCCGGCTGGCGGGGTTCCACCTCGACAAGCTGGTGGAGCAGGGCTTCCTGCGCGCGGAGTTCCAGCGCCGCACGGGGCGCAGCGGCCCCGGCGCGGGGCGCCCCGCGAAGCTGTATGCGCTGGATGAGGCGGAGGTGGACTCGCGCCTGCAGGTGAAGCACTACGACCTGCTCGCCGAGCTCCTGCTGAAGGCCATGAGCGACCGCTCGGGCGAGGACCCGCAGGAGGTGCTGGAGCGGGTGGGGTACGAGTTCGGCCGCGAACTGGGGCAGGCGGAGCGCGATGCCGGCCGCAGCCCGTCGTACTCATCGACCACCGACGCCGTGGCCGGGGTCGTGGGCGTGCTCACGCGCTTCGGGTTCGGCGCGACGGCGAACGACGACGGCCGCATCACGCTGCGCGCGTGCCCGTTCGAGGAGATGGCCAAGGTGGACCCGCAGCGGGTGTGCGGGCTGGACCGCGCGATCTGGCGCGGCGTGCTGTCGGCGTTCAATCCCGACGCCACGCTATCGGGGGCGAGCTCCACGGCCGAGGGCGATGCGGCGTGCGCCGCCCTGGTTGTGGAGGACGACGGGCCCTAGAGCTCCTTCAGTCGGCTGGTGCCGAACAGCCAGAAGATCCAGCCGAAGAGGACGGTCATGAGGACCGCCCCGAACACGTCGCCCCAGTAGCCGTCCTGGGTGGCCGCTGCAGCCGCGATGAAGATCTCCACGAACATGGCCGCCGCGAGCAGGCCGAACATGAGCCAGCCCACCCACATGATCCAGCCGAACGGGAAGAAGCGCCGCGCGCCAACGGTGTGCGCAAGCGGCGCATAGTTGGCGCGGCGTCCGCCGGCGCGCTTCGGCTTGTTCTTCTCCTTAGGGGCCATCGGCGGGCAGGATAGCGGCATCGGCGGCGGTGGTGGCCACGGGCATGGGCCACCGGCCGCTGCGGATGCGCAGGATGCTGACGCCCATGAACACGAAGTATGCGGCGCTGAACGCGATCTGCGGAATCGACACCATCAGTACCCCGTAGCTGATCCACGGCACGCACGCGGCCATCGAAAGCGCACGCAGCCGGATCTGTCCCGCCGATAGCCGCGACAGGGCGATGCCCAGCAGTCCGAGGCCGGCGAGGATGTCGACGGGGCCGGTCCAGAGCAGCGCCAGCAGCACGGCGGTGACCGGGAGGCTCGCGATGAGGACGAGTCGTCCTCGCGGGTTGCGCGGGTCGGTGCCGGCCAGGTCCATCACCACCACGACGGCGCTGATGGCGATTCCGGCAGTGCCGCCGAGCAGTGCCCAGTGCACGCCCATCACGGCGGAACCGGCGGCGTCCAGCGCGAGCAGCAGCACCCTGCGGCGCATGAAGGTGGACGACAGGAGCAGGGCGATGCCGACGGCACCGACCAGCTGCGCGAGGATCTGCATGCTGCTCATGGGCGTATCGT
The DNA here is from genome assembly GCA_030829765.1 of Miltoncostaeales bacterium. GTDB lineage: Bacteria > Actinomycetota > Thermoleophilia > Miltoncostaeales > Miltoncostaeaceae > SYFI01. Next base: position 15,494 of record JAUROO010000094.1, on the reverse strand, counting down.
GACGGACCACGCGGCGACATGGCCGCGTACGGGCAAGGGGGGCGATGGACCTCGGAATCACAGGGCGGGCAGCGCTCGTGACCGGCGGCACCCGGGGCATGGGCCGGGCGGCGGCGGAGTCGCTGGTGCGCGAGGGCGTGCGCGTGGTGGTGGCCGCCCGGGGCGCCGCTGGAGTGGATGCCACAGTGGCAGCGCTGCGTGCCGCCGGGGCCGACGCCCACGGCGTGGTGGCCGACATGAGTGACCCCGCGGGTCCGGCACGCGCGCTCGCCGGGGCCCAGGATGCCCTCGGTGCCGTGGACATCGTCGTGGCGAATGCCGGGGGTCCGCCGCCGGGACCGTTCATGGGATCGGATGACGCCGGGTGGGACCTCGCCGTGCAGCAGAACCTGCTCGGCACGGTGCGGTTGATGCGCGCCGCGCTGCCCGCGATGCGTGACCGGGGGTGGGGGAGGATCGTCACGATCACCAGCACATCGGTGCGTGAGGTGATCGACGGCCTCGCGCTGTCGAACGCCACGCGCGCGGGGGTGGCCGGTGCGGTGCGCACAGTGGCCCGGGAGGTGGCGGGGGACGGCATCACGGTGAACAACGTCCTGCCCGGCCCCATCCTCACCGATCGCATGCGCGAGCTGCTCTCCGCGGCTCCGGATCTCGAGGCGGCGATTGCCGAGCGCGGTGCGCGCAACCCCACCGGGCGCGTGGGGGATCCGGCGGAGGTGGGCGACCTGGTGGCATTCCTCGCGTCCGAGCGCGCGGCCTTCATCACGGGCGCGTCGGTACTCATCGACGGAGGGGAGAGCCGTGTCGTCGGCTAGCGACCATGACCATCCGCCGTTCGGCTTCAGCACCCGGATGCGCGTGGACTTCGCCGACACCGATGCGGGCGGCGTCGTGTACTTCGGGCGCTACGGCAGGTACCTGGAGCGCGCCATCATCGAATACCGGCGCGCCGCGGGGCTGCCCCTGGTCGGCGAGCCCGGCCACGTCTTCATGGTGCGGTCGCTGGGGGTGGACTTCCATGCGCCACTGCGGTTCGACGACGACGTCGAGGTGTTCATCAGGTGCGCGCACCTCGGCACCACGAGCCACGCAATGGAAGCCCGCCTCGAGCGCATCGATGCCGACGGCGCGCTGCACGTGGCCGACGCCCGTGCGGTGATCGTGGGCGTGGAGTCGTGGGAGGGCGGCGACGCCACGCCGATGCCCGATGGGTTCCGCCGCAGCATCGCGGACTTCGAGGCGCGCACGCATTGAGCGGGCGCCTGCTCGGCCAGGATGCATCGGTGCTCGGCGCGGCCGGGGCGGACGTGGACGCGCTTGCGGGGATCGAGCAGTGGGCGCGGCGCAGCGTGGTGGTGCCCGATGGCACCGGCATCGTGGACATGCACGTGCACCTCGGGATCGACCGCGACGGACATGCGCTGGGTGCGGATGACCTGACCCGCGACCTCGACGCCAACGGCATCACCGCCGCGGTGGCGTTCCCGGCAGATGAGCCGGGTGCCTCGGGTGACTTCCGCGAACCGAACCTCCGGGTGTGCGCCGCCGCGACCGCGCACCCGGGGCGCATCATCCCGTTCTGCCGGGTGGATCCCGCCGGGCCGTTCGAGGCCGCGATGGAGGAGGCGCACCGTGGCGGCGCACGTGGCCTCAAGTTGCATCCGGTGGCGCAGCGCTTCCGGCCCGAGTCGGACGCATGCGTGGCGGCGGTGCGGTTGGCGACCGACATGGGATGGCCGGTGGTGTTCCACGCCGGGTTCGGCGCCCGGCCCCTGGGCCCGGCGTTCGCCGCGCTCCTCGAGCGCGTCCCCAGCGCGCGCCTGATCCTGGCCCACGGCGGGCGCGGTGACCATCGTGCGCTTGCGGCGGTCACCGCGGGGTACCCCGACGTGCTGTTCGACACCTCTATCGCGGCGCTTCCCGATCTGGTGATGTTGCCGCCCGAGCGCCTGGTGTTCGGGTCGGACCGGCCCTACGGCGACCATGCGCAGGCGCTGCACCTGGTGGGTGCGGCCGCACGCGTGGCCGGATGGGACGCCGCGGCTCTCCGGGCGGTCCTGGGGGGCAATGCGCGTCGCCTGCTCGGAGGCGTCGCGCCGTGAGCGCCCCTGATTCCCTGCGCGTGGTTGCGCTGGCCGCCCAGGCCGAGATGGCCCTTGTGCGCCGTGACACCGTGGCCGGTCCGCTGCTGGCCCAGGCGGCGCGCGCGGCAGACGGGATGCCGGCAGGCCACGTGCTGGCCGAGGCCGCCCGCCTGGTGCGCGCGGCACCCGAGCGCGAGGCCGTGCGGCAGGCCGCCCTGTCGCTGTGCCGGATGGGCCTGCAGGACGCGCAGGCCGACCTCCTCGGCGGTGCGTCGTGACGATGGAGAACCGGGCCCGCCTGGTCGATCTGATGCGGGCGCCCGACCCCGATCTGGCGGAGGCCAACCTGCGCATCGCGGCGGAGGGGCGGCCGGGGCTCGACTGCGAGCGATGGCTGGACGAGGTGGACCGCCTCGCGGTGCTGGCCGGGGGCACGGATGCCACCGCGGTCTTCCACCTGCTGCGCGACGAGGGCTATGCGGGGGATGCCGACACCTATGACGACCCGCGCAACTCATTCCTTGACCAGGTACTGCAGAGGCGCCGGGGCCTTCCCATCGCATTGTCGGCGCTCGCCGTCGCGGTGGGGCGGCGTACCGGGGCGGCCATCGAGGGCGTTGCGATGCCCGGCCACTACATCGTGGCGGATGTGTCCGAGGCGCGGGCCCGGTACGTGGATCCGTTCCATGGCTGGGTGCCGCGTAGCGTGGAGGAGCTCGCCGGGATCGCGCGCGATACCGCGGGCACGGACCTCGAGCCCGGGCACCTCGCGCCGGCGCCGGCTGATGTCACCGTTGCCCGGATGCTCCTGAACCTCGAGGGCTCGTACCGGCGGCGGGACCAGTTGTCCGACGTGCGCTGGTGCCTCGGGCTGCAGGCCCTCGTGAACCCGGACGATCCAGCGCCCCGCGTGCGGCTGGCCGAGGTGCTGTTGGCGATGGGAGATGCCGATGAGGCCGAGGCCCTGCTGGGCTCCCTGCTCACCACCACCCCGCCATCCCTCGCGATGCGGGTGGCGGAGGCAACCCTGGACGACATCCGCGCCGCCCGCCTCAACTAGCGGACCGGCCGAGGCGGTACCAAACGACGAAGGGCGCCCGTTGGGCGCCCTTCGCGGGTACTGCGTGGAGGGGTGTCGCTAGCCGCGGGCGGCCAGGAACTCCTGCACCATCTTCTCGCCGGCCTCGTGGCCCTGCTCGTAGTAGGCGCGGTTGATCTCCTTGAAGACCTCCCACTGGGCCGGGATGTCGTCCTCGGCCATCGTGGCGTCCACCGGGCAGGCCTCGACGCAGGCGTCGCAGTCGATGCACTCGGACGGGTCGATGTAGAGCATCGTGGCCGTGTCGGCGTTCTCCTCGCCCGGGGCGGGGTGGATGCAGTCGACGGGGCACACATCCGCGCAGGATGTGTCCTTCGTGCCGATGCAGGGCTCGGTGATGACGTAGGCCAACGGAGTCTCCTCAGGCGATCGCTTCGCAGACCCCCAGCCGGGTCCGCCGAACGGAGGCCAGTCTACCCGGCCGCGAGGGGGATGCCCGATGCCCTCTGGATGCCCGCTGCGCGCCCCACGTGGGCGGAGATGTCTGCCAGGGCCCGCGCGGCCGGGCTGTCGGGACGGGCTGCAACCACGGGCAGGCCCTCGTCGCCCGCCCGGGCCACGTCCGACTCGAGCGGCACCTGCCCCAGCAGGGGGACGCCCAGGTCGGCGGCAAGTGCCTGCCCTCCACCGCCCGAGAAGACCTCGTAGCGGGCGCCCGTGTCCGGGGCCACAAACCACGACATGTTCTCGATCACGCCGAGCACGGGCAGCTCCACGCGGCTGGCCATCGCGGCCGCCCGGCGGGCCACCCGCTGCGCGGTGAGCTGCGGCGTGGTGACCACCAGCACCTGCGCCGCGGGCAGCAACTGCGCCAGCGACAGGGCGACGTCGCCCGTACCCGGCGGGAGGTCCACCAGCAGCACGTCGGGGTCGTCCCAGAACACCTCGGTCACGAATGACGTCAGCGCCTTGTGCAGCATCGGGCCGCGCCATATCACGGGGTTGTCGTCGGCCGTCATGAAGCCGATGCTCATCAGCCGCACCCCGTGGCTCTCGACCGGGATGATGAGGTCGTCGAGCATCACCGGCTGCTGCGTGGCGCCCATCATGCGCGGGATGGAGTACCCGTACACATCGGCATCGAGCAGTCCCACCGAATGGCCCTGCGCGGCCAGTGCCACCGCCAGGTTGCACGTGACGCTCGACTTGCCCACGCCGCCCTTGCCCGATGACACCAGGATCACCCGGGTGCGCGCGTCGGGCGTGAAGGGGCTGTCGCGGCGCGGTCCGCCGATGATGGATTCGCGCACCCCGGCGCGCTCCTCGTCGGTCATGGTGTCGAGGCCCACCTGCACGCCCTCCACGCCGGGGAGGGCGGCCACGGCCTCGCTCACGCGCCGCTGGATCTCGGCCTTCAGCGGGCATCCCGCCACCGTGAGCTTGATGGTGATTGCCACCCGCGGACCGTCCACCTCCACCGCGCCCACCATGCCGAGCGCCACGATGCTGCGATGCAGCTCGGGGTCGAGAACGCGATCGAGCGCGGTGATCACCTCATCACGCGTGACGCTCACATGAACATCCGTGCGTAGGGCTCGGCCTCGGCCAGGGTCATCCCCCACCGGTCGTGGCCGGGGTAGATCACCGTGTCGCCCGGGACCTCGTCGAAAAGGCGGGTGAGCGATCGCACCATGTCGCCATGGTCGCTGCCGGGGAAGTCCGTGCGGCCGATGCCCATCGCGAAGATCAGGTCGCCCACCAGTGCCTGCCCGGCCTCCGCGTTGTAGGCCACCTGCAGCCCGGGCGAGTGCCCGGGAGTGGCCAGCATCTGGAATACCAGGTCGCCGCAGGTGATGGTGTCGCCATCCTCGAGGACGGCGGCCGGCGTCACGCCCGGCGTGGGCGGCGGGTTGCCGAACAGCGCGGGGTTGAACGGGGCCGGCGCCTCGAGCCAGCCCTCGTCGCCACGCCCCACCCACACGGGGATGCCCTGGGCATCCCATACGTGGTTCTCCACCACGTGGTCCCAGTGCCCATGGGTGTCCAGCACGGCCACGGGCTCCACCGCCAGCGCCGACAGCGTCTCGGCAACCCAGCGGCTGCTGCCCGCCGCCGGGTCCACGATGAGGGCACTGCCGCCCTCCCGGTCGGCCACCACGTAGGTGTTGGTGGCCACCGGACCGAAGGTACCTCCACGAACGATCATGCGCGGCACGGTAGCGCCCGGGCGCCGGTACATTTGCACCATGCGCATCGCCGTGGGATCCGACATGCGCCAGCCCGTCACCGAGGCCGTGGTGCAGTGGCTGCGCGACCAGGGCCATCAGCTCACGCTGATCGGGCCCCTCGTGGATGGTGACGAGACCGAATGGGCCGAGGTGTCCGCTGCCACCGCCCGCGCCGCGACGTCGGGTGATTCGGACGTCGCTGTCCTCTTCTGCTGGAGCGGCACGGGGGCGTGCATCGCCGCCAACAAGGTGCAGGGCGCGCGCGCAGCGCTGTGCGCGGATGCCGAGACCGCCCGGCTGGCGCGCAAGTACAACCATGCGAACGTGCTGGTGATGAGCATGCGCGCCACATCGCCCGCCGTGGCCGTGGAGACCACCGAGGCGTTCCTCGCAGCGCCCTGGGGCGAGGACGACTTCGACATCCGCAACGTCCGGGTGGTGGACGGGCTCGCGTAGGCCCGGCCCCCCGGCCACCTCAGTCGGACGGCAGCAGCACCCATAGCTCCGGGCGACCGGCGTTGCAGTGCACCGCGCGCCCCAGCACCCCCAGCAGGCACCACGACATCGGCAGGGCCAGGCGGGCCACGTGCCAGGGCCTGATGCCCGGTGCAGCCTGCCCCAGCCGGCGGATGCGCCGGCCCGCGGAGGGGATGGGATGGAAGATCACCTCGACACCGCCGGGCCGCTCCGGCTCGTCGTCCTGAAGCGCGTCCAGCGCGCGGATGACCCGGGCGACCTCCTCCGGGGGGTGCTCCTGCAGCGCTGCGGCGTCCGCGGCGTACACGGCCGGCCGGCTCACCGAGGGCAGCACGAGCAGGCCGGCGAACGACCACAGCGTGAACCATGCCCCTGCGGCGATCACCTGCCCGGCCGACTCCACGCCGCCGCCCGGGAGCACGAACGCGAGCGCCGCGCCAGCCGTGGTCCATCCGGCAGCCAGGAGGATGCCCAGGGCGTACGGCGCGCCGATGGCCCACTGCCGGCGCGCCTTCTCCACCCCCAGTCCGGGTCCGAGGGCACCGTCCCACGCACGGGGCAGCAGCATGCGCGTTCCCGTGCCCGAGATGCCACCGGTGAAGCCGGGGTCGGTCGCATCGACGGTGAGCGCATCGCCCTCCGCGGCGGGCGCCCCCACCGGCAGGTCGGCCACCATCCGTGCCAGCGGCACCCGCGCGATGCCGATGATCAGCGCAAGCGCGGCGATCACCCCGACGGCCGCACCGGTGCCGCCCCAGCGGCCCGCGGCCGTCACCGCCAGCACCGCGCCGCCCATGGCGATCGCCTGCACCAGCACGCCCCGGGCCCATGCCACCACGAAGGCATCGGTTCCCGGGCAGGCGCGGCCGTGGCGCCGCGGGAGGATGAGGCCGCCCAGCAGGTCGAAGGGGAGGCTCACGAGGATGTACGCGCCGATGACCGCGGCAACGGCCGCAACCTGCTCGCTGGCAGTGGCGTCGGTGCCCGGAAGCGCGTCCGGCCCACCGGCGGCGAGGAATGCGACCGCCACGGCCACCCACGTGCCCACCCCGGTGATTCCGACCATCAATCGGGCGCGCGCGTAGGACACGGGCCGAACGTATCACCGGTCCGGTGGACCACCCGGGGGGAACCGCAGGGCTACGCGCACATGCGGGCGAAGGCCGCGAAGCCGGTGGCGCTCCGTGCAGCCAGCACCTCGCCGTGCCGGGTGGCGCCCCGCTCGAGGGCCGCCGGGGCGTCGGGCCCGAGAGCCCGGAGTGCCTCATCGCGCATGAGCGGCTCGGCCAGCCACTCCCGGGTCAGGGTGGCGTCGGCCTCCGGGTGGAAGAGCACGCCCCATGCCCGCCCGATGCGGAATGCCTGCACCTCGGTGAGCGCCGATCGCGCCAGCGGGGTGGCCCCGGACGGCAGCGGAAATGCCTCCCCGTGCCAGTGCAGGGCCATGGTCATGGGGGCGAGGAGACCGAGCACCGGGTCGTCGGCGTCCCCGATCTCCACGGGCAGCCAGCCGATCTCCGGCTGCGGCCCGGGGGCGACGGGCGCACCCGCGGCGCGGGCGATGACCTGCGCGCCCAGGCACACGCCGAGCATGGGCAGGTCCCGTGCGAGGGCCTGCCGCACCCATTCCACCTCAGTGGCGAGCCCGGGATGCGCGGCGACATCGTTCACGCTCATCGGGCCGCCCATGATCACCGCACCGCGCACCTCGTCGTGCGCCGGCAGCGCGGCATCCCCGTCGAGCACGTCCACCATGCGCACGGGCACGCCTGCGAAGGCATCCAGGATCCGGTGCGGCCCCTCCCATGGCACGTGCCGCACCACCAGCAGTGGCCTGTCGCCGGCGTCGCCCACGCGCGACGGGCTACCGGTCGCCGCGGTCGCGCGCGTTCCGTTCCCGTGCGGCCTCCACGCCGGCCACGCGCTGCTGGTGCAGCGCCGTGGCCTTGGCGCGGGCGACATCCCCCGACGCCCTCAGCCCCTCGAGCGACCCCTGCATCTCCGGCATCACGAATCGGGCCAGCAGGTCGTACGAGCGCAGGGTGGCCTCGGGGCCGGCCCACTCGTGCCCCCAGCACAGGAAGGTGCCGAAGCCGCCGGTGCGCTCCTGCAGCCCACGGATGAACGCGAGGAGGTCATCCGGCGTGCCCACCACCCACGATCCGGCCTCCAGCATCTGGTCGACCGCGAGGTCCTTCGGCCCGGGCACGGGCGCGGGCCTGCCGGTGAGCGCCTGGACGTACTCGAACATCCACTCCCCGCCGCCGGCGCGGACCTCCTCAATGGCCTGCTCGCGGGTCTCGGCCAGGTGCACGGGCACCACCACCCGCCAGTCCCCGCGCGATGCGGCGCGCCCGGCGCGCGCCGCGGCCTCCTCGGTGATGGCCCACTGCGCGGCCAGGTCGGCGGCACCGAAGAACAGCGACAGCGGGGCGGCGCCCACCCTCCCCGCCAGCGCCATGCCGAATGGTGATTCCAGGCTGGGGATGCCGAGCGGCGGGTGCGGGCGCTGGTATGGGCGCAGTTGCAGCACGGCATCGTGCAGTTCCCAGCCGGGACCGGACGCCGTGACGGGCTCGGTGGTGGTCATCAGCCTCAGGATCACGTCGAGGGCGTGCTCCATGCGGTCCCGGATCTCCGCGGGTGGGATGCCCAGCATCGCGGCATCCGACAGGTGCCCGCCGGGCCCCACGCCGAGGTTCACGCGCCCACGCGTGAGGTGATCCAGCAGCACGATGCGGTCGGCCACCATGAGGGGGTGGTGGTAGGTGAGGCTCACCGCGCCCGTCCCCAGGCGGATGCGACGGGTGCGCTCGGCCGCCACGGCGAGGAAGATCTCGGGTGACGAGATGTACTCCCAGCCGGTGGAGTGGTGCTCGCCCACCCAGACCTCGTCGAAGCCCAGGCGGTCCATGTGGCAGATGAGGTCCAGGTCGCGCTCGAGGGCGAGCGTGGGGTTCTCGCGCGGGTCGTGGAACGGTGCCAGGAACGCCCCGAAGCGCACTGCTAGCCGCCGAGCAGCGCCGTGATGGAGCCGAGGTCCACGGTTTGGGCCCCCGTGGGTGCGGTCACCTCGACCGGGGCCCCGAAGTCGGAGAGGCTCGCGCTCAGATCGAGGTCGAGGGCCGCCACCTGAGGCGCCACGCGCAGGCGGTCGCTCGAGCTCACCTGGGCGGCCGCCCGGTGGATGAGCAGGTCCTCCTGCCCCACCCACACATCCACGGTCCCGGTCTCCAGGTCGCCCGATGCGCCGGCGGCACCGGGGGTGATGGCGCCATCCGCCCCAAGGCCGTCGGCCAGCCCGGACAGGTCCTCGGCCAGCGCCTTCTCATCCACGTCGCCCCGCAGGTGCACCATGGGCATGCCATCGATGTCCTCGGTGCCCACGATCTCCGGGTCGGCCATCCACGACGAGATGGCCGGGGCAAGCCGCGTGGGGTCGAGCGAGCGCACGGTGGCGGCCGGTACGTCCAACTTGATGTCCTGCCCCAGCACCGACGCGTACAGCGCTCCACCGACCTTGGTGATGTTGGCCTGGATGTCGCCCGGCCCGAGGTTCGCGGTGAGGTCGAGGGTGAAGTCGCCCGGGTCCTTCGCCGCCCCCTCGCCGGACAATTCCACGGGGTTGCGGAGCGCATCGGCCAGCACTCCGGTGCCCGGGATGGTGGCCGTGGCCTTCACGTCCACCCCGAAGCGGTAAGAGGTGATGGCGTCGGTCTTCGCAGACGCCTCGTCCAGCACCTGCTGTGCGCTCATGCCGGCGGTGAGATCCGTGCCGCCACCGCAGCCTGCGAGGCCGATGCCGAGTGCGGCGAGGGCCGCGAGCGTGATGAGGGACCGGACCATAGGGCCGGTATACCATGCGGCGCGTGCCCGCGACCCTCGAGCTCACCCCACTCGGAACCGGTGCGGCCTATGGCCTGCCCGATCAGGCCCAGAGCGGTTACCTGATCCGGGCGGGCGATACGGCCGTGGCGCTGGACCTCGGGGCGGGTACCTTCAACCGTCTGTCCGCGGAGGTCGACGCCCGTGATCTCGACGCGGTGATCATCAGCCACCTGCACCCCGATCACCTGGCCGACCTGCTGGCCGCGCGCGTGTACATGGCCCATGGCCCGGGCGTGGGCCACCCCCTCCACGTGCATGCGCCCCCCGGCCTGGTGGACCGGCTGGAGGGCATCGCGGGCGGGGAGTCGTGGGCGGGCATCACGGCCCACGACCTGCCGGCAGGGGCGGGCGAGATGCGGATCGGCGATCTCATCGTGCGCCACGCCGAGGTACCGCACCTGCCTCCCACGCATGCGGTGCGGGTGGAGCACGGCGGCCGGTCCATCACCTACGGAGCCGACTGCCGGCCCAACCATGAACTCCCGGTGCTCGCGCGCGGCACCGACCTGCTGGTGCTGGAGTGCACGTTCGGCGAGCAGGTCATCCCTGACGGCGCGATGCACCTGAACGCGCGCGCGGCAGGCGAGATGGCACGCGAGGCCGGTGCGGGGCGCCTGCTGCTGGTGCACGGCCAGCCCGACGTGGATCGCGCGCGCTCGGTGGAGATCGCCGCGCAGGCGTTCGGCGGCCCGGTCGAGTGGGCGCGCGAGCGGCAGGCCTACGCCGCGTGAGCCCCGATCCGCAACGTGGCCCGGCCCGCCGGCCACGGGGGCGGTCGGTGGCCATCGCCATCATCCTCAGCCTCATCATCCCGGGGCTCGGGCACGTGTACATCGGGCGGTTCGGGCGCGCGCTCATCTGGTTCGTCGGCGCATTGGCGATCGGACTGATCCTCGACCAGCAGGGCAGCCTCACGCCGGGGTCGCTCATCGTGCTGACGGTGCTTGGCGTGATCGCCGCCATCGATGCGCTTGTGATGATGCGTTTCTTCACCGCGAAGGACGGCCGCACGTGAGGGTTGGCGAACTGCTCGCGGTGCTCGATCGCCTGGCGCCGATGCGCCTGTGCGAGGAGTGGGACAACGTCGGCCTGATGGTGGGGCGTCGTGACCGGCCGGTCACCCGCGTGCTGGTGGCGCTCGACCTGCGTGCGCATGTGCTGGATGAGGCCCGGGGCGCCGGTGCCGACCTGGTGCTGGTGCACCACCCGCCCATCTTCCCCGCGCTGTCGGCGGTGAGCGACCAGCGCACTGCCGGGGCGCTGGTGCTGCGCGCCGCCGAGGAGCGGATCGCGGTGGTGGCGGCGCACACCAACCTCGATTCCGTGGCCGGGGGGCTGAACGACCTGATGGCCGACGCGCTCGGCATGCGCGACCGCGTGCCGCTGGTGCCGGACGTGGATGACCCGGCCATGGGGCTGGGCCGGGCGGGGATGATCGATCCGGCGCCGCTGGACGAGCTGGCTTCGCGGTGCGTGGAGGTGTTCTGCACCCGCCGCGCCAACCTGGGGGTGGCGGGTGACCCCGGGCGGCTGGTGTCGCGCCTGGCGGTGTGCACCGGATCGGGCGGGTCGCTGATCGCGGCCGCGCGGCAGTGGGGGGCGGACGCCTATGTGACCGGCGACCTGAAGTACCACGACGCCGACGCGGCCGAGGGCATGGGGCTGATGAACATCGCCCATGGCGCCGTGGAGCAGCACGCCATGCGGATGTGGACCCCGGTGCTGGCTGCGGCCCTTGCGCCGCACGGCGTGGAGGTGGCCTTCGCGCGCGGCGACACCGACCCCTGGCGGGATGCCTGCTAGGCTCCCCGCCGCCTTGCGGATGTAGCTCTGTTGGCTAGAGCGTCTGCTTGCCATGCAGAAGGTCGAGGGTTCGAGTCCCTTCATCCGCTCTCACTGGAACGCCCCCACCGGGGGCGTTCGTCGTTTAGCCTTCCTCCCGCACGGCGACCTGGCGAAGTGGGAACGCAGCGGTCTGCAAAACCGCCATGAACCGGTTCGATTCCGGTGGTCGCCTCTACTCCGCGGGGCCGGGTTGGGCCAGCAGCCAGCATGCGACCGCGGCCGCCGCGGCCACGTTCAGCGAATCCACGCCGGACGCCATGCGGATCGTTACCCGCGCATCGGCGGCATCCAGCATTCCCGGGCTGAGGCCCGGCCCCTCCGAGCCGAGCGCCAGCGCCACGCGTCCCCCCGCTCGTGCAGCGAGTGCCCGGGGCAGGGGGGTGGCATCCGCCTCAGGCGTGAGTGCGAGCACGGCGAACCCCGCGGCGCGGAGATCGGCCACGGGATCGGCCGTGATGGCCCACGGGTGCACCAGCGCTGCGCCCATTGACGTGCGCAGCGCCCGGCGGCCGAAGGGGTCGGCAGAGCCCGGGCCGATGAGCGTGGCATCCACGCCCAGTGCCGTGGCGCTGCGGATGATCGTGCCCACGTTCGAGGGGTTCATCACGCCTTCCAGCACCAGGGCGCGCCGCGCGCCGGGCAGCACGTCGGCGGCCACCGGGTCCGGGGGCCTGTCGAAGGCGCCCAGCATCTCCCGCATGGCGCCGAACCCGGTGAGCCGCTGGATCTCCTCCGGATCCAGGACCAGCGTCGGCACGGCGGGGGAGGGGAGGGGACCGGAATAGCCGGTGCTCACCAGCAGTGCCCGCAGGTGGTGGCCTGCCTGCCGGCAGCGATCCACCACCCGCGCGCCCTCGGCCAGCAGCAGTCCGCCCCGTCCGTCGGGGGGAGGGCGGCGCACCCGGCGCTCCTCGCCGCGCAGGCCGGCGAACATGTGGCGCAGGGCGTCGTCGTCCACGCGCTGGACGATAGGGTTGCGGCATGACGCCCGAGCAGGCCGCGCCAAACCTCCGCCGCTGGAACATCGCCCTCGCGATCCTGCACGCGGCGCAGGGCGTGGCCATCCTGCTGCTCTCCAACGGGTTCACGCTGGGCGTGACCATCCCGTACATGGTCGGCCCGCCCGGCAGCCCCATCCTCGGAACGGAGCCGGTGTGGCAGGTGCCCATCGCCACGTTCGTGGCGGTATTCCTGTTCCTCGCAGCACTCGATCACCTGCTGTGCGCGCTGCCCGGCATCGACCGCTGGTACATCGCCAACCTCGGGCGGGGCACCAACCCGCTGCGCTGGTGGGAGTACTCGGTCAGCGCATCGCTGATGATCGTGCTGATCGCGCTGGTCAGCAGCGTGCAGGAGGTCACGGCGCTCATCGCGATCGCCGGCGCCAACGTGGGGATGATCCTCTTCGGCCTGGCGATGGAGCACCGCAACCCGGCGGGTACCGAGCGCGTGGACTGGCGCCCCTTCATCTACGGGTGCATCACCGGGGCGTTCCCGTGGATCGCCATCGGCATCGTGCTGGTGCGCGCGCAGATCGACGCCGGGGTGCCCGCCGCCATCTGGGCCATCTACATCTCGCTGTTCGTCCTGTTCTTCACCTTCGCCCTGAACATGTGGCTGCACTACGCGCGCAAGGGTCGGTGGGCGGGCATCGTCCCGTATGAGAAGACATACCTGGTGCTGTCGCTGGTGGCGAAGTCGCTGCTGGCCTGGCAGATCTTCGCCTCGGCGCTCGCGGGATGATCCGCTGGCTGGGGGCCGGAGACGGCGACCCGGCCGACTACCGGCTGCCGGTCATCGTCGCCGCGGCGTTTGTGCTGATTCCCGCCGCGATGGTCCCCGTGATGGGCTTCGGCGCCATCGTCACCAGCTCCCACGGGGCCGGGTGGCATGTGATCGCCGGCGTGCTGGCCGGGCTCGGCGCCATCGGCACCGTCGCGATCATCGCCGGCGCCGCTGCAGCCACCACCGCGACGCGCCCGCCCCTTCCCGCGCTGCTGGTCGCCGGCGGCACGACCCTGGCCCTGATCGCAGGCATCCTGCTCGTCCCCGTGCTGATGGCGGGCCTCGCCGGCTGACCCCGGTGCCGGGCACCGGGGTCGGGGGGCTTTCGTCACCCCCGGTGGGCGGGCGCATTGCCCGCGCGCGGGGGCGTGGCTAGCATCCCGCCGGCAATCGAACCGGCGTCTCCCAGGTGTCCCGAATCCTCCAGGGCCCGCCGGTACGCCGCCCGGGCACGCGCGTCCCGGGCGACATCCACCTTGGAGGCACGTTGTCCGCACGACACTCCGTCGTAGTCCGCCTTGCCGGTGAGTCCGGTGAGGGCGTCATCTCCTGCGGGGACATCCTGACGCAGGCCGCCGCACGCGGCGGGTACTACACCCAGACGTTCCGCACATTCCCCGCCGAGATCAAGGGCGGGCCGTGCATGTACCAGTTCCGCCTGAGCGACGAGCCCATCTGGAGCCACGGCAAGGACGTCGACCTCCTCGTGTGCTTCAACCAGGAGGCCTGGGACCTGAACTGGGACTCACTGGGCCCCGAGGGAGTCATCCTCTACGACTCGGTGGAGGTCGCCCTTCCCGAGGAGTACCTGCCCCGGGCCCGCCCGGTGCGCATGGATGAGCTGGCCAAGGAGATCGGCGGCTCCACCCGCGCCAAGAACATGGTGGCCGCCGGCGCCATCTCGGCCGTGATCGACTTCGACACCACGCCCATCGAGGAGCTGGTGCTGCGCCGCTACGCCCACAAGGAGGGCGTTGCCGATGCCAACATCGCCGCGCTGCACGCCGGCGCCGATGAGTCGGCCGACCTGAAGGGTCGCTACCCGCTGGCTCCCCCGGTGGAGGTCGAAGCCGACCGCATGCTCATCTCGGGCAACCAGGCCATCGCCGTGGGTGCCGTGGCAGCGGGCGTCAACTACTTCGCGGGCTACCCGATCACCCCGGCCTCCGACATCCTGGAGTGGTTGTCGGTCCGCCTCCCGCAGGTCGGTGGCCTCACCATCCAGTGCGAGGACGAGATCGCGTCGCTGGCCTCGGTCGTGGGGGCCTCCTACACCGGCGCCAAGGCCATGACCGCCACCTCGGGTCCCGGCATCTCGCTCATGAACGAGCTGATCGGGTACGCCGGCACGGCAGAGATTCCCGTGGTGATCGTGGACGCCCAGCGCGGCGGCCCCTCCACAGGGCTCCCCACCAAGACCGAGCAGAGCGACCTGAACCAGGCGCTCTACGGAAGCCACGGCGAGGCACCGCGCGTGGTGATCGCCCCGGTGTCGGTGGAGGACTGCTTCTACTCGATCGTGGACGCCTTCAACTACGCCGAGGAATTCCAGGTTCCGGTGCTGCTGCTTACCGACCAGGGCCTGGCCACGCGCCTCGAGGTGATCCACCGGCCCGATGTGGATGCGCTGGACATCAAGCGTCGCACCACCTCAGCCGGCATCGCCCGCGAGGACTACAAGCGGTACGAGTACACCGACAGCGGCGTGTCGCCGATGGGTCTTCCGGGCGAGCCGGACGGCATGTACGTGGCCACGGGCATCGAGCACGATGAGTACGGCCACCCCGGCTACACGCCTGAGATCCACCTGGGCATGCAGACCAAGCGCCTGGGCAAGCTGGAGCCCATCCGCGAGACCTCGCGCGTGGCCACCCACGGCGAGCAGCAGCCCACCGACGTCGCCTTCATCGGCTTCGGATCCACCTTCGGCCCGGTGCGCGAGGCCGTGGACCGCCTGGCCGAGCAGGGGCTGTCCGTCGGCGCGTTCTACCCGCGCGTGCTCGGGCCTTTCCCGGCCAGCCGCGTCGAGGACTTCGTGGCCAACGCCACGCGCATCATCGTGCCCGAGGTGAACTACACCGGCCAGCTGGCCCGCCTCATCAAGGCCGAGACCAACATCAACGAGCTGGAGAGCGTGGCCAAGTG
>JAUROO010000093.1 GCA_030829765.1 Miltoncostaeales bacterium | reverse complement strand
TGTAGGGCGAGTCGATGTCGAGGTCGGCCTTCGTCAGTTCAGCCTTCCACGAGCCCACGGCGTACTGCACCGTTGCGTCGATGTCCAGGCGCATTCCTGCGCGCAGGCGGTTCTCGATGACGCCCGCGACGAGGCGCCGCTCCTTCGTGGTGCTCGCCTCGCGCTCCACCAGCGACGCGATGATCAGGACGTCGTACTTCGTGAGGTTCTTCTTCTTTGCCGCCGAGTAGTTGATGCCCTTGGTGCGCTCGGCATAGGTGGCCAACTGGTAGTCCACCAGCGCGGACACGGGCTTCGAGGGGTCCACCGGGTAGGTGGCCGGGAACAGGAAGCCCTCCAGCGAAGTGGGCTCATCCGTGCCGGCCAGCTTCTGCCCACGTGCCGAGGGGTCGGTGGCCGCCATGTAGTCGGCTGACGGGATGCCGGTCTTCCGCTGGAGGATCTCCGCCATCTCGCTGCGCCGCAGCCCCTCGACGAACAGCACGTCCACCGCGGCCGTGGTGGACGTGGTCGGCGCAGGATCGGACCCGCCACGACCGGACCACGCCCAGAACGCGCCGGCGGCGATGATCAGGAGCAGGATGGGGACGACGACCGCGAGCACCTTGCGACCCGCAGGTGTCGCGCGCGACGGGCCACGGCGCCCCGAGGGCGGGCGCGGCGTGCCGTCGGTGCTCATGCGGCCTCCGCGTTGGAACGCAGCCATGCCTCGAGGATCACGCACGCGGCGACGCTGTCCAGATCGGCGGAGGACCCCGCCTCCCGTATGCGCCGCGAGGCCTCGGACGTGGACAGCCGCTCATCCACCAGCACCACGCGGGCGGCCACACGGCGACGCAGGCGCCCGGCGAATGACGACGCATGATGCGCCTGCTCCCCCGCCTCCCCCGACATCAGCAGCGGCTGGCCGATGACGATCACCTCGGGCTGCTCCGTGGCGATGACGGCATCGAGGGCTGCCGCACCCTCGGGGCGATCCACCTCGTGCACCACCGGGAGGGGGCGTACCAGCGTGCCCGAGGGGTCGCTGACCGCGACCCCGGTGCGCGCGCGCCCGAGGTCGAGGGCTAGCGCCTTCATCCGGCCGACGCCCTCATCACCTCGGAGGCGTGCGCAATGGCCTCGGGCATCCGCGACGGGTCCTTGCCCCCCGCGCGGGCCATGGAGTCCTTGCCGCCGCCGCCGCCATCCACCACGGGCGCCACCTCGCGCATGACGGCAGCCGCCGACAGCCCCGCCGCAATTGCGGCATCGTCGAAGTTGGCCACCAGCATCGCCTTGCCATCGGCAACCGCCCCCAGCACGACCGCGGCGCCCGGGCCCACGGCCTGCTTCACGCGATCGGTCACCTGCAGCAGTTCATCCATGTCGGCGGCCTCCACCTGGGCGGCGAGGACACGGGCCCCACCCGCGTCCTCCGCGCCGGCCGCAACGGCGTGCACGTCCACCCGGCCGGAGCGGGCGCGCTTCAGGTCGGCCTCGAGGGCACGGATGCGCTCGTCGCGCGCGGCGACCTCCGCCGCGAGCGCGGCCTCGCGGTCGCGCAGGTACTCGAGCGCCGCAAGACCCGTGAGCGCCTCGATGCGACGGGTCGCGGCGCCCGTGCTGCCCTCCGAGGCGATCACCAGCGGGCCGATCTCGCCGGTACGCGACACGTGGCAACCGCCGCACAGCTCACGCGAGAACTCACCGGCCTGCACCACGCGCACCTCATCGCCGTACTTCTCCTCGAACAGCCCGATGGCCCCGAGGTCGTCGGCCTCACCCCGCGGCATCACGCGTGCGGTCACCGGGGTGTCCTCGGCCACGCGGGCGTTCACCTGCCGCTCGATCTCGGCGAGCACCTCGGGCTCGATCCGGCCCCGGTGCGTGAAGTCGAACCGCAGCTTGTCGGGGCCCACGTACGACCCGGCCTGCCGCACGCCGTCCCCCAGCGCGCCGCGCAGCGCCCAGTTGAGCACGTGGGTGGCGGTGTGGTTGGCCTGCGTGGCGTGGCGCCGGGCGGCGTCCACCCTCGCGGTCACCTGGGCGCCCTCGGGCAGGTCGCCGTCCAGCGATACGCGCAGCACCTGGTCGTCACCGATGCGGAGGACATCGTGCACCTCGGCGTGCCCGGCGTTGCCGTCGATCCAGCCGTGGTCGGACACCTGCCCGCCGCCCTCCGCGTAGAAGGGCGAGTCGGCGAGCTTCATGAACGCGGTGCCATCGCCCTGGTCCTCCACGGCCAGCACGGTGGTGACCACCTCGAGGCGGTCGTACCCGACGAACGCCGTGGATGCGGAGCGTGCGGCGAGCGCCTCGGCGGCGGGGCGGTGCGCCCCGGCGCCGCGGCGCCCGGCGGCGCGGGCGCGGTCGCGCTGCTCGCCCATCAGCCGCTCGAATCCCTGCTCGTCCACCTTCATGCCGCGCTCCTCCGCGGCATCACGGGTGAGGTCCAGCGGAAACCCGTAGGTGTCGTGCAGGCGGAAGGCGTCGTCCCCCGAGATGACCCCGCCCTGCGCGGAGCGCTCGATCACCTCGCCCAGCAGGCGCGTGCCCTGCTCGAGCGTGCGGGCGAACTGCTCGGCCTCCGCGCCGATCGTGTCGGTCACCTCCGACTGCTCGGCGCGCAATTCGGGGTAGCCGTCCCCGTAGCCGTCGGTCACCACATCCACCAGCCCCGTGAGGCGCTCGGGCGCGAGCCCCAGGTACGCCCCCTCGCTGACCGCGCGCCGGATGATGCGACGCAGGATGTAGTCGCGCCCTTCGTTTCCCGGGCGCACCCCGTCAGCGGCGAGGAAGGTCATGGCGCGCCCGTGATCGGCCAGCACGCGCATCGCGCGATCCACGCGCGGATCGGTGCCGTAGCCGCGCCCGGATGCCTGCTCGGCCCAGGCGATGAGCGGCCGGAAGCCGTCGGTCTCGAAGACCGTCTCCTTGCCCTGCAGGATGGCGGCCAGGCGCTCGAGCCCCGCCCCGGTGTCGATGTTCTGCGCGGGCAGGGTGCCGAGCGACCCATCGGCCGCGCGGTCGTACTGCATGAACACGAGGTTCCAGTACTCAAGGAAGCGGTCCGTTCCGGTGACCGGTCCGCCCTCGGGGCCGAAGGCCGGTCCGCGATCGAGGTAGAGCTCGGTGTTGGGACCGCACGGCCCCGTGGGGCCCGCCTTCCAGAAATTGTCCTCCTCGCCCAGGCGCTGGATGCGCTCGCGCGGGATGCCCATCTCCACCCACTTCTCCAGGGCCTCGTCGTCGGCGGGAACGCCGTCCATGCCCTCGAACACCGTGATCCAGATCTGCTCGGGGTCGAAGCCCAGCACCTCGGTGGAGAGCTCGAAGCCGAAGCGGATGGCGTCGTCCTTGAAGTAGTCGCCGATCGAGAAGTTGCCCAGCATCTCGAAGAAGGTCAGGTGACGCGCGGTGCGCCCCACCTGATCGATGTCGAGCGTGCGGAAGCACTTCTGCGCGCTGGTCATGCGCGGCGCGGGCGGCGC
>JAUROO010000092.1 GCA_030829765.1 Miltoncostaeales bacterium | reverse complement strand
CAGGGCGCGGCGATCGCCGACTGGGGAACCGGATCGGGGGCCATCGCACTCTCGGTGGCCGACCTGCGGCCCGACGTGTCGGTGACCGCCCTCGAGCGCAGCCCGGAGGCCCTTGCCGTGGCGCGCCGCAACCTCGCCGCCCATCCGGTCCTGGAGCCCCGCGTGCGCATGCTGGAGAGCGACGGCCTGGCCGCCGTGGCAGGCGAGCCGTTCGACGTGGTGGTGTCCAATCCGCCCTATCTCGTGCCGGAGGACATGGACGCCTTCCCTGCCCTGCGGCATGAGCCGGTCGCCGCCCTCGTCGCCGGCCCGCTCGGCACGGAGGACCACCATCGGGTGGTCCATGAGGCGACGGCCGTGCTCAACCCCGGCGGCCTCGTGGTGCTGGAGGCGGGGGACGGGCAGGCGGGGGCGGTCGCCGACATCCTCGCCGCCGCGGGCTTCGCGGACATCGGATCGCGCGCCGACCTCGCGGGCATTCCACGCGCCATCTGGGGTCGGATGCCCTGAACGGGGGCCCCGGCCTCCCCCGGTTCGTGGGTTACCCTAGGGGCGTTCCCCAGCAGTCGAACGCCGGAGCGCGCGCGTGAGCTTCTTCGATCCCGAGAGCCAGTTGTCCCAGGATGTCTCCGAGGCCGATCCGGCCGTCGCGGCGCTGATGCGCCGGGAGCTCGAGAGGCAGGCCGAGACGCTCGAGATGATCGCGAGCGAGAACTTCACGAGCATCTCGATCCTGCAGGCGGTGGGGTCGGTGCTCACCAACAAGTACGCGGAGGGGCTTCCGCACAAGCGCTATTACGGGGGCTGCGAGGTGGTGGACGAGGTGGAGGACCTCGCCATCGCCCGCGCCACCGAGTTGTTCGGCTGCGACCACGTGAACGTGCAGCCGCACTCGGGCAGCACCGCCAACGAGGCTGCCTACAGCGTGCTGATCGAACCGGGCGACCGCGTGATGGGCATGTCGCTGGCGCACGGGGGCCACCTGACCCACGGACTCAAGGTGAACTTCTCGGGCCGCATGTACGAGTTCCACGGCTACGGGGTGAGCCCCGGCACCTGTCGCCTCGACATGGATGAGATCCGCCGTCAGGCCCACGAGGTGAAGCCGAAGCTGATCGTGGCCGGTGCCAGCGCCTACCCCCGCGAGCTGGACTTCCCGGCGTTCCGTGAGATCGCCGACGAGGTGGGTGCCCGCCTCATGGTGGACATGGCGCACATCTCGGGTCTGGTGGCCGGCGGCGTGCACCCGAGCCCGGTGGGAATCGCCCATGTGGTCACCTCGACCATGCACAAGACACTGGGCGGCCCGCGCGCCGGATTCATCATGTGCGACGAGGAGTTTGCAAGCGCCATCGACCGTGCGGTGTTCCCGGGGCTGCAGGGCGGCCCCCTGATGCACGTGATCGCCGGTAAGGCCATCGCATTCGGCCAGTGCCTCACCCCGGAGTTCCGCGAGCGCCAGCAGCGCACCGTGGACAACTGCGCTGCCATGGCCGAGGTGCTCATGGCGAACGGCGTGGCCCTGGTGACCGGTGGCACCGACAACCACCTGGTGCTGGTGGACCTGTCATCCACCCCGCTCACCGGCGTGGATGGCGAGGCCCGCCTGGACCGCGCCGGCATCACGGTGAACAAGAACGGCGTGCCCTTCGACGAGCGCCCACCCACGGTGACCTCGGGCGTGCGCATCGGCACCGCCGCGCTCACCACCCGGGGAATGGGCCCTGCCGAACTGCGCGAGGTGGGCGCCATCATCGCCGAGGCGCTCGCGCCGGATGCCACCGACGCCGACCTGGATGCCCTGCGCCAGCGCAGCATCGCCCTGGGCGCGCGGTTCCCGCTGTACCCGCAGCTCATCGCCGAGACCACCCGCGTGTGACGGCGGCGCGGCGTGCCCCCGGCATGCGTCGCGTGCCGAGGGGGCCGGGCAGGTATGCCGGAGGGAAGACGAAACGATGCCCTGTCCCGGGGCGGAGCCCCGATGACTCGCACTTCCGATGCGCGACCGAAGGCATACCTGCCCGGCCCCGGAGCCGGGGCACGGAGCGGGCGGAGCGCGCATGAGGTCTGACGCCCGCGGTTGGGCTCTGGTGACCGGCGCGTCGTCAGGGATCGGGGCAGAGGTGGCCCTGCGGCTCGCGCGGCGCGGCCATCCGCTGGTGGTGGTGGCGCGCCGGGGCGACCGGCTGGCGGCCCTCGCTGAGCAGGCCCGCCGCGAGCACGGCGTGGAGGTACGCGGGGTGGCCGCCGATCTCTCGCGCGAGGAGGGGCGCGCCGCGGTGCGCGGCGTGCTTGATCAGCTGCGCGGGCCCCTGGAGGTGGCGGTGCTGAATGCGGGCATCGGTACGCAGGGGCGGTTCAGCGACCTCGACCGCGAGCAGGAGGTGCGCGAGGTGCGCCTGAACTGCGTGGCGGTGGTGGACCTGGCCGCGCACGTGCTGCCGGGCATGGTGGCGAACGGCCGGGGCGACCTGGTGGTGATGTCCTCGGCGGCCGCATCGCAGGCGATCCCCTTCATGTCCACCTACGCGGCCACGAAGGCGTTCGAGATGCGGCTCGTGCGGGGCCTGCACGGGGAACTGCGCGGCACCGGGGTGCGGGCGTTCGCGATCTGCCCGGGTCCGGTGCGCACGCCGTTCCACCGCCTGGGGTGGGGCAAGGACCTGCCGCGGCTCATGCCGACGGAATCGGCGGGGTCGGTGGCCGCCCGGGTGGTGCGCGTACTGGACCGCCGGCGCCGCAACCCCGTGGTGGCCAGCGGGCCGCTGGCGCCGGTCACGATGCCGCTGGTGGCCCTGCTGGGGGAGGCCCTGTCGGCGTGGGGCGCGGGCCTGTACCACCGGCCGCGTCACTGACACCGGGTGCCCGGGTATGCGCAGGTGCCCGGGTGCCGATCGTAGAATGAGGATCCGTCGGCCGTGCGCGGCCGCCTGATGACATGACCACGACGCTGATCCCCATACTCAGCGCGATCGCAGCGGCCATCGTGGTGCTGATGCTCACGCCCGCCACCATGGCTCTCGCGCGGCGGGTGGGGGCCGTGGACCAGCCGTCGGCGCGGCGCATCCATGAGCACCCCGTGCCCCGGCTCGGCGGCCTCGCGATCGTCCTGGGCTTCCTGCTGCCCGCCGTGTGGTTCCTTCCCGGCGACCCCGCCGTGCGCGGGCTGATCGCCGGTGGCGTGCTGGTGGCGGCACTCGGCATGGCCGACGACATCCTGGGCATGCAGCCCGCCGTGAAGCTGGTGGGGCAGGTGGCGTGCGCCGCGGTGCCCGTGGCCGCGGGTCTCACCATCGATCACCTCACGTTGCCCTTCGTGGGCGCGTTCGACCTGGGGGCGGCCCAGTACCCGCTCACCATCCTGTGGTTCGTGGCGATCGTGAACATCATCAACTTCACCGATGGCATGGACGGCCTGGCCGCCGGGGTGGTGGGCATCGGCTCAACGACCTTCGCGATCATCGCGGCGTCCCTCGGGCGCGCCGATGCGGCGATCCTGGCCGCCGCGCTCGCCGGGGCGTGCCTGGCGTTCCTCCGGTTCAACTTCAACCCGGCCCGCACGTTCATGGGCGACGGCGGGTCGATGTTCCTGGGCTTCATGCTGGCGGGCATCGCGATCAGCGGGGTGATGAAGAGCGCCGCGGCGGTGGCGATCGTGCTGCCCCTCGTGGTGCTGGCCATCCCGATCCTCGACACCTCCTTCGTGATCCTCAAGCGCATCAAGCACGGCAACCCGGTGTACTCCGCGGACAAGAGCCACTTCCACCACCGGTTCCTCGCCATCGGGTGGAGCCAGCGCCGCACGGTGCTGGCCATCTACGCCTGGACCGGCCTCATGTCGGCTCTCGCCCTGGCCATGCGTTTCGTGCCCTACACCGATGGCAGCGGCAACTGGAACCCGGGCTGGGCGGCCCTGCTGGCGGTGATCGCGGCCGCGGGGCTGGCCGGCGCCGTGTACCTGGTGTACGTGCTCGAGATCCTCAAGTGGCGCAGCGAGCCGGTGGTGCAGATCGTCCGCCGCCGCCGGGCGTCGGGCGATGAGGTGGCCACCACCAAGCGCTAGGTCTTTTTCCCGTGAACGCGGGACGCCTGTCACCCCGCAGCGGGTGCCGTGCGCGGGGCGCCCGGGCGGCTGATGGGTATGCTCCCGCCCGTTGCCGCGGTTCCGCGGCGACTGTTCCACGCCCGGAGGGAAGAGCATCATCTCAGCCGCCCCTGGCCAGGCTGCAGATCACTTCGCGCCTGCGCGCGCTTCCAAGGAAGCGCCGCGTCGCGTCACGATCATCGCGACCGCCGCCAGCATCCTCGCCTGCTTGGTTGCCCTGCCCGTGGTGCTCGCCCTCGGCGGGCCGCTGAACGGCTGGGTGCTCGGTACCGCACTGTGGATCGCCAACTGGGCCGTACAGCTGTTCACCGCCAAGAGCGCGATGAAGATGGGGCAGACCGCCGCCGTCGGCATCACGGGCATCTCCTTCATCATCCGCGCCTGGACCGTGGCAGGGGTGCTGTTCATCACGGCCCTGCGCTTCGACGAAACCGTCGCCCTGGTGGGTGCCGCCGTCTTCCTGGCCGCGTTCACCGCCGACCTGCTGGGCCGCGCGATCGCGTTCGCCGCCCGCGAGAAGGCCAACGCGCCGGCCGGGGGGGACGCCGAGTGACGGGTTACCTGACCCGCGTGCGCTGGTGGGCCCTCGGCGTCGTGGCCATGCTGCTCGCATCGCCGGCCCTGGCGTCGGCGGCGGAGGAGTTCAAGCCGCAGGATGAGTTCGAGCTCACGGCGTGGGTACCGCTTGAACTGGGTCCCATCGACCTCAGCATCAACAAGGCCGTCTTCTACATGGTCCTGTCGAGCGCGATCATCATCCTCTTCGGGATACTGGTGGTGCGCGGCGGCCTGAAGATGAAGCCGAACCGGTCGCAGAACGTGCTGGAGATCGCCTACGAGTTCTCGGAGGAGCAGATCGCCGGGGCATCGCTGCCCCAGCACGTGTTCAAGAAGTGGTTCCCGTACCTGGCCACGCTCTTCCTCTTCATCGTGGTCAACAACCTCATCTCGTTCATCCCCCTGCCCACGGCCCCCCACACCGACACCTTCGTGGTGGTGGGCGACCTCGGGCTGTACGCGGCCACCGCGAACATCAACGTGACGCTCGCCCTGGCCCTCATGACGTTCGTCGCCTTCCTCTACGAAGGCTTCTCCACCCACGGGTTCATCGGGTACTTCAAGACCCTGATCCCGCCGGGTTCCAGCAAGGGCATCACGCCCTTCATCTTCGTGCTCGAGCTGCTGTCGCAGGTGCTCCGCCTGATCAGCCTCTCGGTGCGACTCTTCGCAAACATGCTCGCCGGTCACCTTCTGATCATCATGGCCGCGGGCTTCTCGATCCTCGTGGGCAGCCTCCTCGGTGTCCTCGGGATTCCCTTCGCCCTCTTCTTCTACGTGTTCGAGCTCGTGCTGATCGCCGGCCTGCAGGCATTCATCTTCGCCCTGCTGTCCGGTATTTACATCGGCTACGCAGCGATGTCCGAGCACTAGAAGGCAATTCACCACACAGGAGGCCACGTGGCTCTCGAAGGCAGCATCGTCGACGCATCCAAGGCTCTCACGCTCGGTCTCGCGACCGGCCTGGGCGCGATCGGCCCGGGTATCGGCGTCGGTTACATCTTCGGCAAGACCGTGGAGTCGGTCGCCCGCCAGCCCGAGCTGCGCGGTGACCTGCTCTCCATCACGTTCCTTGGCCTTGCCCTTACCGAGGCGATCACGTTCTACGCCCTGCTCATGGGCTTCGTCGCCTTCTTCCTGGTCTAGGCAATGGGTCCACTTTCAGGCGTCGATCCCGTGGGGGCGAATCCGCTCCTCGAGGTGAGTCCGGGTCTCATGATCTGGACCGTCGTCGTCTTCCTGCTCACCCTCCTCATCCTCAAGAAGTTCGTATTCGGCCCGGTGGGCGAGGCGATCGAGAAGCGCCGCTCCTCGATCTCCGCATCCATCGAGGAGGCCGAGTCCAGCCGGGATGAGGCCGTGAGGCTCCTCGACGAGTACAAGGCCAAGCTGGCCGAGGCCCGACGCGACGCCGATGAGCTGCGCGATGCAGGTCGCCGTGAAGGCGAGCGCCAGAAGACGGAAATCGTCGGCCAGGCCCAGGAGCAGCGGGAGCGCATCGTGAGCGACACCCAGACGCAGATCGACGCCCAGGCCCAGGCGGCCGTGGCGGGGATCCGCGACGAGGTGGTTGTGCTCGCGCTGACCGCCGCCGAGAAGGTGACGAGGAAGTCCCTGTCCGATGACGATCACCGTGCGCTGGTCGAGGAGGCTCTTGCCGACGCCGACCTCAGCGGGCTGCAGAAGGCCTGATGAGCGTCGCGGCCACATACGCGGAGGCCCTGTACGAGGCCGCCGAGGCGCAGTCCGCCGTTGACGAGGTGCGCAGCGAGCTCACTGAGTTCGCCGGCGCGATGGCACCCGGTACCGAACTGCGCGACGCACTCACGAGCCCCGAGATCGATGCGACGGCCAAGAGGGCGGCCGTCGCCGACCTCATGGAGGGCGCCCACCCGGTGTCCCTCGGGTTCGTGCAGGTGCTGCTCGACCGTGGCCGGATCGCGGAGATCGACGAGGTCGTCGCCGCCTATGGCCGCCGGGTCGACGCGGCCGAGGGGCGCGTGGTGGTGACCGCGGTGACCGCGGTGCCGCTCACGCCCGACCTGCGCGAGAAGATCCGCGACAAGGTGCGCGCCCAGACGGGCCGTGACGCCGAGCTCGAGGAGACCGTGGATCCGTCGATCATCGGCGGGCTCGTGCTGCGCGTGGGCGATGTCGTCGTGGACGCGTCGCTCCGTACCCGGCTTGAGGAGATGCGTCGCTCGCTGGAGACCGCGCCCGTCGATCTGTCCACCGCCGTCGAGGCCTGACGCGCGGCACCGCCGCACCAACCCAGAAAGGTATTCACCGACCGATGAAGCTCCGCCCCGACGAGATCACCAAGGTTCTCCGCGCCCAGATCGAGCAGTACGAGGGCGTCGCCGAGGCCGACGAGGTCGGGACCGTCCTGCAGGTGGGTGACGGAATCGCCCGCGTGCACGGCCTCCCCTCGGTGCTGGCCCTCGAGATGCTCGAACTGCCGCACGGCGTGTCCGGCCTCGCCCTGAACCTCGAGGAGGACAACGTCGGCGTGGTGCTCCTGGGTGAGGACACCCTCATCAAGGAGGGCGACCCGGTGCGCCGCACCGGGAAGGTCATCCAGGTGCCGGCGGGCGAGGCCCTGCTGGGCCGCGTGGTGGATCCGCTGGGCAACCCGCTCGACGGCCGCGGCCCCATTCAGGCGTCGGAGTTCCGCCCCGTGGAGTTCAAGGCGCCGGGCGTGGTGCAGCGCCAGCCGGTGACCGAGCCGCTGCAGACGGGCATCAAGGCGATCGACGCCCTGATCCCGGTCGGTCGTGGCCAGCGTGAGCTGATCATCGGCGACCGCCAGACGGGCAAGACCACCATCGCCATCGACACGATCATCAACCAGCGCGGCCAGGACGTGAAGTGCTTCTACGTGGCCATCGGCCAGAAGGCGTCCACGGTGGCACAGGTGGTGGAGCGCCTGCGCGAGGCCGGGGCGATGGAATACACCACCGTGGTGGTCGCAAGCGCCGCTGCGAGCGCGCCGCTCAAGTATCTGGCCCCGTACGCCGGTGCCGCCATGGCCGAGTACTTCCTCTACAACGGGCAGCACGCGCTGTGCATCTACGACGACCTGTCGAAGCAGGCCGACGCCTACCGCCAGATGTCCCTGCTGCTCCGCCGCCCGCCGGGTCGCGAGGCGTTCCCCGGCGACGTGTTCTACCTGCACTCCCGCCTGCTGGAGCGCGCCTGCAAGCTGAGTGACGATCTGGGCGGCGGATCGCTCACGGCGCTGCCGATCATCGAGACCCAGGCCGGTGACGTGTCGGCGTACATCCCGACCAACGTCATCTCGATCACCGACGGGCAGATCTTCCTCGAGGCGAAGCTTTTCTACTCGGGCATCCGCCCGGCCGTGAACGTGGGCATCTCGGTGTCCCGCGTGGGCGGCAATGCGCAGATCAAGGCCATGCGCAAGGTGGCCGGCCGCCTGAAGATCGAGTTGTCGCAGTACCGCGACCTCGAGGCCTTCGCGCAGTTCGGCTCCGAGCTCGACGCCGCCACCCAGCAGACGCTGGCCCGCGGCGCGCGCCTGGTGGCCAGCCTCAACCAGCCCGCCTTCCAGCCGTGGCCGGTCGAGGAGCAGGTGGCGATCATCTTCGCCGCCGGCCGTGGGTTCCTGGACGGCGTGGAGCCGGGTGACATCCCCCGTGTGAACGAGGAGATCCGGTCGGCGCTGCGTGACGAGGGCACGATCCTCGCGGGTATCCGCGACACCCGGGACCTGCCCGACGACGCCCAGGCCAAGCTCGGCTCGTTCCTCGAGGGCCTCATGAAGCGCCTGATTGGCACCCCGGCTGCCGGGGAGGCCGCGGCCTAGTGCCGAGCCAGCAGGACATCAAGCAGCGCATCACCTCGGTCACGGGCACGAGCAAGATCACCCGTGCCATGGAGCTGGTGGCGTCGGCGAAGCTGCGGCGCGCGCAGGGCCGGATCGAGGCGCTGCGTCCGTACGCCAAGGGCATGCGGCGCCTCATGGCCGGCGCGGCCCGCCGTGCCGGCAACCTGAACGGCATCCCGCTGCTGGACGAGCGCGAGGAAACCCGCCGGGCTGCCGTGCTGGTGGTCACGGGCGACCGCGGCCTGGCCGGCGCGTTCAACGTGAACGTGGTGCGCCGGGCGCTGCAGGAGGCCGACGCGCTGCTGGAGGAGGGCTTCGACGAGGTCGTGTTCACGGCCGTGGGCAAGAAGGGCGGCGGGACGCTGCGCTTCCGCGGCAAGGTGCTGGACAACGACTTCCAGGGCTTCTCGTCCGAGCCCACGTTCGCCGACGCCACGAGGGTGGCCGACTTCGTGGGCCAGCGGTACCTCGAGCAGGAGACCGACCGCGTGGTGCTGGTGTTCAACGAGTTCAAGTCGCTCGTGGAGCAGCGCGTGACGGCCGAGCAGCTGCTGCCGGTGCCGCGGGATGTCGTGGAGGACGACGACGACGATCCGGACACCGAGCCGGTGTTCTCGAAGGCCCTCGCGGAGTTCGAGCCGGAGCCGCTCGCGCTTCTGTCCGACCTGCTTCCGACCTTCGTGAACACCACGATCTACCGGGCGCTCCTCGAGAGCGCCGCGGCCGAGCACGCCGCCCGGCGCACGGCCATGAGCAATGCAAGCGACAATGCGGAGCAGCTCATCGCGGACCTCACGCTCGCGATGAACCGCGCCCGGCAGGCCGCGATCACCCAGGAGATCCTCGAGGTGGTCGCGGGAGCCGACGCCCTCAGCTAGACCCAACGACGAACGGATTCTCAGCCTGATGAGCACCAACGGGAAGAACACCGGGACGATCCTCGAGATCAAGGGCGTCGTGCTCGACGTCCGGTTCACCGATGACCTCCCGGGCATCTACAACGCCCTGGAGATCACCCGCCCCGACGGGACGACCCTCGTCGCCGAGGTGCAGCAGCTGCTCGGCGACGACAAGGTGCGCGCCGTGGCGCTGGACACCACGGACGGCCTCGCGCGCGGCACCCAGGTGACCGACACCGGTGCCCCCATTTCGGTGCCGGTGGGCGAGCCCACCCTGGGCCGCATCTTCAACGTCCTGGGTGACGCCATCGACGAGGGCGGTCCGGTCAGTGCATCCGAGGACTGGCCCATCCACCGCGAGCCCCCGGCGTTCGACGCACTCAGCCCCACCTCCGAGATCTTCGAGACGGGCATCAAGGTCATCGACCTGCTCGCCCCGTACGTGAAGGGCGGCAAGGTGGGCCTGTTCGGCGGGGCCGGCGTGGGCAAGACCGTGCTCATCCAGGAGCTCATCCACAACATCGCCCAGGAGCACGGCGGTCTGTCGGTGTTCGCCGGCGTGGGCGAGCGCACCCGCGAGGGCAACGACCTCTGGCTCGAGATGAAGGAGTCGGGCGTCATCTCGAAGACCGCCCTGGTGTACGGCCAGATGAACGAGCCGCCGGGCGCCCGCCTGCGCGTGGCCCTGACCGGTCTCACCATGGCCGAGTACTTCCGTGATGTCGGCGGTCAGGACGTGCTGCTGTTCATCGACAACATCTTCCGGTTCGTGCAGGCCGGTTCCGAGGTGTCGGCTCTTCTCGGCCGCATGCCGTCGGCCGTGGGCTACCAGCCCACCCTGCAGACCGAGATGGGCAACCTGCAGGAGCGCATCACCTCCACCCGGAACGGGTCGGTCACGTCGGTGCAGGCCATCTACGTGCCCGCCGACGACCTGACCGACCCGGCGCCGGCCGCGTCGTTCGCCCACCTCGACGCCACGACCGTGCTGAACCGCGCGATCGCGGAGAAGGGCATCTACCCGGCCGTGGACCCGCTGGACTCCACCAGCACCGCGCTGGAGCCCACCGTCGTGGGCGAGGACCACTACCACGTGGCCACACGGGTGCAGGAGATCCTTCAGGAGTACAAGGACCTGCAGGACATCATCGCCATCCTCGGCGTGGACGAGCTGACCGACGAGCAGAAGCTCACCGTCGGCCGCGCACGCCGCATTGAGCGGTTCCTGTCCCAGCCCTTCCACGTGGCCGAGGCCTTCACGGGCACCCCGGGCGCCTACGTGAGCCTGCGCGACACGGTCCGCGGCTTCCAGGAGATCATCGACGGCAAGCACGATGACCTCCCCGAGGGCGCCTTCCTGCTGGTGGGCACGATCGAGGACGCCGTCGCCAAGGGTGCCGAGATGGCGAAGGCCGCCGCGTGAGCACGGGCTCGCCCGAGCAGAAGCGCGTCGGCGTGCAGGTGCTCACGCCGGAGGGCGTGGTGCACGACGGCGTGGCCGCCATGGTGGTGGCGCCGAGCGTGGGCGGCGAGGTGGGAATCCTCCCGCGCCACGTGCCGCTCATCGCGGTGCTCCGCCCGGGCAGCACCCGCATCAAGATGCTGGACGACTCCGAGGTGGTCATGGCGACCACGGAGGGGTACATCGCGGTCGAGGATGATCGCGTTCTGATCATGGTGGAGCAGGCCGAGGTGGCCGGCGACATCGACCGGGCCCGCGCCGAGCTGGCCCTGAGCGCCGCCCAGGAGGCCGTTGAGGCCGCGGGCGACGACGAGGCGGCCCTGGCTGCCGCCACGGCCGCGCTCCGCCGCGCCGAGAACCGTCTCAAGGTGGTCGACAAGGCCGCCTCCTAATACGGAGGAATCCATTGGCAAGTCCCGTCCGCGTCGTCGTCACCGGAGCCGCCGGCCAGATCGGCTACGCGCTCCTGTTCCGGATCGCCAGCGGTCAGCTGCTGGGCCCCGACACGCCCGTCGAGCTCCGGATGCTCGAGATCCCGCAGGCCCGCGGCGCCCTGGACGGCGTCGGCATGGAGCTGGACGACTGCGCATTCCCGCTGCTGTCCGGCTGGATGGGCACCGATGATCCGAACGAGGCGTTCGACGGCGCCAACGTCTGTCTGCTGGTGGGCGCGCGCCCGCGCACCAAGGGGATGGAGCGCGGCGACCTGCTCGAGGCCAACGGCGCCATCTTCACCGTGCAGGGCAAGGCGATCAACGACCGCGCGGCCGACGACGTCAAGGTGCTGGTGGTGGGCAACCCGGCCAACACCAACGCACTGATTGCCATGAACAGCGCGCCCGACGTGCCGAAGGAGCGCTTCACGGCGATGATGCGCCTGGATCACAACCGCGCCATGACGCAGGTCGCCCAGAAGACCGGTGTGCAGGTGGCCGAGGTCACCAACATGACGATCTGGGGTAACCACTCGGCCACGCAGTACCCCGACGTGGTGCACGCGAAGGTCGCCGGGAAGAGCGCATGGGACGCCATCTCGGACGAGGCCTGGGTGGCCGACACCTTCATCCCCACCGTGCAGACCCGTGGCGCCGCCATCATCGAGGCCCGTGGCGGCTCATCCGTGGCCTCGGCGGCCAACGCCGCCATCGACCACATGCGCGACTGGGTGCTGGGTACCCCGGCGGGTGACTGGGTGTCGATGGGCGTTCCGTCGACCGGCCAGTACGGCACTCCCGAGGGCCTGATCGTGGGCCTTCCGTGCACATGCGCGGGCGGCGAGTGGAACGTGGTCGAGGGCATCGAGATGGACGCGTTCTCGAAGCCCCGGATCGAGCGGTCGGTCGCCGAGCTCGAGGAGGAGCGCCAGGCTGTAAAGGATCTGGGACTTATCTAGGAACCAGCCTTTCGTACAGCCCGGAGGGCGGTAACGTGTGAAGCACGCGAGGGGCCCGAGAGGGCCCCTCGCAGCGTTCCGGGGGGATTCCCGATCTGCGTCTGCGCACCCGGCGGGCGGAGCGCTGGGGTATTCCCTCCGCCCATCACGCGCTCCGCCCGCCGGGTGCCCGGGCTCGGTTAGCGTTCGTCCGTGGCCGGAGCCCTCGGAATACCTGCCGTGCTGCGCGTCCCGGCCTTCCGCAACGTGTGGGCCGGCAGCGTGCTGTCGAACGGCGGCACGTGGTTCCAGGCCGTCGCCGCGGGTTGGCTGGTGCTGCAGATCACCGGCAGCGCCACCATGGTGGGCCTGCTGGCCCTGGCCTACCGCGCGCCGGCGTTCGTGCTGTCCGCGTGGGGAGGGAAGATCGCCGACCGCTACGACTGGCGGCGGGTGGGCATCACGACCTTCTCGGTGGAGGCGCTTGGGGCCGTGGCGCTTGGGGTGCTCGCCGGCACGGGCCATCTGTCGGTGGGCGCGATATTCGTGGCCACCACGGTGATGGGCGCGGCCTTCGCGATCGGGCTTCCCTCCGTGCTGGCCCTCGTGCCGGCCCTTGTACCAACCGCCCGGCTGCAGGAGGCGGTGGCGCTGAATGCCGCCGGCATCAACGTGGCCCGCGCCATCGGGCCCCTCCTGGGCGGGGTGACCCTGGCCTTCGCGGGCGCCACGTGGTGCTTCCTGTTGAACGCCTGCTCGTTCCTCGCTCTGGTGGGGGCGCTGATCGCGGCCCCGCACGTGCAGCAGGGCAGCAAGGTGCCGGAGCGGCTGCGGACGGCGCTGACGTATGCGATGGGTGACGCCGCGGCACGGCGCCTGCTGGTGGGCATGTTCGCGTTCATGGTGTTCGCCGGGCCCATCCAGGAGCTCGCGCCCGTGGTGGCACGCCGCGTGGGCGGCGGGCCGGTGGCGCTGGGGCTGTTGCTGGGCGCCATGGGCGCCGGTGCCCTGGCAGGCGCGTGGGCGCTGCAGGTGCTGTCCGGACGCGGGTTGCCGCGCCATCTGGCGATCCCCATCGGCACCCTGGGATTCGGGGCGGCCCTCGGCGTGGTGGCAGCCTCGCCGGTGCTGTGGGTGAGCGTGCCGGGAATGCTGGTGGCGGGCTCGTTCTGGATCTGGATACTCACCCTCACCAACACGGCGATACAGCTGTCGTCCCCCTCGCAGATGCTGGGGCGCATGCTGGGCTTCTACCAGCTGTCGGTGATCACGCCGATCGCCGTCGGGTCGGTGGCATTCGGCGCGGTGGCGGGGGCGCTCGGCATTGGCTGGAGCCTCGGAATCGCATCGATGTGCCTGCTGGGGTGGGGGGCGTGGTCCATCGCGCACCCGGTGCCGGAGATCGATCGCGATATCCGCACGATCCGCAGCTGAACGGGAACCCCGGGCTCCCGGGGCGCCCGGGCCATTGGCTATGCTCGCCCACGTGGATGAAGTCCGTCTCGCCGAGCGGCTCATCGCCCATGACACCTCCGACCCGGCAGGACTCGCCGTGGCGATGGACTTCGCCGCCGGATGGCTGGAGGGCAGGGGCGTCGATCTCCGCCGACACGACCTGGGGGACCGCGAGGTCCTGGTGGCCACCGCCGGCTCCGGGCCCGTCAGGGTGATCCTGAACGGCCACATGGATGTCGTGCCGGGCAACCCCGGGCAGTTCTCACCCCGCATTGACGGTGATCGGCTGATCGGGCGCGGCGCATACGACATGAAGGCCGCCCTCGGCGCGATGATGCTCGCCACCTCCGACCTGGCCGCGGCACCGCCCAGCGGTGTGCAGGTGGACCTGGTGATCGTGCCGGATGAGGAGCGCACCCAGCCGGGGCCGAACGCCACGGAGATGCTGGTGGACCGCGGAATGCGCGCGGACATCGTGGTGTGCGGCGAGCCCACCGACATGCAGGTGGGGGTGCAGGCGAAGGGCGTCATGATCCTCGAGGTGCGCGTGGAGGGCCGCTCCGCGCACGGGTCCACGCCCTGGCTGGGCGATAACGCCATCGTGCGCGCGCTGGAGGTGTACCGGCGCCTGGAGTCGCTTCCCTTCACGCGGGCATCCACGCGCCTGTTCGCGCGCCCGTCGGTCAACCTGGGGCGCATCGAGGGTGGCGACGCGGTGAACAAGGTTCCCGACCACTGCCTGATGCACGTGGACGTGCGCTACCTGCCGGGGCAGGACCCCGACGAGATCCTGCGGCAGGCCCGCGAGGTGGGGGCGGCATCCGTGGAGGTGGCGATCGCCCGCCCGCCGGCCGACACCGACCCGGCGCACCCGCTGGTGGCCGCGCTGGTGGACTGCGCGTCGCGACATGACTCCTCGGCCACGTCGGTGGGGCGCGACGGCGCGTCGGATGCCGTGGCGTTCCTGAAGGTGGGCGTACCCGCCGTGGAGTTTGGCCCCCGCGGCGCCGGGCATCATGGTCCCGATGAGTACGTGGAGATCCCCAGCCTGATGGCCTACCGGCAGGCAATCAGGGAGTTCGCGCAGGCGGCCGCCACGGCGGCGCCCGAGGGCGCGACCACGGGTCGCGGAGCGGGGGCGCGCGCGTGAGCGACGACCAGGGCACCCCTCCCGACCCCGACGTGGAACTGGACGACGCCGAGCGCCCGGCGCGCTGGTACCGCGTGCCGCGCCGCCGCCGCCGCTGGCCGTGGGTGTTCATGTGGCTGGCATTCCTGGTGGTGGGCGCGGGCGCCGGCCTGGCCGTGGCCAGCTACCAGCTGCTGGACAACACCCTGGGCAAGGCCAGTCCCGACACCAAGCTGGTGATTGACGCCCAGAAGGCCGTGGACCCCGACGTGCCCGGCCGGCCGGTCAACATCCTCTTGATCGGCTCCGACAAGCGCGCGGGCGCGGAGGGCGCGGGTGACCCCGGCCGGTCCGATTCGCTGATCCTCCTGCGGATGGACGGTGACAGGGGCTTTATCTCGATGCTGTCCTTCCCCCGTGACTTGTACGTGAACATTCCCGGCTATGGCACGGACAAGATCAACGCCGCGTTCTCGGCAGGTGGTCCGGCCAAGACGATCGAGACCATCAAGTCGCTGACCGGCCAGCCCATCAACTACTTCGTGAACATCGACTTCGATGGATTCGAGAAGCTGGTGGATCAGGTGGGTGGGGTGTACCTGGACGTCGATCGCAAGTACTTCCACAAGAACGTGCCCGGTGACGGCATCGACGACTACGAGGAGATCGATCTCAAGCCCGGCTACCAGCGCCTGAACGGCGTGGACGCCCTCGACTACGTGCGCTATCGGCACACCGACTCGGACTTCGCGCGCATCGCGCGCCAGCAGGCGTTCCTGTCGGAGCTGAAGCGCCAGACCAACCGCTTCGGGAACCTGCCGGAGATCCCCGCGTACGCGAGCATCTTCGCCGACAACATCACCACCAACGTGCGGTCGGTGCCGCGCCTGCTGGGCATCATGGAGCAGGCGATCACCACCGACAAGGACCGCATCGCCCGCAACAGCATCTCGGGCACGCCGACCATGCGCAACGGCGCGTCCATCGTGGAGGCCCCGCAGTCGGAGATCGACGCCAAGGTGGAGGCT
>JAUROO010000009.1 GCA_030829765.1 Miltoncostaeales bacterium | reverse complement strand
CGTCGTAGATCGAGAAGGCGCGGTCATACCCCGCGGCCTGGTGCTCGATACGCAGCATGCGCGCGCACGCCGAGTGGAACGTGGAGGCCCAGAGGCCCGAGGCGGCGGGCCCGATGAGCGCGCCAATGCGCTCGCGCATCTCGCCAGCGGCCTTGTTGGTGAAGGTGATTGCCAGGATCGCGGCCGGCGGGACGCCCCGGTCGCGCACCAGGTGCGCGATGCGGTGGGTGATGACCCGGGTCTTGCCGCTGCCCGCCCCTGCCAGCACCAGCAGCGGGCCGTCGCCGTGGAGCACGGCCTCGCGCTGCGGAGCGTTGAGGCCCTTGAGGAGTTCCTCGCTCACCGGGCAAAGGTAGCGCCGCGGGCGGACGCCCGCGGACGGCCCCGCGGCGCGCTCAGGCGGCGTCGCGGGGGGCCCGACGCGCCTCGCGGATACCGGCCTTCACCCTCTCGCGGCAGTCGCCGTCGCCCATGCTCGGCGGGGGCTCCACACCTGCGCGGAGCGCGGCGATCTCGGCCTCGAGCTCCTCCACCCTCTCGATCAGGCAGTCGAGCGCATCGGCGACGGGATCGGGCAGCCGGGTGTGATCGAGATCAGGGTGATGGATCTTCTCCGGGTCCACGCGCTGGCCGTCCACCACCACGGGCTTACCGGGGTTCCCGACGACCGTCGAGTTCGGGGGGACGTCCTTCACCACGATGGACCCGGCGCCGATCTTGGCGCCCTCGCCGATCTCCAGTGGCCCGAGAACGGAGGCCCCGGCCCCCACGATCACCCCATCACGCAGCGTGGGGTGGCGCTTGCCGGCGTGCTTGCCGGTGCCGCCGAGCGTGACGCCCTGGTACACGGTGACGTCCTCACCGATCTCCGCGGTCTCCCCGATCACCACGCCCATGCCGTGGTCGATGAAGAACCCGGGGCCGATCGTGGCGCCCGGGTGTATCTCGATTCCGGTGGCAAAGCGGGACACCTGGCTCACCACCCGCGCGGGTAGCTGCCACCCGCGGCTGTTCAGCCCGTGCGCCGCGCGATGCATCCACACGGCGTGCAGGCCGGGGTAGGTCAGGACCAGCTCCGTGGTGGAGCGGGCGGCGGGGTCGCGCTCACGCGCGGCGTCGAGGTCCCGCCGGAGCGCGGCGCGCATACGGGACAGCAGTCCGGTGCTCATGGGGCGAGTATATTCACGCCCCGGCCGGGGGGAGCATCGACGGTGCCAAGCATCCGCGTGAGGTTGACATTCCCGGAGACACTGGTGCGCGAACCGATCGTCCACCGGCTCTCCACCGAGCACGACGTCGTGTGCAACATACGGCGCGCGGACGTACGCGATCGCACGGGCTGGGTGATCCTGGAGATCAGCGGCGACGCCGACGACGTCGCCGGGGCGCGGGAGTGGCTGGAGGACACCGGCGTGCGCGTGGACGACCTGGAGGCCTACCTTCTCTAGCGTCACCGCAGACGGGGCCGCCTGCCAGACGGGGCCATCGCCCACCGCGCGCGCGGTGCGGCTGGACAACCTGCGCGTGCGGGATGCCGCTGCGCTCGCGGCACTGCTCGAGGCGATCCCCGCAGATCCCCCGTACGACGTCGCTCTGGCCCCCGGCGATCCCGCGGGCGCCCTGCTGCGCGACGCCGGATTCGAGCCCTATGCGACGACCATCCCGATGAGCCGCGCGATCGAACGCATGCCCGATGCACCACCGGCGGACGGCGTGCGGCTGCTCACCTACGACAACGCGATGGCGGACCGGTACGAGGACGCGGAGTTCGACGCGCTCGACGGGCTGGCCATCTACCGTGCCATGGGGCGCCCCACCGGCTATGCCCAGGGCGCGGGATACGGCGACTTCACGGTGGCCCTGCGCGGTGAGCGCATCATCGGGTTCTGCTTCACCCAGGTGCCCGAGGGAATCGTGTGGTGGTTGGGCGTGGTACCCGACGAGCGCCGACGCGGGGTGGGGCGCATGCTGATCGACTCGGCAGCCCGTGCCACCCGCGTGGCGGGCGGCACCCACCTGCTCACCGAGCCGGAGGACACGCCCGATGCCCGGGCGTTCCTCGGCGCGCTGGGCTTCCGTGCCCGCGAGCCGCGGGAGTTGCTGATCCGCCGCTAGGCGTCGGCGAACAGCGGCGTGGAGAGGTATCGCTCGCCGGTGTCGCAGATGATGGTGACGATCACCTTGCCCTCGTTACCGGGACGGCGGGCCAGTTGCTCGGCCGCCCACACGTTGGCACCTGCCGAGATGCCGGTGAGGACGCCCTCCTCGGTCGCGAGCCGACGCGACATGGCGAAGGCGTCGTCCGCCGACGCCTGGATGATCTCGTCGTACACCGCGGTGTCGAGGACGCCCGGCACGAAGCCGGCCCCGATGCCCTGGATTCGGTGCGGCGACGGCTCCCCGCCGGACAGCACCGGCGAGTCCACAGGCTCCACCGCCACCACGCGCACGCCGGGCACGCGCTCCTTCAGCACATGACCCACCCCGGTGATGGTGCCGCCCGTGCCGACGCCCGCAACGAAGATGTCCACGGCGCCATCGGTGTCGGCCCAGATCTCCTCCGCAGTCGTGGCTGCGTGGACGGCGGGATTGGCCAAGTTCTCGAACTGCTGTGGAATGAACGCCCCGGGCGTCTCCGCGGCGATCTCGCCGGCGCGGGCGATTGCGCCCCGCATTCCCTCCGCGGCCGGCGTGAGGACCAGTTCGGCGCCGTAGGCGCGCAGGAGCGCCCGGCGCTCGATGCTCATGCTCTCGGGCATCACCAGGATGCAGCGGTAACCCCGCGCCGCGGCCACGAATGCCAGCGCGATGCCGGTATTGCCCGACGTGGGCTCGACGATCACGCTCTTCCCCGGCACCAGCAGCCCGTCGCGCTCGGCGGCCTCGACCATGGCGAGGCCAATGCGATCCTTCACGCTGCCGGCGGGGTTCGCCGACTCGAGCTTGCCGAGGATGGTGGCGCCGGTCCCCTCGGAGATGCGCCCCAGGCGCACGAGCGGCGTGCCGCCGACGAGGTCGGTCATGGATTCGATGATGGGCATGGGATGAGCGTACAGCCCGAAACACCCGAACACCACGGATGAATTGGGGGTTATTAGGCAGCCCTCATCCGGCGGATGCGCCACACTTATGCGCGCACATCGGATGGATCGCGGGGGAACCGAATGCTGTTCCGGCAGGTGATCAACGAGGACCTGGGGTGCGCGTCGTACCTCGTGGGCGACATCGACAGCGGCCAGGCGGCCGTGGTGGACCCGCAATGGGACATCGCGCCGTACCTCGAGGCCGCAGGCGGCCGGGGCATGCGCATCACGCACATCATCGAGACGCATACGCACGCCGACCACGTGTCAGGGCGCGGCAGGCTGCACGAGGCGACCGGCGCCACGATGCACGTGAGCCCGCTGGCCGATGCGCAGTTCCCCCACGAACCGCTCACCGACGGGGTGGTGATCGACCTCGGGACCGTGCGCCTCGAGGCCATGCACCTGCCCGGACATCGCCCCGAGCACACCGGCCTGCTGCTGATCGACGCCAGCCGCGGCGCCGACCCCTGGGCGGTGCTGACCGGCGACTCGCTGTTCGTCGGCGATATCGGGCGTCCCGACCTCGCCGTGGATGCCGGCGCCGGCGCGCGTGACCAGTTCACCAGCATCCAGCGCCTGATGGAGCTTCCCGACTGGGTGGAGGTGTACCCGGGCCACATCGGCGGCTCGTTGTGCGGCAGCGCGGAGATCAGCGCCAAGACCTCCAGCACCATCGGCTACGAGCGCGCGCACTCCGCCCTGACGCGGTCGGACGACGTGCGGGCATTCACCGCCGAGCTCATCTCGCGCCTGGCGGTGAAGCCGCCCGACCTGGACCGCGTGGTCGGGATGAACAGCGGTCCGCTGGTGACGCCGGGCGCGCCGGCCCCGGCGCTGGACGGCGAGGAGTTCCTGCGCCGTGCGCAGGCCGGCGGAGTGGTGATCGACGGCCGCTCGTCCGCCGCCTTCGCGGCGGCCCATGTGCCGGGATCGCTCTCGGTGCCCTCCGCGGGGTCCGGATTCGCCACGCGCGCCGCGCTGGTGGCCGGACGCGACGACCCCCTGCTGCTGGTGGGCTCGGACGAGGCCCAGGCCCGTGACATGGGCGAGCGCCTTGCCGCCGTGGGTCGGCGCGACATCATCGGCGTTCTGGCCGGTGGGTTCTCGTCCTATCTCGACGAGGGGTTGCCGACGGCGGCGATCGAGCGCATCCGCGCCACCGACCTCCCGCCACGCCTGCAGGCCGACCCGTCGATCGTGGTGGTGGACGTGCGCGACCACGCGGAGTTCTCCGCGTGCCACCTGCCGGGGTCCATCAACCAGCCGTACTGGGCCTTCCGCGACGGGCCGGACGCCACGATCCCGCGCGGTCGGCCCGTGGCCGTGATCTGCGCCGCCGGGCGG
Source organism: Miltoncostaeales bacterium (assembly GCA_030829765.1). Classification (GTDB taxonomy): domain Bacteria; phylum Actinomycetota; class Thermoleophilia; order Miltoncostaeales; family Miltoncostaeaceae; genus SYFI01. The sequence goes on along the minus strand of JAUROO010000009.1, from coordinate 10,109 downwards.
CGGGCCGCCCTGGCGGCCAGCGTGCTGGCGCGCGAGGGCTTCGGCCCGGTGATCCACGTGGACAACGGCGGCGTGGACACCGTGGCCGCGATGGGGATGCCCGTGGAGGGCGCCACGGGCTAGCGCCCCCGGGCGGCCTCGACGAACGCCGCGATCACGCGGCTGGAGGGATCGGCCTCGGGGTGCCACTGCACGCCCAGGACGAACGCGGCCCCGGGCAGCTCGATGGCTTCGGCCACGCCGTCATCCGTCGCGACGGCGCTGAGAACCAGCCCCTCCCCGAGGCGGTCCACGGCCTGATGGTGATGGGACGGCACGCGATGGACGGTCTCCCCCGCCGCGCGCGCCGCCAGGCTGCCCGGCGTGATGTCCACCATGTGATCGTTGCCGTCAAACGTGCCCGTCGTGCGCCGGTGCCCCTCGTGGCCGTGGCTCTCGGGAAGGTGCTGGGTGAGCGTTCCCCCGAGCGCCACGTTCAGCACCTGCATGCCCCGGCAAATGCCGAGCAGCGGCATGCCGCGCCCGATGGCCGCGCGCACCAGGCGCGACTCCCAGTCGTCGCGCGCCGGGTCCGGCATCTCGGCCTCCGGATGGGGGCTCGCGCCGAATGCGGCGGCCTCGATGTCGTTGCCGCCGGTGAGCATCAGCCCGTCGAGTGCCCCGAGCACCTCATCCGCCTCCCCCTCCTGCGGCGGCAGGACGAACGCGACGCCACCGGCACGCTGTACGTGCCGCACGTAGTCAGCGGCCACCACCGCCGCGGGCTGCTGCCACGGGCCCCATGCCGCGGGGAGGATGGCGCAGGCGATGCCGACACGGGGCCGATGCGAACGGGAGGCAGGCACCCGGCCACGCTATCGCGGGAGGCCCGCCCACGACGTACACCACCCGAAGGGCTGGCCGCGACGCTAGGCTCGCTGCATGACCCTCAGGTTGCGTGATGAATGGGTGGCCGCCTCGCACGACCTGTCGCGCATGGGCGCCGAGTGGACCACGGCCCTTTCCGCGATGGCCGGAGCCTCGCTGGGCGGCATCGCCGGGCGCATCGCGCTGGGGCGCAGGGTGGGCCCGCTGGTAGGTGCGGCCATCGGGTCGTGGGCCGGGGTGTATGCCGCCTCCATGCGGCGGCCCGGCGGACACCACCCCTAGGCCACCCGGCGCTACACCGGGGCGGGCTCCACCATGTCGCTCAGGATGTGCACGCCGAGAAGGTGGTTCACGAGGATGTCGTCGCGGTTGGCATCGGCGGCGTCTCCCTCGCGGCCGCCCACCAACTCCGCGACGGCCCCGGGGTCGGCGATACCCGCTGCGGCCACTCGCCGGGGATCGAGCCACTCATCGGCCAGCGCGCCGAGGCCACGGGCCTTGGCATCGTCGGTGTGCGCGGGCGGTGCCATGAACGGAAACTTCTCGCGGGTGTAGAGCTCATCGGGCAGCACGCCCTTCACCGCTTCGCGCAGCACCCACTTCTCGACGCCGTCGCGGATGCGCAGCCCGGGCGGGATGGTGACGGCGAACTCCGCCAGCAGGTGGTCGAGGAATGCCGGGCGGGACTCCAGCGCGTGCGCCATGTCCACCCGGTCGCCGCCCCAGGTGAGGATCTGCCCCTCCAACTGGGTCTTGCTCCACGTGTACTGGGCGATGTCCAGGGGATGCCGTCCACGCACGCGCTCGGCGTCAAGGGCACCGGCGATCGCCTCGATGGGGTCGTACCCCGCGAGCTCCTCTCGCAAGCCGTCCGACAGCAGCGGGCGGGCGCGGGAGAGCGTCTCCATCCAGGGCTGCACCCACGATGGCGTGAAGCCGCACAGGTCGTCGAAGGCCGGGTGCTGCTGGGCGTCCTCGGACAGGATGGCCCCGCCGAACAGTGCGTTGGACCGCTCCATGGCCTCGCGGTGGACGGCCTGATCGGGACCGCCGTGGATGAACATGTCCCGCTTGAAGAACGGATATCCGCCGAAGAGCTCATCCGACCCCTCGCCGGTGAGCACCACCTTGAAGCCCTCCTCGCGCACGCGGCGACTCATCTGCCACTTGGCGACGCTGAGGGTGTTGTAGAAGGTGCGCTCGGCATGCCGGACCACTGAGGTGAACGACTCGCCGTACAAGCCGGCGGCATCCACGTGAAGGATGACCTGGCGCGCCCCGACAGTGCGCGCCATGTCGCGCGCAATGCGGCTCTCGTCATAGCGGTCGTCGTCGAAGGCGATCGTGAACGCCGTGATCGGCGACTGCTGCTGCGGGGCGGCAAGCCCCAGGATCGAGCAGCTGTCGATGCCGCCCGACAGGTAGCAGCCCACCGGGACGTCGGCCTCCAGGCGTACACCCACGGCGTCGATCAGGCGATCCCGGGTTCCCTCGATGAACCGGGCCGCGGTGGCATCGTCGGATGCCTCGTGGTCCCCTGCCAGCGGGAAGTCCAGGTCCCAGTACGTCTCGGCGCGGGACACCAGGCGGCCGCCCTCGCGCCGGATGCGCAGTATCTGGCCGGGACGGACCGCCTGTATGCCCTCGAAGGCGGTCTCGCCGGGCACCATCACCTGCATCAGCTGGTGCAGCGCGGCACGGCGCGACAGCTCCCGCGGGCAGCGCGGGTGCGCGAGGAGCGCCTTGATCTCCGAGCCCCAGATGCACTCGTCATCGTTGATGTGCACGTACAGGGGGCGCACGCCGAAGCGGTCACGCACCAGCAGCAGTTCGTCCTCGCGCTTGTCGTACAGGGCGAACGCGAACTCGCCGCGTAGCCGGTGGACGAACTCGCGCCCGAGCCGGCGATGCAGCCCGATGGCGATCTCGCTGTCCGTTGCGGTGCGCATGCGCTCGCCATCAGCCGCCAGCTCCGCGCGGATGCGCTTGTACCCGTAGAACTCGCCGTTCACCGTGAGCGCTGTCATGCCATCGCGTGACACCAGCGGCTGCTGCCCATCCTCGAGGCCGATGATAGCCAGCCGTGTGTGCCCCATGGCCAGGCCCACCGAGGAGTCCACATACGACCCCTGGCCGTCAGGCCCGCGGTGCACGATGGCCGCGCACATGTCATCGATGATGGCCGGGGCGTCGGGCAGCGGGTCGCCCGGGCGCCAGTAGCCGCAGATACCGCACATCAGGTGCTCCTCAGGTGGTGCGACGGATGGGGGCGCAGGCCGAGGCCACGGCCTCGTGATCGCCCAGGATGCCCAGAAGCAGGGCCTCACGGATGAAGACCGCCCCGGCGGCCTGTGCGAAGTACAGGTTGTGCGCGGTGTCGTCGAGGTCCTCGTCCAGCTCGGCTCCGCGCGCGAGCGGGTGCATCACCACCGCACCGGGCCGCAGGCCGCTGGACGCGCTGACGGTGACCGCATCGTCCTGGGTGACGAAGCCATCCGCGACGGGGACGATGGCGTTCATGTAAAGCACGTCGGCATCCGCGACAACGGACGCCGGGTCGTCGGTGAGCTCCAGGTCGATGCCGGCGGACTCCAGCTCCGCGCGCAGGTCGTCGTCAAAGGGGTCGGCGAACAGCGACGCAACCGTGATGCGACGCAGCGCGCTGCCGAAGCGCGACGCCAGCCACAGGAAGCTGTTGACGGCGCGCATGGTGGACGGGCTGCCGAACACCACCAGATGGATGCGGGACTCCTCGGGGCAGTCGTCGAGCGCCAGGTCCGGGCGCCACTTGAGCAGCGCGTACCAGTCGGCGAGGGCCTGGGTGGGGTGATGCGCGGTTCCGTTGCCGGCATTGATCACCGGGATGCCCGCCGACTCACAGATCTCCTCGACCGATGTCGGGTCCGGGTGGCGCACGATCACGACGTCGCCGTATCCCGTGAACATCTCGCCGATATCCGCGAGCGACTCACCCTTTGCGACGCCCGTTACCTTGCCATCGGGGACGCTGAGCACCCCGCCGCCCAGGCGCACCACGGCGCTCTCGAACGACAGGCGGGTGCGGGTGGAGGCCTCGAAGAACGCCGTGATGGCGATTGATCCCGCGAGCGGTCGCCCGCGTGGCCTGCCATTGGCCTCGATCATCGCTGCGACACGGCACAGGCCCAGCACGGTGTCGCGGTTGAGCTGGTCGGGGTGCACGAGCGATCGCCCATGCAGCCCCTGCAGATCCGGTAAGGGGTCGTCGCCCTCCGTGGCGGCGAGCAGTCCGGAGGGGTCGGGCCGGAGTCCGCGCCGGGCGGCGGGAACCTGCCCCTGGAGGTCGGCGGCAGCGTCTCCGGCTGCACGTCGAGAGTCAATGATGACTGCGTCCTAACGTTGTCCGCAGGTCCCGGGGCGCGTGCCCACGGATTCACCGCGGCGGGCGTGCGGGGGAAGGGGAATTGCCGTCCCCTCCTGCCCCAAATTCATGATGACCCTAGCCCACGGCCCGGCGAACGCCAAAGCCGGGGGTCCGCGGCGACGGTGCCGGCCCCGTCGCGTCCGGCGACGGAGCATCCGCGGCAGCGCGGTACGCATCCCGGGCAACCGCGCATGCCTCGCCCACCAGCAGGGCGGGCCCGACGGCGAAGCATCCCGGTGCCCCCACGCGCCGCGCGCCCCGGCCGGCGATCACCGCGAGCGCGCGCCGCTCCGCCCGGGTGATGTGCTGCTCATGGGCCTCATCGCTCATCCATCCGACCGCGGTGAAGCCGTCGCCACGAAGGGCCGTCAGGCAATCATCTGGATCGTCGATGCTGCCGACCCAGATCGAGTGCCGGCAGGGGTTCCATGCCACGCAGAGCGTGAGCGTGCGGGGAAGGGATCTGTTCATGGCCCGCACGATCGGTGGCCTTCGTTAGCGGGGCGTTGAGGCCGCGCTACGTGTTGCGGGGTGTGTTCCGCTGCGACATCGTGCCGTCGGGCGCCGCTACGAAACGCACGCGGGCGTGGTGCGCGTGCCGTCGTACACGGCGTACATGGACCCGTCCGGGCAGATGGTCTGGTTCCAGAAGGCCCCGCCGAACTCCGTCAGGCTCACGCTCGCGCCCTTCAGGATCGCGCCCTGGAGGTTCGCGTTGTTGAACTGCGCCCCGTTGAGGTCCGCGTCACTGAAGTCCGCATTGACGGCGCGCGCATTGATGAGATACGCCATGATGAGATTCGCTCGCCTCAGGCCCGCGCCGACGAGCTCTGCATTGTTGAGGTTCGCGTGCCGCAGGTTCGCCCCGTCGAGGTTGGCTCCACTGAGATCCGAGCCGTTGAGGTTCGCGCCGCTGAGGTCCGCACCGGCGCAACCGGACGGAGTCAGGTAGCAACTCGGCGTCGCGTTGGCGCGCTTCGCCCCGGCGGACCCCACCGGCCGCGTGTAGTGGAACTTCGCCCCCCTCAGGTTGGCCCCGCGAAGGTCTGCGTACTTCAGGTTGGCGCTGCGAAGGTCAGCCCCCTGAAGGTTCGCCCCGCGAAGGTCGGCGAAGCGCAGGTCTGCACGGCGCAGGTTGGCGTTGCGCAGATCACCGTGGTGCTTCACCTTGCCCCGCAGCCTGGCTCCCACGCACTTGGCCCCACGGCTAAGGGTGCAGGTGCGCCTGGTGCCGTTGACCCCGTAGGTGTGGGTCTTATCCCAGGTGCCCGAGCGGGGCTTCACGAGGTCGGTGACCTGGGGGTTCACGCCGGTCTGCGCCCCTGCGCTCCCCGCCACCCCGAGGGCAACGGCGGCGGTGATGGTCAGGGCGAGAAGGCGGGAGGTGATACGGGAAAGGTACCCAAGCCCCCCGGTCGCCAGCCGCCAACCGGTTTTATCTTCACCGCCGCGCTGACGCTCGCCGCGCTATCGGCGCAGGAGGCCCCATTCATCATCACCGCCCCGGTGACGCTGGACGAGGGGGAGGCAGGGCCGCACGCACACGGCTCGGCGCCGCCGTGACCCCATGAGTGATGCCACGGTGGCACCAAGGAGCCTCTATGCAGGGGCAAGGCTAAATATGGAACATTGGCGCCTCGGCCCGCTGGGCCTCGCGCGCGGCGATGTCGGCGATGCTGACATCGCGAAAAGCCTCCGCCATCCGTGATGCCCCGCTCGACCACAGAGCCGCGATGGGACACCCCTGGGGATCCCGACCGCCGACCAGGGGCCCGTCGATCGCCTCCACGACGTCCAGCACCGAGATGTCGGCAGGATCGCGGCGGAGCGTATATCCGCCCTTCACGCCGCGCTGGCTCTGCAGGAGGCCGGCGCGGCGCAGGGCCGCGAATACCTGCTCCACCTGGTGAGGGGGAACGCCCCGGCATTCGGCCACCTCAAGGATCGGAACCGGCCCCGTCCCTGAACGCGCGGCCAACTCCGCCAGGGCCTGCACGGCAACCTGACTGCGGTCGCTCACGTTGATCACCGAAACCCCCGAAATCCAGACGACGTTGGGGAGATTAGCGGCTCAGTCGGACTCGAGGCTCTGCACGGTGTCGAGCAGCCCGTTCTCCACGCCCGTGCGCCGGAACTCCGGACGACCCGTGCCCGGGTCCTCCTTGCTCCGCTTGTAGAAGACTAGCTGCAGCAGGTCGAACCAGCCGTCGAGGTCGGACGGCAGGAATACGTACCGCACATCCGCGGTGTCGATGAACAGCCGCGGACGCTTGCCCCCGCGCGGGATGTCACCCGGGGAGAGCGGCCAGCGCTCGACAGACCGGATGGAGTCGAGCGGGATCTCGCGCCGCTTGGCCCCGAGCAGGTGGTCGAGGGCAGTCGGCACGAACACCACGCGCTCATCGGTGAGGTACAGCGTGCCGTGGCGGCCGAGCCACCCGTTGTTCAGGTCGCTGCCTGTCTGCTTCAGCACGCGCTCACCTGAGCGGGGGCGCTCGGCGTGCTTGAGGCGCGGGAGCTTGGCGGGAGGGGCTGGGGCGCTATCCATGGCGGCAACGTAGCAGCGGCACCGGCGGCTACTCGCGGGCGAAGATCTCCATCAGTGCGGACTCCTGGCCCGGCTCGGCGATGACCACCACCTGGTCACCCGCCTCCAGCACCGTGTCGGGGGTCGCCACGCGGCCCACGCGCCGGCGCAGCACGCTGATGAGCAGCGTGCCGGCGGGCATGGGCAGGTCGCCCACCGTCAGTCCATCGGCGCGGCTCTCCCCCACCACGCCGATCTCCATGATGTCCAGGTTCTCCCGGCGCAGCGAGAACAGGTGGACAAGCGAGTGCTGGGGTACCTCGTGCTCGATCAGCGACAGGATCGACTCGGTGGCGCATACGGTGGGCGCGACCCCCAGCAGGTCGAAATGCTCCTGGTTGCGCGGATCGTTCACGCGCGCGACGACGTTCTCCACCCCGAAGTGGTCTCGGGCCACCTGACCGATGATGATGTTGTCCTCGTCGTCCCCGGTGACGGCGATGCACACATCGGCGCGGGCCATCCCCGCCGACTCCAGAACGAACACCTCCGTGCCGTCGCCGTAACGGGCCATGTGCTCGAACTCCGCCTCGAGGGTGGCGAACCGCGACGGACGGGCTTCCACGATCGATACCTCGTGCCCCATGCGCAACAGCGCGCGGCCCACGTTGGCGCCCACCTTGCCGCCACCGACGATGACCGCGTACATCAGGCGCCCTCAGCGCCCGAAGCCGCGAACACCCTCAGGGCATCGGACATGCTGTCGATGGCGGTGCGCGTGGGGCACACCGTGACCAGCCCCTTCTGCTCGTACAGCGCCGCGCGTGCGGGATCCAGCACGCGCACGATCACGCAGTCCACCTGATACCGGTCGCGCGCCACCTGGGCGATGACCAGGTTCGTGTTATCGCCATTGGTCGCGGCGACGAACGCATCCGCGCGCTCCACGCCCGCCGCCTCGAGCACGGTGGTCTCGAGCGCGGGACCCTGCACGAACTCCCCCGGGAAGTCGCCGCCCAGGCGCTGGAGGGCCTCGGCGTTCCGGTCAATGACGTTCACATCATGCCCGTCATCCACGAGGCGCCGCGCCACCTGCGCGCCCACGCGCCCACACCCCACGACCACGACGAACACCGGCTCTCCCTTGACGTGAGCGCCGGAACCCTAGCGCCCGCTCAGCCGGCGCGCTCGCGCCACCACAGCCACAGGCGCCCCGCGCCCGCAACCACGAAGGCCAGGCCCACGACCCAGGCGATGGGGCCGCCGCCGAGCACGGCAGCGCGGACCAACTGCGCGATGCCAATCACGAGAATCGCGCCCGAGAGCGCGACCGTCGCCATCTCCCTGCCGTCCATGGACGACGACGCGGGGGCCCGGTTGCCCGGGCCCCCGCTCCGCCTTTCCTAGACCAGGAAGGGGATGAGCAGGAGCGCCACGATGTTGGCGATCTTGATCATCGGGTTGATGGCGGGACCCGCGGTGTCCTTGTAGGGGTCACCAACGGTGTCACCGGTTACCGCGGCCTTGTGGGCCTCGGAACCCTTGCCACCGAACTCGCCGTCCTCGATGAGCTTCTTCGCGTTATCCCACGCACCGCCACCCGAGGTCATCGAGATGGCGACGAAGATACCGGTCACGATAACTCCGAGGAGCAGGCCACCCAGCATCACGCGCCCGTGATCGATGCCGAAGATGAAGGCAACGATGATCGGGACGATGATGGGGATGAGCCCCGGGATCAGCATCTGCTTCTGCGCCGAGGCCGTCACGATGCGCACACTGCGCGCATAGTCCGGCTTCTCGGTGCCCTGCATGATCCCCGGCTTCTCGCGGAACTGCTGGCGCACTTCCTCGACAACCTGGGCTCCCGCCTTCCCCACCGCCTCCATCGAGAACGCGGCGAAGATGAACGGCATGAGGCCGCCGATGAACAGCCCGACCACCACATAGGGGTCGGACAGGTCAAACGAGAGGTCGACCACTGACGCACCTGCATTGCCGAGCGCAACCTTGAGCTCTTCGACATACGAGACGAAGAGCACCACGGCGGCGAGGCCAGCGGAGCCAATGGCATACCCCTTGGTAACGGCCTTCGTGGTGTTGCCGACCGCGTCGAGCGGATCGGTCACCGCGCGCACCGACTCCGGGAGCTCCGCCATCTCGGCGATGCCACCGGCGTTGTCGGTGATGGGCCCGTAGGCATCGAGCGCCACGACGATCCCCGCCAGCGACAACATGGCCATGACCGCCACGCCGATGCCGTAGTAGCCCGCCAGGGTGTATGACGACACGATGCCCGCCACGATCACGATCACCGGCAGGGCGGTCGCCTTCAGGCTGACGGCGAGGCCCGCGATGATGTTGGTGGCGTGCCCGGTCTCGGACGCCTTCGCGATGCTGCGCACCGGCGGCCAGATGGTGCCGGTGTAGTACTCGGTAATCGCCACGAGCAGGATGGTCACGCCCAGGCCGATGAGAGCGGCCCAGTAGTAGTTGGCCCAGCTGCCCGGGATGACGCCGTTGGCGCCTGTCGGAACCACGCCCTCCATCAGCCACTTGGTGAGCGGGATGAAGAGGAGAGCCGACAACACCGCCGATACGCCCAGGCCGGTGTACAGCGCGGCGGTGACCGAGCTGTTCTTGCCGAGGCGCACGAACCATGTGCCGACAATCGACGTGATGATCGATGCGGCACCAAGGATGAGCGGAAACATGATGGCGTTCATCGCGCCGCCCACGAAGAACAGCGAGCCGAGGAACATCACGGCCACCGTCGTGACGGCGTAGGTCTCGAACAGGTCAGCAGCCATGCCGGCGCAGTCACCGACGTTGTCGCCGACGTTGTCGGCGATCACAGCCGGGTTACGCGGGTCATCCTCCGGGATGCCGGCCTCGACCTTGCCGACCAGGTCGGCTCCGACGTCGGCACCCTTGGTGAAGATGCCGCCGCCCAGTCGGGCGAACACGCTGATGAGCGAGCCACCGAAGGCGAGGCCGATCAACGGGGCAACCGCCTCGACGTCGCCGCCGAGAATGAGGAAGTAGCCGGCCACGGAGAGAAGACCGAGGCCCACCACCAGCAGGCCCGTGACCGAGCCACCCATGAAGGAAATGCCGAGGGCCGGCTTGAGCCCGCCCCTCGCCGCCTCAGCCGTGCGCACGTTGGTGCGGACCGAGACGTTCATGCCGATGAAGCCGGCCGCGGCAGACGCCACGGCACCGATGAGGAACCCGATCGCGGCCTTCCAGCCGAGCAGCGCCGAATCGACGGCGCTGCCGAGGAAGCCGATCACGAGGAACAGGACCACGGCG
>JAUROO010000091.1 GCA_030829765.1 Miltoncostaeales bacterium | reverse complement strand
GTTCATGTCGCGGCTGTCCGGACTGCTGGACCACGTGCTGCCCCTGTACGAGGCCGAGGGCAAGCGGCACCTGGTGGTGGCAATCGGGTGCACCGGGGGGCGCCACCGCAGCGTGACCGTGGCCGAGGCCCTGGCCGCGCGCTACGGGGGCGACCTTGACGTGACCATCGCCCACCGGGATGCCGGACGCCTGGCCGGCGCGGGCGGGCCATCGTGAGCCGCCCGCATGTGGCAGCCCTCGGCGGGGGTACTGGGCTGTCGTCGCTGCTGCGCGGGCTGAAGGCGCGCGATCTCGACATCTCGGCCATCGTGGGAGTGGCCGATGACGGGGGCTCGTCCGGTCGCCTGCGTCGCGAGCTCGGCATCCTCCCGCCGGGCGATATCCGGAACGTGCTGGTGGCGCTGGCCGAGGACGAGTCGCTGATGGGGCGCCTGTTCCAGTACCGGTTCGCCGACGGCGACCTGTCGGGGCATCCGTTCGGGAACCTCATCCTGGCTGCGCTGTCGCAGGTGACCGGGTCGTTCGACGAGGCGGTGCGCGAGGCGTCGCGTGTGCTCAACGTGAAGGGCAGGGTGATCCCCGGCGCCCTCGAGCACGTGCGCCTGTGGGCGGAGCGCGAGGACGGCAGCGAGGCGTGCGGAGAGACCCGCATCGCATCCGGCACCGGTGCCTGCCGGCGGGTGTGGCTGGACCCGGAGCCCACCGCGCACCCCGAGGCCATCGCGGCCATCGCCGACGCCGACCTGGTGCTTCTCGGGCCGGGCTCGCTGTTCACCAGTGTGCTTCCGCACCTGGCGGTGGGGGAGATCGCCGAGGCGGTGTGCACCGCGCAGGGGCTACGCGTGTATGTATGCAACGTGATGACCCAGCCGGGGGAGACCGACGGCATGGACGCCGTGACGCACCTGGACCGGGTGCTGGAGATGGCGCCGGGGGGCGTGGACGTGGTGGTGGTGCACGAGGGGCCGCTCGATGCGGCCGCGCTGGCGCACTACGCGGCGCAGGGGCAGGAGCCGGTTGGCGTGGATGCAGATGCCCTCGGGGCGCGTGGCGTGCGCGTGGTGGCGGCCGACATCGCCGAGGCCGACAGGGTGGTGCGTCACTCGCCGGAGGCGCTCGCCGACGTGCTCGAGCCGCTTGCCCGGGAGGGGGCGGCCAAGCGCGCCGCCGTATCATCCGCGTACCCGGCGTGATCATTACGGGCGCGTAAACCGCCCGCTCGTAGCGAGGAAATCCGTGGGGTTTCCTTACAGGCGAAGGATTCGTAGCACTTGTAACGAATAGCCGGGCGCCCGTAGAGTGCCGTCTGCACGACGGCCTACGCTGCGTGCAACCGCGAAGCCCACCTCATCTCATCTCTCGGGTTAGCGGGGATCCCTGTCCTATCCAAAGGAGCTCAAATGGGTGCTCGCGCCAAGGCGATTTTTCCGCTCGCGCTTGTCATCGGAGTTCTGTCCTATCTGTGGACTGAGTTCTCGCTGAACTTCACGTTCCACTGGGTCACCGTCGCCGGTACTGATGTGCCGGGCGCCGTCGGTGTGCCGCAGAACTTCCACTTCATTCTTCCCACGGCGTTCATCTCGTGGGGCCTCTTCTTCGCCGCCGGTGGTGACAACGCCGCCTTCGGCAAGATCTTCCTTGCCTCCGTCTTCGGTACCGTCGCCGCGCTGGTGACGATTCCGCTGTCGTACCAGACGGCAGGCTTCCCCGACTTCTGGGGCATCGCCCTGTGGGTCGGCATCTTCGCCTTCGTCCTGGTGATGATCCTCATCGCCGGTGACTGGTACTACGTGGCCGGTACGTTCCCGGCCTTCGCGGCCGTCTTCCTCTGGTGGGTTGCCACCGGTATGGACGGCTGGGCCCCGGTCGGTGCTGACGCCGACAACGGTGCCGGTGCCACGGGCCTCGGCGCCTTCGGTGGTCTTATCTCGACCCTGTGGGCCTGGGTGTGGTTCGACACGCTGGTGACCCTGATCGTCGGTGTCATTCTCGGCATCGTCTCGGGCAAGCTGGCCGCCCTCCTCACCCCGAAGCCCAAGGAGGCCTAGACCGCGAGGTCCAGGACATTCCTTGCTTCACCTCCGGGGGGCCTCACGGCCCCCCGGAGTCGTTTTCGGGGTGGTTCCGCGCGCGCTGCGTCCGGAGTCGCCACCACAATCCCAATGCCCGTGTCCACGGGCCATATCCAACCCACCCGGGGGGAATCCATGGGTACCAATGCTGGGACCGAGCGCAATCAGAGCTGGGTCGACTTCGCCGGCGTCATGCTGGCCATCGCCGGTTTCTTCCAGATCATCTACGGGGCCGTGATCCTCAATGATTCACAGATCCCCGTCAACAAGCTCCTGTACTGGAACCTGGAGTCCTGGGGCTGGGCCTACCTGATCGTTGGCGTCGTCCTGCTGGCGACGTCCTGGTTCGTCTTCCAGAACAACCCGTACGCCGAGGTGTTCGCGGTGCTCGCCGCCGCGGCGAGCCTCTTCATCCAGGCATCCACGATCGAGTTCTCGCCCATCTGGAGCCTGATCGTCATCATCATCGACGTGCTCATCATCTACGGGCTGGTCGTGCACGGCGACATCCGCTCGATCAACGAGCGCACCTGACGCCGACCACGCGGCCGCGCGATTGACCGCGCCCCGCTGACCCCGGTGCCTGGCACCGGGGTCAGCGGGGCGCGGTCCGTTCGTCCCCCGCGTCGCCCTCTGGGGAGGGGCCGTCGCCCGCGGTGACGCGTGGCCGGTATGCTCGCCACCGTTTTCCGACAAGGAGAGGGTGATGGCGGTACGCGTGGGCATCAATGGCTTCGGTCGCATCGGCCGGAACGTCTTCCGCTCGGCCATGAGCCGTGCGAAGGGCGAGGTCGAGATCGTCGCGGTCAACGACCTGACCGACGCAAAGACGCTGGCCTACCTGCTCAAGTACGACTCGGTGTTCGGGGTCTACCCGGGCACCGTGGAGCACGTGGGCGATGCCATCGTCGTGGACGGCACCCCCGTCCGCGTGATGGCCGAGCGTGACCCCGCCGACCTCGCCTGGGGCGACATGGGCGTGGACATCGTGGTGGAGAGCACGGGCTTCTTCACCAAGCGCGCCGACGCCGCCAAGCACCTCGAGGGCGGCGCGAAGAAGGTGATCATCTCGGCGCCCGCCACCGAGCCCGACCTCACGATCGTGCTGGGCGTGAACGACGACCAGTACGACCCCGCGAAGCACGACGTCGTGAGCAATGCCTCGTGCACCACCAACTGCCTCGCGCCGGTGGCCAAGGTGCTCGACGACGCCTTCGGGCTCGAGCAGGGCTTCATGACCACCTGCCACGCGTACACCAACGACCAGCGCATCCTCGACCTGCCGCACTCCGACCTGCGCCGCGCCCGCGCGGCCGCGCTGTCGATCATCCCGACATCCACGGGCGCCGCGCGCGCCATTGGCGAGGTGCTGCCGCACCTCAAGGGCAAGCTCGACGGCATCGCGCTGC
>JAUROO010000090.1 GCA_030829765.1 Miltoncostaeales bacterium | reverse complement strand
CGGCTGATGATGCGCTGGTGCCAGTCCGGCGGCATCGGGCACCGCGTGGTGACGCGCTTCAAGTCGGCTCACGGATCGTACGGATGGCACTTCAGTGGGGCGCGATCGCGCACCATGCGAGGACGATGCGGTGGCTATGCCGTAGTGCACCGCCACGCCCACCGGCCCGGCGAGGTGTTCACCATCTACGCCGACATCCGGGACGCCACCACGGGCATGCGGTACTACTCCACCTACCCGGTGCGGCTGCGCATCCGCTAGCCGGCGGGGTCAGCGCGATGCATAGTTGCGCGCATACCACTCCGCGTACTCACCGCTCTTGATGGGCTCCCACCAGGGGCGGCCATCGCGGTACCACTCGACGGTGGATGCCAGGCCTTCGTCGAAGTCCACCTGCGGCGCCCAGCCCAGGGCGCGCATCTTCGCGGTGTCCAGCGCGTAGCGGCGGTCGTGACCCGGGCGATCCTCCACGTAGGTGATCAGGTCGTCCGACGCGCCGGTGTGGGCGAGGATGCGACGGGTGATCTCCAGGTTGGGCCACTCATTGCCGCCACCGACGTTGTAGACCTGCCCGGCCTCGCCGTGCTCCATGGCGAACCAGATGCCCTCGGCATGGTCGCGCACGTGGATCCAGTCGCGCACCTGCAGGCCATCGCCGTACACGGGCAGGGGCAGGCCGTCGAGCGCATTGGTGATGAACAGCGGGACGAGCTTCTCGGGGTACTGCCGGGGCCCGTACGTATTGGACCCACGCGTGATGACGATGTCGTACCCGAAGGTGTGGTGGATGGCGAATGCCTGCAGGTCGCCTCCGGCCTTGCTGGCCGAGTACGGCGACGACGGCTGGATGGGGTCGGTCTCCCGGAATGCCCCGCTCGGGATGGACCCGTACACCTCGTCGGTGCTCACCTGCACGAACCGCCGCACCCCGGCCGCGCGTGCCGCCATGATCAGGGTTGCGGTGCCCACGACGTCGGTCTGGATGAACTCCGTGGGGTTGTGCAGCGAGCGGTCCACATGGCTCTCGGCGGCGAGGTTGATGACCACCTCGCAGCCGTCCACCGCCTGCGCGGCCACCTCCGGGTCGGCGATGTCGCCGTGGATGAACGCGTAGCGCGGGTCGTTCATGAACTCGGCCACGTTGGCCGGGTTGCCCGCGTAGGTGAGCTTGTCGAGGTTCACCACCTCATGGCCGTGCGCAATGGCGACGCGCACGACCTCCGAGCCGATGAACCCGCACCCGCCGGTGATGAGGACCTTCACGAACGCTCCCTGATGTAGTCGGCGAGGGCATCCTCCCACGCGCGCAGGCGGGGGGCGCCCTCGTGGGTGACGCCGAGCACGCTCACGGCCGGACGCGGGGCGGGGCGGGCAAACGCCGCGGTGGTGGTGTCGCGTACCTCGCAGTCCACCTCGGCGAGGCGGAATGCCTCCCGCGCGAGACCGGCCCAGGTGGTGCTGCCGCTCCCGGCCGCGTGGTAGATGCCGGGTGGCAGCGCAGCCACCTCGACCAGCGCCGGGCAGAGGTCGCGGGTCCAGGTGGGGCACCCCTCCTGGTCGGCCACCACGCCCACGTGATCGCGCGCGGGGTCGGCGCCGAGGGCGATCATGGTGTCGACGAAGTTCCGGCCATGGGCCCCGTAGAGCCATGCGGTGCGCGCGATGCGCGTGCCCTCGGGGTACTCCAATTCGGCCAGGCGCTCACCGGCCAGCTTGGTGCGCCCGTAGGCCTGGATGGGATCGGTGGGGTCGTCCTCGCCGTACGGCCCGCCCGTGCCGGGGAAGACGTAGTCGGTGCTCACCGCCACCAGCGCCGCCCCCGCCTCGCGTGCCGCGATGGCCACATTGCGCGTGCCCTCACCATTCACCATCAGCGCCTGCTCCTCGTGATCCTCCGCGGCGTCCACGTCGGTCCAGGCGGCGAGGTGGAACACGACATCGGGGGCGGCCTCCGAGACGCGCCGGATCACCCGGCGGCGATCCGTGATGTCGAGCTCGGGCAGGTCGAGGCCCACGGCCTCGTGCCCGCCGCCCGACAAGTGATCCATCAGGTCGGTGCCGAGCATCCCCCGATGCCCGATGACGAGCGCCCGCATCCCCACGCCTAGGTGAGGCCGATCACCGACGAGTCGCCCAGCACGAAGCGGTAGGCCCGCGGCTTGGCGTCGGTCCGCGAGATGCTGACGTCGCGGCCGATCAGGCTGCTCTCGACGCGCGCGTCGAGGTCCTCCACATGGACGCGCTCCAGCAGGATCGAGTGCTCGATCTCGGCGCGGCGCACCACGCACCCTGTGGAGATGGACGAATAGGGGCCGATGTACGCGTTCTCGATGAGCGAGCCGCGCCCGATCACCGCCGGCCCGCGCACGTGGCTGTTCACAAGGCGGGCGCCCTCCTCGACGATGACGCGCCCCTCGATATCGCTCTCCACCAGGTCACCATCCACCCGGGGGTCGATGACATCGAGGATGAGGCGATTGGCCTCCAGCATGTCCTCCACCTTGCCGGTGTCCTTCCACCAGCCGGTCACGACGTGCGGCTCGACGCGCCTGCCCTGGTCGATGAGGTACTGGATGGCGTCAGTGATCTCCAGCTCGCCGCGGGGAGAGGGCGTGATCGCCTTCGCGGCGTCGAGGATCGACGACCGGAACATGTACACGCCCACCAGCGCCAGGTCGCTCCGCGGCTCGGCCGGCTTCTCCTCCAGGTTCACCACGCGATCACCCTCGAGCACCGCCACGCCATAGCTGGAGGGGTTGGGCACCTGCTGCAGCAGGATCATCGCGTCGGGGTCGCTCGCGCGGAATTCGTCCACCAGGGGCGTGATGCCGTCGCGCAGCAGGTTGTCGCCCAGGTACATCACGAACGGGTCATCGCCCAGGAACTCCTCGGCGGTGAGCACGGCGTGCGCCAAGCCGAGCGGCGCCGACTGCGGGATGAACGTGACCTCGATGCCGAGCGCCGAGCCATCCCCCACGGCCTCGCGGATCTCATCACCGGTATCCCCGATGATGATGCCCACCTCCCGGATGCCGGCGTCGCGCAGTGCCTCGAGCCCATAGAAGAGCACGGGCTTGTTCGCGACGGGCACGAGTTGCTTCGCGGAGGTGTGGGTGATGGGGCGAAGCCGCGTGCCGGCGCCACCCGACAGCACGAGGCCCTTGAGGTTCTGGCTCACGGGGCGCGACGCTACCAGCGGCAGCGGCTCAGGACGACGCCCGCAGGGCCATGGCGGCAGCAGCGCAGAGGTCATCCGCCGTTGCGGCCAGGGCCTCCGCGTACGGACGCGGAGCCGACGCGATGGGCCGCGTCCGGGTGAAGCCCATCGCCCGTGCCGCCGCCGGGGACACGTCGACCACGCCGAACAGGCCCACGCACGGAACCCCGGCCTCCGCGCAGGCCGCGGCCACCACGGCGGGTGCCTTGCCCGCACGCGTCTGGTCGTCGAGGCGGCCCTCACCGGTGATGCAGAGGCCGGCGTCCACCAGAGCGTCCGCCAGGCCCACCGCGCGGGCCACCATGGCACCGCCGTCCACCAGCGACGCCCCGATCATGGCCACCAGCCCACCGGCCGCGCCACCCGCCGCGCCGCCCCGGGGCAGGCGCATCACATCCGCGCATCCCTGCTGCGCCAGCACCGCGGCCAGGCTCATGAGGCCCGCATCGAGCCGCTCCACCGCATCCGGCTCCGCCCCCTTCTGGGGCGCGAACACCCGCGCGGCACCATCGGGACCGGCGAGGGGACTCACGACATCGCATGCGACCTCCACGGGCACCGTGCGGAGCCGGGGGTCAAGGCCACTCAGATCCACGCGCCGCACGGCGGCGAGCGCGCCCCCGGTGCCGGGCAGTTCCCCGCCCGACGCATCCAGGGCGCGGGCGCCAAGCGCGATGGCGGTGCCGAGGCCACCATCGGTGGTGGCGCTCCCGCCCGCTCCCAGCACGATGCGGCGGCATCCGCCGTCAAGGGCCGCCCGGATGAGGTCGCCCGTACCCGCCGTGGTCGTGGCCTCGGGATCCCGCTCAGCATCGGACAGGCGCTCGAAACCGGAGGCCGCCGCCAGTTCCACCACCGCGGTCCCGTCGGGCAGGAGCCCATACGGGGCACGTATCGCGCGGCCCAGCGGGTCGCGGGCGGGGGCGTGCATCGTGCGGCCGCCCGCCGCGGCCACCAGGGCATCAAGCGTGCCCTCGCCCCCGTCCGCCATCGGCACCTCGCGCACCTCGGCGCCCGCGGCGCGCGCGCCGGCGGCGATGGCGGCGGCAGCGGCGGCCGGCCCGAGCGCCCCCTTGAACGGGGCCGGGGCCGCCACGACCTTCATCAGGGCTCGCGCGGGCGGGGCGGAGCGGGGGACCAGTCGAGGCCCAGGAAGGCCCGCTGCCGGTGCTGGAAGTCCGCGTCGTCGACTGCGTCACGGATGGCGGCATCGAGCTCGGCGGCGTCACCGCCCACCACCACCCGGATCGGTGGCTCCTCCGCGTGCACGGCCTCCCAGATGGCGTCGGCGCAGGAGGCGCCGGTGCTCGTGTCCGGGCGCGCACGCCATGCCGAGAACCCCGCGCGCAACCCACCGAACAGCGGTGCGTAGGGCGATGCCGGGTCCGCGACCGCGCCCGACAGGCGCGTGGCGCTGGAGAAGTCGGTATCGATCATCCCGGGCTCGATCATCACCACGCGCACGCCGAATGGCGCCATCTCCACCGACAGGGCCTCCGACAGCGCGGACAGCGCGTACTTGGACGCGTGGTAGAAGCCGATCAGCGGGTTGGAGAAACGGGCGCCGATGGACGAGACGTTCACGATCGTGCCGCGTCCGGCCTCGCGCATGGCGGGCACGAGCGCCTGCACCATCGCGGCCGCGCCCCACAGGTTGGTCTCGAACATCTCGCGGGCCACCTCGAGGTCGCCGCTCTCCTGCGGGGCCATCATCGCGTAGCCGGCGTTGTTGACCAGCACGTCGATGGCGCCGCCCCCGGCGAAGTCGGTGGCGATCTCGGCGGCGGCACGCACCTGATCGGGGCGCGTCACGTCGAGCGGCACCAGGTGGATACCGGGCGGCTCGCCGATCTCCTCGCGTGCGCGGGGCACATCGCGCACGCCGGCCACCACCACGTACCCGCCCCGGGCGAGCCGCTCCGCGGTGGCGCGGCCGACGCCCCGGCCCGCGCCGGTCACCAGTGCAATGCCCCGGGTCACGCGGAGGAGCCTACCGCCAGGTCACGGGGCAACCGCACCGTGAATACCGCCCCGCGGCCGGGCTCGGACCTCACCGTGATCTCGCCGCCATGGGCCCGCGCGATTCCCCGGGCAATCGCCAGGCCGAGGCCCGCGCCCTGGCGGTCGTCGCGCTCACGTGCAGCGTCCGCGCGGTAGAACCGGTCGAATACGCTCGCAATCGCCTCGGGCCGGATCCCCTCGCCGGTGTCGGCAACGGCCATCACCGCGTCACCACCCTCCGCGTGGACCGCGACGGTGATCGCCCCGCCCGCCGGCGTGTGACGTGCAGCGTTGTCGAGGAGGATCAGCAGAACCTGCTCGAGGCGCGCGGGGTCACCATCCATCGGGACGGGCCCCGGGGCCTCGACCCGCAGGTCCACGCCCTCGCGGGCGGCCAGCACGGCGCGCGGGCGGGCGGCATCGCGCACCACCGACGCCAGGTCGATGTGCTGGCGCTCCAGGGGCAGCCCCCCGCTGTCCAGGCGCGCCAGTTGCAGTTGCTCATCCACCAGGCGCTGCAGGCGCGCGGCCTCGGCGTTCATGAGGCCGAGGAACTCCTGCCGGGCCTCCGCCGGCATGGAGTCATCCTCCATCAACTCGAGGAACCCGCGGATTGCCGCCACGGGGGTCTTCAGCTCATGCGACACGTTGGCCACCAACTCGCGCCGGGTGCGCGCGAGTGCGCGCTCCTGGGTGACATCCCGCAGGGTCAGGACCACGGTGCCCGCCGGATCCGCCAGCGGCACCGCCCCCGCCGCCGCCTCGTCACCGGACGGCATCGACACGGCCGAGTCCTCCAGCGGCTGGCCCGCCTCGCGGGCCTGGACGACGAGCGCCGCCAGCACCGGCCCCAGGTCGGTTCGGCGGGCGCCACCGCCCTGGGGCAGGCCGGTCATTGCCACCGCGGCGTCATTCGCCACCACCACCTGGTCGTCCGGGTCGATCAGCAGCACGCCCTCGCTCAGGCCCGCCACCAAGGCGCGCGCCCGGTCGCGCTCGCCGGTGACCGCGCCGATGAGGTCCTGCACGCGATCGGCCATCCGGTTCAGGCCCACGGCCAACGTGGCGACCTCGCGCGGCGAGGTCTCGGGTGCGCGGGCCGAGAGGTCGCCGGCGGAGAGCTGGGCGGCGGTGCCCGCCACGCGGGAGATCCGCAGGCCGAGGATGCGCGCCATCACGATGCCCGCCGCCGTCGCGAGCAGCAGCACCAGCACGACCGCGAACAGCACCCGGCGCTGGAGGGCACCGATCTCGGTCGTGGGCGATGGCACGGGCACCGCGACCTCGGCGATGCCCACCACCGTGCCGCCCCGGGTCACGCGCACCGCCGAGTAGACGGTGCGCGCGTTGTCGGGCCCCTCGTCCACGCGCACGCGCACCGGCACCGCGGAGATCGACTTGTCCGCCAGTTCGCCCTCGGGGGTCAGCCGGTCCGCCGGGAATGCGCCGGGCACAGCCGCCGTGCCCCCCTCGTGCCACCCCGTGGCAATGTCGTAGTACCGCGCCGCGCCGCGTACCCGGGACGCGAGTTGCTGCACGTAGGCGTCGCCCTGGTCATTGGTGAGCCCGAAGCCCGATCCGGGAACCTCGGACAGGTCCTCCAGCACGTCGACTGTGGCCTGGGAGGTGCGCTCGGTGGCGCCCGACACCACGCTGCCCTCGAGCGTGGGCAGGAGCACCAGGAACATGAGGAGGCTTGCGGCCACCCCCAGCGTGATGAAGGAGCCGATGAGCCAGGTCTGCAGCCCGGTGCGCCCCCGGGGGCGGGTCACTCCGGCGCCCCGTCCTCCCGCCCGAGGGCGTATCCCACGCCGCGCACGGTGCGTATGAGCACCGGATTCGCGGGATCGCGCTCGACCTTCTGCCGCAGGTGGCGCACGTGCACGTCCACGCTGCGCAGGTCGCCGTAGAACGACCCGTTCCACAGGTGGTCCATGAGCTCCTCGCGCGTGAAGACCCGCCGCGGCGACTTCATCAGCTTGAGCAGGATCTCGAACTCGGAGAAGGTGAGGGGGACGTCCTGGCCATCGCGGGTGACCGTGCGCGCCGCGGGGTCGACCTCGATGTCGCCGATGCGGATCGGGTCCTCCTGCACCGGCACCACCCGGGCGCGGCGCAGGTTGGCCTTCACGCGCGACACCAGTTCGCGCGGCGAGAACGGCTTGGTCACGTAGTCGTCGGCGCCCATCTCCAGCCCCAGCACCTTGTCGACCTCGTCATCGCGCGCCGACAGCATGATGATCGGGACGTTCCGGGTGGCCCGTATGCGACGGCACACCTCGATGCCGTCGATGCCCGGCAGCATCAGGTCCAGCACCACGAGGTCCACGGGCTCGCGCTCGATCACCTCGAGGGCATCATCGCCGCGCGAGGCCGACAGCACCTCGAACCCGCCCTCCTGGAGGGCGTACTCGACCACCCGCCGGATGGACTTCTCGTCATCCACCACCAGTACGCGATCGGCCATGGCGCGATGGTACCCGTCGCGGTCCCGGGCGCGGGACCGCGGGGATCTCACCGCACCGTGGCGAGGCGCGCGTTCACCGGGATGTTCGAGGAGTGCAGCCCGGGGCGCTGCCCGTGCAGGTCGAAGCGCAGGCGCACGCCGCGCTGGAACACCAGGCAGTGCGTGGAGCCGCCGAAGTGGAACATGCCGAGCTGATCCCCCTTCCGCACGCGCTGTCCCGCAGTGACCGTGACCTCGTTCGTGGACACCTCCGCCATGCCAACGGAGATGAACGCCATGCGCCCGATGCGCGGGTCGTCGGCATCGATGACGATCACGGCACGGGCAGCGACCTCGGTGATGAACCGCTGGGAGTCGTTGGGGCTCGCCGGGTCCCATCCGGCGGCCGGGCTCTGCGCGTAGTACGAGCCCGGGATCACCCGGACCGACGCCACCGTGCCGTTCACCGGCGAGTGGAACCGGTGGTAGCTCAGCGCGCTGAGGAACGCCTGGTAGATGGTCCCGCCCGCGAAGAGCGTGTGGATGGGGTCGTGGTCGAACATGTGGCGCAGCGAGTACGGCTGCCCCTTCAGCCAGAACCGGTCTACCGCGCGCACGCCGCGCGCGATGCGCAGCGGGGCGGACTCGCACGCATTGGCGATGACCGCGTCATCATCGGGGGCCGCGACGGGACGGACGCCCGGGCGGAACCGGCGGGTGAAGAAGTCATCCCACGAGGCGAACCCCCAGTGCGGGGCGGAGGGGTCGCACTCGTACAGGCGCGCGAAGCCCGGCATGGCCGCGCGGGCATCCCGCCCGAACCACCCGGCGCGCGGATGCGTGCTGAGGACGTAGGCCGATTCAGGGGAGGAGAGGAAGCCCGCCCATGTGTTGAGGATCCTCAAGAGATGGGCGTTCACGCGCTCATCCAGGAACGCGTTGATGCCCGCATCGGTGTTCATGGGCCAGTTGAGGATGGCGTTGATGGGGAAGCCCACCAGCCCGGTGCGGTTGAAGACCGGGGCCGTGGTGAGGACGTGGTTGATCAACTCGATCATGTGCACGTAGTTGCGCACCTGGGGCGACCCCGTGGGCGTCCGCCGGAACCGCGGGGTATCCGGCACCTGCTCGAACATCCGGTGGAACCGCATGAACAGCACGGCGTCGGACTCGATGAGGTTCCGGAAGTCCCGCATCACCGGGTGCAGCGGGGCACCTCTCCGGGCGGCCTCGCGGATCGTCCGTCGCAGCCAGCGGTCCAGCACCGCCTCGTCGCTCGGCAGCCACTGGCCCGCGCGGTAGGGAACCGCACGCGGGCTGGCGGCGGTGGGCGCGGCATGCGCCGCCGCCCCGGGCAGCACCAGTCCGGCAGCGCCCAGGCCGGCAGCGGCGAGGAAGTCCCTGCGCGTGGCGCCCATCGAGGTCCTCCGGGGTGGTGGGCAGGATGGTTCGGGGGCGGCGATGTTACCGACGCCACCCGGCGCATAACCCGCCGCTAACCACGGGCCTGTAGAACACATTCCATGGATGACGATTCCGGGACTCCCGACCGCTCCCCCTCCCCGTGGCGCCGCATCGGCGTGCTGGCAATCCCGGCCATCGTGGGGGCGGGCGTGGCCCTGGGCGTGGTGGGCGCGACCGTGGGCTTCGGGGGCGATACCACGATCATCCGTGAGTCCACCCCGGGCATCACGGCCACCCCTGCCGCATCGGCGGTGGTGGCGGAGGCGGACGATGACGGCCCGGCCGATGCGCTGAGCGTGTCCGAGATCGTCCGCCGCGAGTCACCGGCAGTGGTGCTGATCGAGGCGGGCGGGGCCAATGGCCAGGGCGGGCTCGGATCGGGATTCCTCATCGACCGTGACGGGCACGTGCTGACCAACGCACACGTGGTGGAGGACAGCAAGACGACGACGGTGACGTTCTCCGACGGCACCGAGCGGACGGCCCGGATCCTCGGGGTGGACACCTCGACCGACCTTGCCGTGCTGAGGATCCCGCAGGTCCCGGAAGGCATCCAGCCGGTGGGCCTGGGGTCCAGCAGCGCCCTGGTCGTGGGGCAGGACGTGGTGGCCATCGGCAACCCGTACGGCCTCGAGCGCACCGCCACCACGGGCATCGTGTCCGCGCTGGAGCGCACGATCGAGGCGCCCAACGGCTTCGCCATCCAGAACGCCATCCAGACCGATGCCGCGATCAACCAGGGCAACTCCGGGGGTCCGCTGTTCGACCGCGCGGGACGCGTGATCGGCATGAACACCCAGATCGCCAGCCAGAACGGCGGCAACGTGGGACTGGGTTTCGCGGTACCGATCGACACCATCGCCCCCATCGCGCGTTCGGTGATCGAGGACGGCACGCCGAAGCACGCGTGGATCGGCATCACCGGACGCGAGCTCACGCCGGCACTGGCGGGGAAGCTCGGGCTCGAGGGCCGGCGGGGCGTGCTGGTGGCCGAGGTGGCCGACCGCGGCGCGGCGAAGGCCGCCGGCATCGTCGCCGCGCGCGACGGCGACGCCGAGGTGCCCCGCGGTGCCGACCTGATCATCGCCGTGAACGGGACCCCCGTGGAGGACATGGCGGATGTCAGCCGGGCGGTGGCCAGCCGCACCGTGGGGGAGCGCATCAGCGTCACGGTGCTGCGGGACGGCGAGGAGCGCATCGTGCAGATGACCCTGCGCGACCGCCCCGCGGGCGTGGGCGTGCGATGAGCACCGCGCCCGCGATGGCACGCCGTTCTATGCTGGAACGCGTGTCATCGCGTGCGCGCCTCATCCGCAGGGCCGAGGGCCGGGATGCCGGCGCGATCGGTGCCATCTACGACGAGGCCATCGCGACGGGGGTGGCCACCTTCGCCGCCGGGCCGCACGAGGCCGCCGAACGACGTGAATGGCTGGCCGCGCGCGGAGTGCGCGCGCCGGTGTGGGTGATGGAGCAGGAGGGCACGGTGCAGGCGTGGTCCGCACTCGCCCCCTTCTCGCACCGCCCGTGGTACGACGGCGTGGCCGAGTACACGGTGTATGTGGCCGCCGGCACACGGGGGGCGGGCCTGGGGGGCGAGATGCTCGCGCAACTGGTGCGCGAGGCACCTGCCCTCGGCTACTGGAAGCTCGTCGGGATGATCCTGCAGGGCAATGACGCCGGGCTGGCACTCGCCCTGGGGGCCGGATTCCGGGAGGTCGGCACCCACCGCGCGCACGGCCGGGTGGATGGCGGATGGCGGGATGTGACGGTGGTGGAGCGCCACCTGGATGCCCCATGACGCACACCGCGCCCGCAGCCCAGCCCGATCACGACGGCATGCGCGCCATGTTCCGAGCGATGACCCTCATCCGGCGGTTCGAGGAGCGGGCGTCGGATGAGTACATGGCGGGAAGGATCGGCGGCTTCCTGCACCTGGCGATCGGCGAGGAGGCGGCGATCGTGGGAACGGTCAGCGCCCTTCGCCCCGATGACCCGCTCACCTCCACCTACCGGGAGCACGGCCAGGCGCTCGCGCGGGGCAGCGACCCGCGGGCGATCATGGCGGAACTGCTCGGGCGCGCCACCGGCCTCTGCGGAGGGCGCGGGGGCTCGATGCACCTGATGGACCGGGACCGGTCCTTCTACGGCGGGTACGGCATCGTCGGCGGTGCGGTGCCACTGGCGCTGGGCCTCGCCTGGGCCACCCGCTACCGGGGCGGCGACCAGGTGTCGGTGACGATGTTCGGCGAGGGCGCCGCCAATCAGGGGGTGGTATCGGAGTGCTTCAACATGGCCGGCCTGTGGGACCTGCCGATCGTGTTCCTCATCCTCAACAACCAGTACGGCATGGGAACCCCGGTGGAGCGCGCCGCGGCGGCGGAGGACTTCTATCCGCGCGCGGCCGCCTACGACATCGAGTCGTGGAAGGTCGACGGCATGGACGTGCTGGCGGTGCGCGGCGCCGTCGCGGAGGCGGCGCGTCTCGCCCGCGACGAGCGCCGGCCTGCATGCGTGGAACTGCTCGCCTACCGGTACCGCGGGCACTCGATGAGCGACCCCGACACCGTCCGCGCCACCGAGGAGAAGGAGCGCTGGAGAGCGCGCGACCCGCTGGTGACGTTCGAGAGGGTGCTGCTGGGGGAGGGCATCATGGATGCGGAGGCCATCGCCGCCATGCAGGCGGAGATCGACGACGTGGTGGCAGACGCCGCAGCGTTCGCCGAGGAGAGCCCTGAGGTACCCGCGGACCAGCTGGCGCGCGGCGTGTACGCGCAACCGTGGAACGACGACGCGCGCGGCAGCGCGCTGGTGCGCCCATGAGCGACGGTCCGGCCGAGGTGACCTACCGGGATGCCCTGAACCAGGCGCTGCGCGAGGAGATGCAGCGCGACGACGGCGTCTTCCTGATGGGCGAGGACATCGGGCGGTTCGACGGCGCGTTCAAGGTGACCCGCGGGCTGCTGGACGAGTTCGGCGAGCAGCGCGTGGTGGACACGCCGATCACCGAGGCGGGCTTCACGGGTCTCGGCATCGGTGCGGCGATGGCCGGCCTGCGCCCCGTGATCGAGATCATGACCGTCAACTTCGCGCTCGTGGCCATGGACCAGATCGTCAGCAACGCATCGAAGATCCACTACATGTTCGGGGGGCAGGCGACGGTACCGATGGTCATCCGCATGCCGGGCGGCGCGGGGCACCAGTTGTCCGCCCAGCACTCCCACTCCCTGGAGGCCATGTTCACGCACGTCCCCGGGCTGAAGGTGGTGGTGCCCGCCACGCCAGAGGATGCCAAGGGGCTCCTGAAGACAGCCATCCGCGACGATGACCCGGTCATCTTCCTCGAGAGCGAGGGGCTGTACGGCAAGAAGGGCCCGGTGGGTGGTGAGGACGACCTGGTGCCGTTCGGCCAGGCGGTGGTGCGCAGGCCCGGGCGCGACTGCACGGTGATCGCCCATTCGCGGATGGTGTGGGTGGCACTGGCCGCGGCGGAGGACCTCGCGGCCCAGGGGATCGACGTGGAGGTGATCGACCCCCGCACGTTCCGGCCGCTCGACCTCGACACCCTGGCGGAGAGCGTGCGGCGCACCTCGCGCGCCGTGGTGGTGGATGAGGGGTGGCCGGAGTGCGGAATCGCCGCGGGCGTGGCCACCCACCTGTACGAGGCCTGCTTCGACTGGCTCGACGCACCGATCGCCCGGGTGAACTCCGCCGATGTCCCCATGCCGTACGCGCGCAACCTGGAGCAGGCGGCGATCCCGCAGGCATCCGACGTCGTGGCCGCCGTCCACGCCGCGCTCGGACGGGAGGCCGGCGCTTGAGCACCATGGCGATGCCCAAGCTGTCGGACACCATGGAGGAGGGCACCGTCCTGCGGTGGCTGCACGCAGACGGCGACGTGGTGGCGAAGGGCGACCCCCTCGTGGAGATCGAGACCGACAAGGCAACGATGACCGTCGAGGCGCCCGAGGGCGGGGTGCTGCACATCGTCGCCGCGGAGGGCGACACCCTCGACGTGGGACAGCCCATCGCCGAGATCGGAGGGGACGGCGCTGCCGCCACCGCAGGCACCGGGGCGATCCCGGTGCCCGACGCGCCCACCCAGGAGCTAGAGGCCGTGCGCGATGACGTGCCGGCACCGGCGGCGCAGGCACCGGATGAGCAGTCCCTCGCCACGGGTATCCCCACCGCCGATGACGGCACGGCGGGGTCGATCGCCGGCGCATTCACCCCGGCGGGGATCGGTGACGCCACCGGGCGTCCCGCAGCGTCGCCGCTCGCCCGGGGCATCGCCGCGCGGGCAGGCCTCGACCTCGCGACCATCCGCGGCACCGGGCCCGGCGGACGCATCGTGAAGGCCGACGTGGAGGCGGTGCTCGGGGGATCCGCCGCGGCCGCACCACCGGAGCCCGCGGCTGCCGCGCCCGTGGAGCCCCCCGCGCCGCCGCCGCCGCCCGCGCCCCGGGCCACCGGATCGTGGCCCGCCGGTCGGCGCACGCCTCTCACCCGCCTGCAGCAGACAATCGCACGGCGGATGGAGCAGGCGACGGCCATCCCCGAGTTCGTGCTGGAGCGCGACGTCGACACCACCGCGCTGGCCGCGGCCCGTGCCGACCTGCGCGTGGCGCTGCCCGAGGCCAACCGGCCGAGCGTCAACGACTTCGTCATCCGCGCGGTGGCGATGGCCGTGCGCGAGCGCCCGGATATGGCATCCCAACTCGACGACGGCGACCTGGTGGTGCCGCCGTCGGTGGACGTGGGCGTGGCGGTGTCGGTACCGGGAGGACTGATCGTGCCGGTGATCCGGGACGCCGACGCCAAGGGCGTGCCCGCGATCGCCGCCGAGGTGCGCGATCTGGCCGGGCGCGGCCGGGCCGGGGAGCTCCGGCCCGACGAATTGGAGGGGTCGGTCATCTCGGTGAGCAATCTGGGCATGTTCGGCATCGACCGGTTTCACGCCGTCATCAACCCCGGCGAGGCCGCGATCCTCGCGGTGGGGCGCGCGGTGGCGCGTCCGGTCGTGGTGGACGGCCACGTGGTGGTGCGCGATGTGATGACGCTGTCGCTGTCGGTGGATCACCGCATCGCGTACGGCGCGGAGGCGGCCACATTCCTCGGCCGCGTGGCGGAATTGCTGGAGCACCCCGCCGCGCTGCTGGTATGACCCGGCCCGCCCGGGTGCGCCGCACCGGGCGCATCGGCTACCACGAGGCCTGGCGGGAGCAGCAGGTGATCGCCGAGCGCGTCGGCGACGGCACGTCGCCCACCGTGCTCTGGCTGCTCCAGCACGATCCGGTGTACACCTACGGGCGCCACGGCACACGCGACGACCTGTGGATCGACGACGAGGCGCTGGCCGCGCTCGGCGCCTCGTGCGTGGCCACCGACCGCGGCGGCCAGATGACCTGGCACGGACCGGGCCAGGTGACGGGCTACGTCCTCATGGACCTCCGCCGTGGCCCCGGCGTGCGGCGCTTCGTGCAGGCCCTCGTCGATTCCATGACCGATGCCTGCCACGCCTGCGGCGTGCCGGGCGCCGTGAGTGATCACGACGCGATGGGCACCTACGTGGCGGGCCGCAAGGTGGGCAGCGTCGGCATCCGCGTGCGCGAGGGCGTGAGCATTCACGGCGTGGGGCTGAACGCCGATCCCGATCCGGCATGGTTCGCGCGGATGAGCGCGTGCGGGGCGCCGGACGTGGCGGCCACCTCGATTGCGGCCGAGGGCGGCGACGCGGACCGGGCCCTGGTGGAGGACGCCCTGGCGCAGGCCCTGACCGCTCGGCTCGACCTGGCGGTGGACGGGGCCCGCTAGGGCAGCATGCGCTCCCACTCGACCACCGCGCGGCCCACCAGCGCGGCATCCGCCGGGTCGCCACCGGCCGCGCGCACCAGGTCATCGAGTTCGTCGGGCGCGAGGTCGGCGGGCTCCACGGCCGGACGGGCGGCGCGCAGCGCGTCCGCCAGGGCGACGGGATCGGTGATCACGGCACCAGGTTGACCGCGGCGGCGAACGCCAGCACCACCAACAGCGCCCCGTAGCCGGTGTAGTCGGTGGCGAGGAGGACGATGGCCACCACCATGAGGATGGCCGACAGCCCGGCCCACGCCCCGCCCGGGATGCCCGCGGCGCCAAATCCCCAGCCCCCCACGGGAGGACCCGACGGCCGGCGACGGCGTGTGCGCTCTGGATCTGCCACGGGGCCTACCCTACCGCCGGGTTCCGCCGGAATGCGGCACACGGGCAGCCTGTGGCGCATGGGTCGCACGGATGAGGACCTGCTCGTGCAGCACCGCAGGCCCGAGCACGCACCCGGCAGGATGTTCGCGGAACCCGCAGGGCCTACGGCAGGGCTGACATCCCCGCCGCGCCGATCACGATGAGCATGGCGGCGAAGGCCCCCGCGGGCAGCACGGTGCGCCACTCCTCCGGGTGCCCCGCGGATGAGCGGATCGCCTTGAACGCCGTGACGCCCGCCATGTAGAAGCCGAACACCAGGAAGCACGCGGCGTACACGCCCAGCCCCCACGACAGGGCCACGGCGATCACCGCCAGCAGTCCCCAGGCGAGATTCGCGAGCCCCACCTCGATCTGGAAGGGGTTGGTGGTGCCGCTGTCCCAGCCCATGCGCGCCGCATCACCGCGGTGCATCAGCGCGTGGCGCACGAAGGACAGCAGGCCGGCGAGGCCCACGGCGAACAGACATGCCCAGCGCAGGTCCGGCGAGGACGAGAACGCGGTGGAAAAGCCGATGCCGATACCCAGAGCACCGACGGCGTAGGTGAGCGCCATGGTGATGCCGGCGTCCTTCTGCTGGCTCATTGACGACATGGGGGTCCATTCGTTATCGGGGGGTTCCGCCGTTCCGGTTCCACGCCACATCGGCACTTCCCTGCCTGTGTCCGCCGCGGGGCCGGTACTGTGGCGGCAGTTCCCCATCCGCACGCGAATCAGCAGGAGACACGACATGGCTCTCGAGGTCGGCAGCGAGGCTCCGGACTTCACCCTGGTGGACAGCAACGGCGATGAGGTCACCCTCTCGCAGTTCCGTGGCACCCCCGTGTACCTCAACTTCTACCCCGCGGCGTTCTCGCCGGTGTGCACCGACTGGTTCACGGGCATCGCGGACGACGGCAGCCCGTACGCCGGTGCCGTGGTGATCGGCATCAGCGTGGACAACAAGTGGACGCTCGCCGCCTTCAAGGAGCAGATGAAGGCCAACGAGGTGCACTTCCTCGCCGACTTCCACCCCAAGGGCGCGGTCTCGCAGGCCTACGACGCCTACCTCGACCAGGCGGGGCTCGCCGGGCGCTGCACCTACGTGATCGACGCCGAGGGCGTCATCGTGGACGTGGACCAGGTCCCGCCGCTCGAGACCCCCGACGCCGACCGGCTCATCGCGGCGCTGGGCGCCTGCGCGAGGTAGGCCGCATGTTCCTGCTGCTCGGCCGCTACCTGAAGCCCGTGGACGAGGTGGAGGTGCACCTCGAGGCCCACCGTGGATGGGTACGCGCAAATGCCGAGGCCGGGCGCATCATCGCCGCCGGCCG
>JAUROO010000002.1 GCA_030829765.1 Miltoncostaeales bacterium | reverse complement strand
CCACCTGCCAGCGCCAGCGCCGCCAGCAGCCAGTCGCCGGCCGCCGCCGCCGCGGGCCCGATGGCGGTGAACACGCCGGCGCCCACCATCGACCCGAGGCCGATCACCACGGCGTCGCGCGTGCCGAGGGCGCGGACGAGGGAGGCGCGCGGTCCCATCGGCGAAGGCTATCGCCGGTTCCGCGGTCCACCATCGGCCGGGGCGATGTGTGACGCCCGGGCCGCGGGCGGGCATGTTCGGGACAATCCCGTCATGTCAACGGAACGCAGGGACACCATCGCGGGCGGCTTCAGCGAGACCGCCTCCGACTACGACGGCGCGGTGCGCTTCAACCTGGAGGGGGCGCAGCGGCTGGTGCTGTCGATTCCCCCGGGCGGGTACGACGACGTGCTGGACGTGGGGTGCGGCAGCGGGTGGGCCACGCAGGCGGTGATCGACCGGTTCCACCCGGCCCGGGTGACCGGCGTGGACCCCTCCGAGGGCATGCTGCAGCAGTTCCAGGCGAAGCTGGGCGGCATCCAGGGCGTGGACGTGTCGCTGGTGCAGGCCGGCGTGGAGGACATGCCGGTGCCACAGGATGCGTTCGACCTGGTCATCTGCTCGATGGCCTACCACTGGTTCCAGCACCGGTGGGATGCGGCGGCGGCCATGGCGCGGGCCATGAAGCCCGGGGGCGTGATCGCCATCCTGTGCTCCGGCAAGGGCGGAGAGCAGGCCTACCGCGACGTGATCGCCGACGTGGAGCCCATCAACTACCAGTGGCTCGGCGCCTTCGACGGCAACCTGCGCGACATCGGGGAGATCGAGGGATACCTGGTGGCGGCGGGCCTTGAGCCCCTGGACATCTGGATGGAACGCCGCGTGCGTCACACCACGGTGGAGGCCTACATGGAGCGCATGCGCGTGGTGGCCGGGCACATCATCGGCGACCCGGCCGACCCCGAGGTGGCCGGGTGGCTCTCGCGCGTGGAGCAGGAGATGAAGAAGCGGTCCGGCCCGCGCGGGTGGACCTACGACTTCATGAAGCTCTACGCCGTCGCGCGAAAGCCCGGCTGAGTCACGACGCGCGCCGAGGGCGGTACGTGGTGGTGAGTACCCGGTCGATGCCGTTGGCGATGCGCTGGGCGTGGCGCGGCCCGGGGGCCGAGTAGCGCACTCCGGGCATGGGCGCGATGCCCGGGCCACCCGGGTTGTAGAAGGGCTGGTAGCCATTCCCCGTGGCCGGCACGCGCACCCAGCGCACGCGGCGGGCGGCCTTCACGCTGCCGTCAAGGATGATGTCGATCTGGTTGTCGTGGTCCTCCTGGTAGCAGCGGTCGTACGTGCGCTGCTTCCGCCCCAGGTCGGCCAGGCCCACCACGCGCAGCGGGTGGCCGTCGATGCGGTAGGTGCGCCCGGGCGTGACCAGCGGGATGCGGCGGCCCGAGCGCGTGACGGCGATCACCTGGAAGTGGCGGCGGTAGGCATTGGGGGTGAGGGCCGTGATGCCGTCGGGGGAGAAGCCCCCGGTGGTGAGCACCCGTACGCGGAAGCGCGCCCGCGCGCCGTACAGGGCCCGGCCGTCATTGGGCAGCGTGGACCTGAGGCCCGGGGGCGCGCCCTCGCCGCGCGTGGACATTCGCGTGATGGTGCCGCCCGTGAGCCGTGGTCCCGTCCACTTCGTGGGATTGGCAGGCTGGTCGTCGTACGGCGAGGTGGCCTTGGTGGCGCTCATCCCCACGGCGCTCACCAGGCGGCTGCGCGGCCCCACCAGGCGCATGGTCGTGGCGTCGTCCACCACCTCCACCTTCGTTACGTAGCGCGCGGCCGGGTCGGTGCTGGGCAGGGCGTTGCCGAAGTGGCCGAACAGCACCACGGTGGAGCGCTCGTTGTACTCGAAGTTGGGGTTGACCGACGCGCTCTCGGGCGTCACCACGGTGCCGTCGTTCAGCGTCACGCGGAAGTCCGAGGCATCAACGGTGCTGGGGAGCACCGGCCATGAGAACTCCACCGGAAGGCCTGCGGCGTACCGCGGGCTCACGGCATTGACCGTGTAGATCTGCTCCGGGCTGGCCGCGGCGGTGAGTGCCCGCCGGGGCGGCGGGGCGCCCGATGCGCAGGTGAGGCCGGTGTTCCAGGCACCGCCCACGGCCTGCACCGCGCTCTGCGCCGCCGCGGCATCGTCGGAGTCGGCACCGGGCACGCCGATGATGTTCACGAATCCGAGGCCTGCGGCCAGCATCTGCGGCCGGGGGCTCCAGATGTCGGCGCTGATGATGACGTCCTTCTGCAGCAGCGGGTACAGCGTGGGTTGCTGGGCCGTGGCCGGCCCCGCAAGTCCCGCGATGCCCACGGCGGCCGCCCCCAGCGCAAGGGAGATCGTCGTGCGTGCTGCCCCATGCCTGCCCATTGCCATACCTCCGGTCGGAATACCCCCGTGCAGGCAACCACAGGTCCGGGCCGCGCTGAATGGGGGTATCCCCACGGGGTGCGTGGGGTTGCGGCAGCGGTGGGCGGCGGAAACACCACGGTGGGCGGCAGCGACAGCGCGATGGAGCGCGACTGGAACGCCGCCTGCTGCATGAGGAACCCGCCGATGCCGGCGGTGATGCCCACCCGGAGAGCGCCGCCCACAGCAACGCGATGAGGATGCCGGGCACGCGCCAACTCCATGCATGGGGCTGATGACGCGACGTTCCGGTGGGGCATGACTCACCGAAGGTGTAGCGCAGCGGGGCTACGATCTGCGCAAACCCCACAACTCCCGTCAAGCGAGGATGCCGATGGATTCCGTGAAGGTGGCCATCGCGGACGAATACCCCACCTTTCGGTTGGGTCTGGAGACCGCCCTGAGGGACGACGAGGGCATGGAGGTGGTGGTGAATGCCGGCACCGGCCATGAGCTGCTGGACGCCCTCGAGCACACGCCCGCCGATGTGGTGCTGATCGAGCCGTGGATGCGGGCGGGCGATGGCCTCTCGGCCGTGTCGCAGGTGCTTGAGCGCTTCCCGGGTACCACCGTCATCGTGCTCTCGCGCGTGTGGGACGGGCAGCGCGTGCATCACCTGCAGGAGATGGGCGTGCACGGCTACCTGGACAAGCGCACCGAGCCGCGCGACCTGCCGTCGGTCATCCGCCATGTGATGTCCGGCGCGCACGTTGCCCCGGCGGTCACCGACGGCGATGGCGGCATGCGCGACCCGCTCAGCCCGCGCGAGCTGGAGGTGCTGTCGCTGGTCGCCGACGGCTACTCGAACAAGGAGATCGGCGAGCGGCTGTTCATTACCGAGCAGACGGTGAAGTTCCACCTGGCGAATGTGTTCCGCAAGATGGGCGCTCGCAACCGAACAGAAGCCGCCCGGTCGGCGATGCACAAGGGCCTGATCGGCTAGCGGCCCCTCCCGGCATCCAGGGCCGACCGTGCGTCATGTGCCCGGAAGTGGGGTTTACCCCACCTCCGGGCGGCGCAAACCTGATGAGATAGCCCGGTACACGCCGATGGGGGAATGAGTTGTCAACACGCCGGAACTTCCTGACCAGGGCGGCGCTCGCCGCCGGCGGGGTCGCGGCGGCCACCACGGCGGGGCGCGTGGCCACCAGCGCTGCCAGCGCGGCGGCCCCCACGTCGCTGCAGGGGATGAACGTGGTCCTGTTCATCACGGATCAGGAGCGGCACATCCAGCACTTCCCCCCGGGGTGGGCCAAGCAGAACCTGCCCGGCCTGAGTGCGCTGCAGAAGAACGGCCTCACGTTCGACAACGCGTTCACCAACGCGTGCATGTGCTCACCTGCCCGCAGCACGTTCTTCAGCGGCTACCTGCCCGCGCAGCACGGGGTGAAGTACACGCTCGAGACCGACATGCCCTCGCCGCAGTACCCGCAGGTGGAGCTGCCCACCCCCGACGTGCTGCCCAACCTGGCCACCGTGGCCACGGCCGCGGGCTACAACGTGGTCTACAAGGGCAAGTGGCACTGCAGCAAGCCCGCCGCCGCCGACT
Organism: Miltoncostaeales bacterium; assembly: GCA_030829765.1. Classification (GTDB taxonomy): domain Bacteria; phylum Actinomycetota; class Thermoleophilia; order Miltoncostaeales; family Miltoncostaeaceae; genus SYFI01. The sequence goes on along the minus strand of JAUROO010000002.1, from coordinate 916 downwards.
TCGTGTGGACGCCCGCGGACATGGCGAAGTACGGATGGAGCCGGTGGAACCCTCAGGATGCGGGGGCCAACCAGGACATCGTGGAGATGGGCGGCGGGATCGCCAACAACGACGGCCGCTTCATGACCTCCGTGGGCGATTACCAGGACTCATCCGAGGGCGTGCTGCAGTTCATCACCCAGGTTGCCGCCAACATGCAGCCGTTCCTCCTGGTGATCTCGCTGGTCAATCCGCACGACGTGCTGGCGTACCCCAGCAAGTACTCGCAGGCGGGGTACAGCCGCACGTGGTTCCGGGGCGATGTGGAATTGCCGGAGACAGTGGACGAGGACCTCTCCAGCAAGCCGACGGCGCAGCGGGTGTTCCGCGCGCTGTCCAACGGCCTGGGCATCCTTCGCAATGACCGCCAGCGCGAGAACTACCTGAACTTCTACGCCAATCTCATGAAGGCGTCGGACCAGTACCTGGTGGACACGCTCGCCGCGCTGAAGTCGGTGAGTACCCAGGGCGGCGCGAGCAACCTCTGGCAGGACAGCCTGGTCATTCGCACGTCCGACCATGGCGAGATGGGGCTGGCGCACGGCGGCCAGCGGCAGAAGAACTTCATGATGTACGACGAGGCCACCAATATCCCGCTGGTCTTCTCAAATCCCCTGCTGTGGAAGCGCGGGCGCACCAACCACTCGCTGGTGTCGCACGTGGACTTCCTGCCCACCATGGCCACCATGCTAGGGGCACCGTCCAGCGCACGTGCCGCGTGGGAGGGCGTGGACTACTCGCGCATCGTCTTCGGCGCGTCCCCCAAGCCGGTACAGGACTACGTGGTCTTCACCTACGACGACTGGCAGGCGGGGCAGAACCGCGGGCCCTACGTGCCGCCGCCGCAGCACCTGTTCGGCATCCGCGAGCGCCGGTG
>JAUROO010000089.1 GCA_030829765.1 Miltoncostaeales bacterium | reverse complement strand
GCTACCGCCTCGGCTGGTCGTACATCCCCCACTTCATCTCCACCCGCTTCTACACCTACGCGTACGTGTTCGCGCACCTCGTGACCCTGGCGCTGTACGCGCGCTACCGCGAGGACGGCGACGCCTTCGTGGGCCGCTACCTGGAGTTCCTGTCGGCAGGCGGGTCGGCAGCGCCCGCCGACCTGCTGCGTCCGCTGGGAGTGGACCTCGCCGACCCCGCGTGCTGGGACCCCGGCTTCGCCGAGATGGAACGGATGGTGGCGCGCGCCGAGGAGATGACGGCCGCGCCATAACGGGACTGATTCCTCCGCCGTACCCCCCGAACGAGCGGGGGGCCGCGTAGGACGGGATGCTGGAGTACCCCTCAATGAGGAACGGGGCACCACGGTCATCCGGCTGGGCTCGGGGCACATGGACGGAGCGCCCCGTCCATGGCCCGATGCAGGGTGCGGGCCGCCTGCGCCGTATGGCGCCCTTCGCGCTGATCGGGATCGCGGTGGGGATTGTCTATCTCGTGCGAAATAGCAGCACGCTCGACGCCTGGGACGTGGGGCTCCTGCTCGGGACAGCCGCCCTCATCACGGCAACCATGCTCCTCGTGCCGTGGGAGCGCCTACCGGACGGCGCGCAGGTCGCGGTACCGCTGGCGTGGATCGTCCTGGTCTTCATCATGCAGGTCGTCGCACTGCCGGCGGACATCGACGTGGCCATCATCATGCTGCTTACCCTTATCTGGACGGCTGCCTACGGAACGAGATGGCAGGTCACCCTCGTCGCGGGCATCGTGGTGGCGTCCATCATCGCCCTGCAGCTGGCGGCCGCGCTCATCGACAAGCCCTTCGGGCTCACCGGATGGACGGAGGTCGTGGGCCTCACCGGGACCGTGCTCCTCATGTCGTACTTCACGCTCAGCGCGCGGTCCGAGGCGCGTTCCAACTCCCTGACCAATCTCCCGAACCGCCGGGCATGGGATGCCATCGTTCCGCTCGAGATGGACTTCGCACGGCGCCACGCATCGCCTCTCTGGGTCGGCCTCATCGACCTCGACGACTTCAAGTCCTTCAACGACAGCCACGGCCACGCAGCGGGCGACGCCCACCTCGCGGCCTGCGCCACGGCATGGCCGGCGGTGCTCCGCACCCGCGACGTGCTCGCGCGCGTGGGTGGCGAGGAATTCGCGGTGCTGCTTACCGGTGCCGATGCCGAGGGCGCGGCACGCGTGCTGGAGCGCCTCGCGGCGGTCACCCCGGGCGGCGAGACCTGCTCGGTGGGCGTGGCCGAGTGGGACGAACGCCCTTCTGTCGCGCGCCGATCAGGCGCTGTACGCGGCGAAGGACGCCGGACGCAACCGCGTGCGAATCGCCCACGGCGTGCCTGGGAAGCCCGGCGCCCGCCCTGCGGGGGTCAGCCCTTCGAGCTCTTCTTCGACGCCTTCAGCGGGTTGAGCGCCTTCTGCACCTGCTCGGGGAGTTCAGTGGAGTGGTACACGGGGCGCCCGCACTCCTCACGGCTGGAGATCGGGGCGCGGCACGTGGTGGGCGCTGCGCTCCAGATCGACAGCGTGCGGTGACCGCGCTCGCACAGGTACAGGGTGGCGAGGCCCTCGCGGGCACGCGGACCGGCGGCGGCCTCCTCGACCTCGTACTCCTCGGCCGGCGTTCCCTCCTCGACAACCTCTTCCACAACGGCCTCGACCTCGGCGGCGGCCTCATCGACCGGGGCGTCCTCGGTGGCCACTGCGGCCTCGGCCTCCGGGGCCTCGGTGGTCTCCTGCTCGGTCTCGTCGCTCATGCGGAAGAAGTCTCCTCGGGATCGGACGGCCGGGGACTATAGCGCCCCCGCGGCCGATTACGCTGCCGGGCCGTGCATCCCGACGATCCACGCGCCGTGTGGGAGGAGATCCCCGCAGGCACGACCACACTTCGCATCCGCCGGCCGCCGTCGGCCGAGGACCTCATCGACGAGGCGGAGTTCGCGGACGACGAGCGCCTGCCCTACTGGGCGGAGATCTGGCCCAGCGGCCGCGTGCTGTGCGACCTGCTCGCGCAGATGGACCTGGCGGGGCGCTCGGTGATCGAACTGGGCGGGGGGATCGGCACCGGCGCGATGGTGGCCGCCATGCGCGGAGCGACGGCGCTGGCAACCGACTGGTACCCGGCGGCGATCGCCTTCAGCCGCTGGAACGCGGCGAACCTGGGCATCCACATGCAGGCCGAGGTGATGGACTGGGGTGATCCGCCCGCCGGGGTGCTCGCGGCTGCCCCGTACGACTTCGTGATCGGCGCGGACATCCTCTACGAGGAGCGGAACGGCGTGGCCCTGGCTGCCCTGATCCCCCGCTTGTGCGGCCCGGGCACGCACGTGATCATCGCCGACCCGCGACGCCCGGACGCCCGCCCGTTCGTCGACGGCATGAAGGGCGCGGGCTGGGGGTACGCACGCGACGACGTGCCGGTCCCCGGCCGGGTGGACGAGGCAGGCCCGATCGTGCACGTGCACCGGTTCGGCCCGCCGCCGACGGACCACAAGGCGCCGGTCGTCCTCTAGACTCCCGCCTCGCCGATCCTCGGTAGCTCAATGGTAGAGCATCCGGCTGTTAACCGGAGGGTTGTAGGTTCGAGTCCTACCCGAGGAGCTCCCTGCTCAGGGCAGCATTTCCCCCTATACCGCTGCCCCCGCCGCGTCGCCCACCGGCACGTAGTCGAGTTCGGTGACGATGTCGATCGCGGCCGCCACGGAACGGGCATTCGGGCAGTGGTGTGCATGGATGGCGTTGCACCGCTCGGCCGCCTCGCGATGCTCCGGAGCGGCCCGCAGCGTGTAGCGCACGATGATGCGGCGAAGGCGCAGCACGTTGTCGTCGTCCACGACCACCTCGCCGATGGCGTCGGCCACCAGGTCGTCGCCCGTCACGGTGATGCCCCGGGCCTTCAGCGTGCCCCCGAAGGTGCCGATGAGGCAGCCGGCGACCGATGCCACGAGGTAGTCAAGGGTGCCGGGATGTTCGGGCACGGAGCCGGGCGGAAACCCATAGTGCTCGCCCTGCCATCCCGGGACGCCGAACGTGACGTCGGTGCCGGTCATCTCCAGATGCGCCCGCCGGATGGGCGCCTGCTCACGTGTGAGGTGAACCCGCACCTCGTGGACGGTCTCATCGGCCATGTCATCTCCGATCTGGGGCAATGTGCCCGGCAATCCTATCCCGGCCTGTAGGAGAAACCCCACCGTCCCGCAGCGGGGGCCGCGGTACGGTGGACATCGCGCCCCGACCGGGGTGCGATGTCATCCCTGGAGGAAACCGATGGACTGGAGTTTCTGGGACGTCCTCTGGACGACCTTCGTGGTGTTCGTGTGGGTGATGTTCATCGTCATCCTCATCAACGTCCTGATCGACCTCTTCCGCAGTCATGACCTGTCGGGCTGGGCGAAGGCCGGCTGGCTGGTCGTGCTGGTCATCCTGCCGTTCCTCGGAGTGCTGATCTACCTCATCGCGCGTGGCGGCGGCATGCAGCAGCGGGCGATCAAGCAGCAGCAGCACGACGTGGAGCAGCTGAAGAAGATGGTGGGCTCGAGCGATGGACCCGCGGACCAGATCGCGCAGGCAAAGGCCCTGCTCGACTCGGGCGCGATCGACCAGGCCGAGTTCGAGAAGCTCAAGGCGAAGGCCCTGGGCTAGCCGGAGTACCGCTCTTCCAGGCGACGGTGGTCGGGCAGCCCGACCGCGTCCGTGATCTCACCGAAGGTCATGAGCGCGGACGGGTCGGGCCCCGATCCCGTCGCCGCGAGCGCCGCATAGGCGCCGCGGAGCGCGTGGCCGGCAGCGAGGATGCCGCTGATGCCCCACAGCACCACCCGGTAGCCCATGGCCGCGAGTTCCGGGGTGCTCATGAGCGGCGTACGACCGCCTTCCACCATGTTCGCCACCGGCCGGGAATCCGCGAGGTCGCCCGCCACGCGCCGCATCTCGGCCTCATCCACCGGTGCTTCCACGAACACGGCATCCGCGCCAAGCGCCGCCGCCTCGCGGCCGCGCGCGATGGCCTCCTCCAGCCCCTCCACCCCGCGGGCGTCGGTGCGGGCGATGAGGAACAGGTCGAGGCCCTCCTCACGCAGGTCCGCCACCGCGCGGATCTTCGCCAGCCAGTCGGCGCGGTCGGTGATGCGCTTGCCGTCCATGTGCCCGCATCGCTTGGGCCACTGCTGGTCCTCAAGGATCATCCCGCCCGCGCCCGCGGCGTGCAGCAGGCGCGCCGTGCGGGCGGCCGATAGGGCATTGCCGTAGCCGGTGTCGGCGTCCACGACCACGGGGGTGCCGGGGACCGCGGCGATCAGGTCACGGGCGGCATCCACCACCTCGGTCTGTGACAGGTAGCCGAAGTCCGGCAGGCCGAGGCGGGCCGCCGACACCGAGTAGCCCGACACCACCAGGGCAGGGAACCCCGCCTGACGCGCCAGGCGGGCCGACAGGCCGTCGTACACGCCCGGCAGCACCAGCGGATCATCCGCATCGGCCAGGGCGCGAAGCCGTTCCGCGGGGGTCACGGCCCGGTCGCCGCGTCCTTGCCCACGACGACCACCACCTCGGCATCGCCGATCGCATCGGCGGCCACGCCGTCCAGCGGCGGCGCGCTGGTGATGCCGAGGTCCTTGGCAACGTTCTGGGCCACGGCCTGCGACCCGGGCCGCCACATCACCACCGACGTCGCGAGGTCCTGGGCATTGGCATCGCCCACCTCGCCCACGCGGTAGCCGGCCGTCTCCACCTTCGGGGCCACGGTCGTGCGCGCCGCGCCGGAGACGCCACTCGCATTCAGCACGGCCACGGTGTACGCCGCGCGATCCTGGATGGCGGGCGGGTCGTCCGGCACCACGGCATCGGGGTCGGCGCCCAGCGGGCCGTTGGCGGGCTTGGTCAACTGAGCAGTCACCTCAGCGGATGAGGAACCACCGTCGCGGACGAGGAACCACCAGCCGGCCGCGCCTCCCGCGATGATCACCACCAGCACGGCAGCGATCACCCCGATGGCGACCCCGTTGCCCGTGCCCGCCCCCTGGGGCACATCCCCCTGCGAGGGACCGCTGCGCGCGGCGAGGGCCTGCACGCGATCGGACGCCACCGGGGATGACTGCCCCAGGCCGTGCTGCTCCCGCGCCTGGAGCCCACGGATCGCGGACTGGCGGCGCCAGGCGATGATCCCCAGGCCGAGCGCCCCGAAGAGCGACACGAACATCACCATCGTCGCCGAGATCATCACCCAGTCCGACGACATCAGTCCCCCGCACCCGGCACCGGCGGGGCATCCCCGCCGGTCGTGGCCGGCGCCGTGGCAGTGGAGGCGGAACCACTGCCCGCCGCAGATGAGAGCTCCCCGAACATGGTCGTCAGCGTAACGGCCCGGAGCTTCTTCTTCCGGAGGCCCGAGAGCATGCCGGGCAGGGCGTCCGCGGTGCTGGGGATCGCGTGCAGCACGACGATGGAGCCCTTGCGGGAATCATCCACTACGCGCCGGGTCAACGTGGCCACGGACGGCTTCTCGTAGTCGGACGGGTCGACATCCCACATCACGATCCAGCGGTAACCCAGCTTCCCCGCCGCCTTCTCGATGCCCGGACTGATGGCTCCATACGGCGGGCGGTAGAAGGGAACGCTCGACACGCCGATCGTGCGATCGGTGGTGGCGTTGTTCGTCAGGTCGGTCGTGGCCTCCGACTCGCTGGAGGTGGTGCTGGTGCGGTGGCCCCACCCATGGCTACACATGGTGATGACGCCATCGGCGACGGCCGCGTGCACCTTCCTCGCGAGCGCGGGGGTCCACAGCTTCACGTTCACGCCGTTGAAGCAGAACGTGCCCCCCGCCTTCTGCGTGCGAAGGATGTCGATGATGCGGCTGACGGCGGCCTGGTCCAGCCCGTCGTCGAAGACCAGGGCCACGTACGGGCGCGTGGTGCGGACCGAGCGGACGATCTCCGCAGTGCCATCCCCGGGGGTCGGGGGCAGCAGCATCGAGGTCGAGCGTGCAGTGCCCCCCGAATCGTCACGCACCTCCACGTACCCCGGGATCGGCCCGGCCTCCAGCATCGGGCGCACATCGGCCGGGATCGGCAGGGCCTTCGCCGCAGGGCGCCATGGACCGGGCACGGGGGCGGTGCCCGTCGGCGTGGCGACCACCCGCATCTCCAGGCCGTCGCCACCGGTCGCGGTCACCGCGAGCTCGGGCGTCCTGGGCGCGGGCAGGACCGGCTTGGGAGCCCGGGCCGCCACACGCAGCACCGGGGCCGACGCCACCTCGCCGGGCGCAGCACCCGTGTCGTCTCCGCGCCCGGCCCACACGACGAACCCCGCGATGGCGGCGACGCCGAGCGCGAGGATGAGCAGTGCGTTGCGGCGACGGCCCCGGGGGCCGCGCCGGCGCTCCTCCGCGGAACGCCTGCGTCGCGAGGGGTCCGGTGTGTCGGCCGTCGGCATGGGGCGCGATGCTAGCGCCACGTCCCGGCGCACCGGTCGCTCCCGGGCGCGCGGTTGCGGGTACGCTCAGGCCATGCACGAATGGTCCGGTCTGTCCCGCGGGCGCGCGCTCGCCATCACCACCGCACGCGACCCACGCGAGTTCCCCGTGGGCCTCTTCTCCCGCGATCCCGTCCCGCCCCCGAATCAGGGGGCCGGCACCTTCATGTGGTTCGCCGACCATGACGAGGCGGCGGACTTCATGGTGGAGGTCGTGCCCGTGCTGCTCCTCGACCCCGACAGCTGGCCGGACTTCGACGACCTGGTCGAGACGACCCGCGCAGCCGTGCGCGCCGTGCCCGACGAGGGTGCCGACCCCATGCGGGCAATCGCCGCGCTCGGGCAGCGCTGGGGCGGCCGTGCCGACTTCGTCTGGTGGGGGACGTTCGCCGAGATGCGCTCCGGGGGCAGCGACTTCGGTCGGCTCGTGCGGATGCAGTACCTGGAGAGCATCGACGACCCCGCCCCGGACCGGCCGGTCGAGGACGAGGAGATCGACGCGCTCCTGCGCTTCATGCGCATCTGCCCCTTCTAACGGGCCAGCGCCTCCGCGATCCCGGCCCCGAAGGCGTCCACCGCGGCGTCGGCCGCACCGGCGTCCGGAGCGTCACCGATGCGCCGGATGATCTCGCTGGCGATCACCACGCCATCGGCGATCTGCCCGATCTGGGCCGCCTGCTCGGGGGTGCGCACGCCGAAGCCCACCACCACCGGCACGGGAATGTGCCTGCGCGCGCGCTCCGCCAGCGCGCGCAGGCGGTCATCCATGCTCATCTCGCCGCCGGTCACACCGGTCACGGCAACGAGGTAGACGAAGCCCTCGGCCTCGGCGCCGATCTGCTGCATGCGCGCGTCGTCGGTGGTGGGCGCCGCAAGCGCAATGAGCGCAACGCCCGCCGCACGGGCGGCGGCGCGGACGTCGGCGGCCTCGTCCACGGGCAGGTCCGGGATGATGAGCCCCGCCACGCCGTGCGACGCGGCCTCGGCCATGAACTCCGCCGCGCCGTGCGCGATCACGGTGTTGAAGTAGGTCATCACCACCACGGGCGGGCCACCGCGCAGGTCATCCGCGATGGCGAGCACGTCGGATGGCCGGATACCGGCATCCAGCGCGGCCTGACCCGCCGCCTGGATGGTGGGCCCATCCGCGAGGGGGTCGGAGAACGGGATCCCGAGTTCGATGATATCGGCGTGGCGCGCCAGCAGCTGCACGTGGCGCCGGCTGGCCTCGAGGTCCGGGTAGCCGCCCATCACGTACGGCACGAAGAGCGGGCGCCCGGCCTCGCGGAAGGCGCGCTCGAGACGCGCGGCGCCGGTGTCAGGCACTGGCGTCGATCCCCAGGGCCGCACCGGCCTGGTCCACGTCCTTGTCACCGCGCCCCGACAGGCACACCAGTACCGGTCCCCCGCCGCGCAGCTCCGCTGCGCGGTCGCGCACGTACGCCAGGGCGTGCGATGTCTCGAGGGCGGGGATCAGCCCCTCCCGGCGGGAGCACTCCAGGAAGGCCGACAGGGCGGCCTCGTCAGTGGCATCCACGTAGCGGACCCTGCCGATATCGCGCAGGTACGAGTGCTCCGGGCCAACGCCCGGGTAGTCGAGCCCCGCGGATACCGAGTGCGCCTCGGCCACCTGTCCGTCGTCGTCCTGCAGCAGGTACGAGTACGACCCATGCAGCACGCCCGGTCGCCCGAGCGCCAGCGAGGCCCCATGGCGCCCGGCGGGCCCCTCTCCCCCGGCCTCGACGCCCACCAGCGCGACGCCTGCATCGTCGATGAAACCGCGGAAGGTGCCGATGGCGTTGGACCCGCCCCCGACGCATGCCACGACCGTCCCCGGCAGTCCACCCGTCTCCTCGAGCATCTGCGCGCGCGCCTCGATCCCGATGACCGACTGGAACTCGGCGACGATCTCGGGGTACGGAGCGGGACCCACGGCCGACCCGATGATGTAGTGCGTGGTGTCGACGTTGGTCACCCAGTCGCGGATGGCTTCGCTGGTGGCGTCCTTCAGCGTGCCGCTCCCGGAATCCACGGGCGTCACCTCCGCGCCCAGCATGCGCATGCGGATGACGTTCAGGCGCAGGCGCTGCATGTCGGTGCGGCCCATGTACGCGCGGCACCCGAGGCCGACCAGCGCGGAGGGCGTTGCGGTGGCCACCCCGTGCTGCCCCGCACCGGTCTCGGCGATGATCCGCTGCTTGCCCATGCGGCGCGCCAGCAGCACCTGGCCGAGCGCGTTGTTGATCTTGTGCGCGCCGGTGTGGCAGAGGTCCTCGCGCTTGAACCACAGACCATCCTCGAGCCCCCAGGCCTCCTCCAGGCGCCGCGCCCGGTACAGCGGCGTGGGCCGGCCGACGTAGTGCCCGAGCAGCACCCCCAGTTCGCTCCGGAAGTCCGGGTCGTCGCGGTAGCGCTCGTAGGCATCGGTCAACTCATCCAGCGCACCGATGACCGTCTCGGGCACGTACCGGCCGCCGTAGGGACCGAACCTCATGTTGACGCTCATGCCGCCTCCTCCATGGCCGCCGCACGCACTGCCTGCGCGAATGCGCGCAGGCGCTCGGGATCCTTGCGCCCCGGGACGGCACCCTCCACCCCACTGGACACGTCGAGGACGAATGGCCGCAGGCGGCGCACGGCGTCGCCGACCACATCGGCGGTGAGGCCACCGGCCAGCGCGAAGGGGCGCGCCGGGCGCCGGCGCTCGAGCAGGCTCCAATCAGCCCGCACCCCCGTTCCCCCGTGCGCGCCGGGCACCGCTGCGTCGAACAGCACGAGGTCGCAGTCGGTGGCATCAGCCCGGGTGATCGATGTCTCGTCCTCGAGGGCGATGGCGAGGGTGACGGGCACGCCCGCCGCGGCGGCGAGCGGGCGGGGGTCATCCACCCCGTGCAGCTGAATGCGGGTGAGGTCACAGGCCTCCACCGCCTGCGCAACCGCACCGGCGGACGGCTGCACGAACACCCCGACGCGCTCGGTCCCCTGCGGCACCTCGCGCATCACGGCCCGCGCACCATCCATGCCGAGGGCCCGCGGGCCGTGCGGCGTCATCACGGCGCCGATCGCCCAGGCACCGGCCCCGACGCACATGTCCACGTCCGCGGGGTGGGTGACCCCGCAGAACTTGATCCTCGGCTCGCGCAACACGCATGGCACAGTAGTCCGGCGGGAGCCGGTCGCGCGATACACTCCTCCGGATGCCGGGCGTGCCGTTCATTTCCGCGACGAGGGGACTCGACGATGGCGAGCCTTCCCAACATCCGTCGCCCGTCCAAGCGCGGGACCTCCGCGCTGGTCGCCCCTGAGCGCGACCGGCCCGACGTCCGGCGCCTCGAGGCCCACGGCCTCACCTGGCAGCACATCGAGGAGCCGACCGAGGCGGAGACCGCCTGGCTGGCCGAGCATCACGACTTCCACCCGCTCGACCTCGAGGACGTGCTGTCGAGGCGGCGCCAGCGGTCGAAGATCGACGAGTACGACGGCTACGTGTTCCTCGTGCTGCACTTCCCCCGCTTCGACAAGCGCACCGGGCGGCTGCAGGCCACCGAACTCAACGTGTTCATCGGCCCCGGCCTGCTCATCACCATCCCCAAGGAGCCGCTGAAGCCGATCTCCGCGCTCTGGTCGCGGTGCGAGACGCGTGCGGACGCCCGGTTCGACTACATGTCGAAGGGCTCGGGCTTCCTGCTGTACGAGATCGTCGACCAGATGTTCGACTACTGCTTCCCGATCCTCGACAAGATCGGCTTCAAGTTGGACGCCCTCGAGGACGCCATCTTCGAGGGCCAGAGCCGCGAGCTGGTGCGCGACATCTCGAACGTGAAGCAGGAGATCATCAACTACCGCAAGGTGATCAAGCCGCAGCGCCCCACCCTGCGCATGCTGGAGCGCGCGGTGCAGCGCTACGCACCCGAGGACCTCGAGATCTACTTCGACGACATCGTCGACAAGAACGAGCGCATCTGGGACTCGCTGGAGAACTACAAGGAGGTGGCCGAAGCGCTGGAGGCCACCAACGAGTCGGTCATCACGCACCGGCTCAACGACATGCTCGCGCTGCTCACGATCATCTCCGCGGTGATCCTGCCGCTCACGCTGATCACGGGCTTCTACGGGATGAACATCGATGGGCTCCCGTTCGCGCGGCACGGCGTGGCGTCGTTCATCGCCCTCCTCGTGATCATCGTGGGCCTGGCGGGCGGCGTGCTCTGGTACTTCCGCAAGCGCACGTGGCTGTAGGGGGTCCGCCCGGCAGGCAGATCATGTGGGCGCCGTGGAGAATGGCCTACGTGTCCGCCGAGCATGACCATGAGCTCGAGGGGCCCCGCTGCGTGTTCTGCGAGCTGCCGGCGCTGGGCGACGATGCCCGGGCGCTCATCCTCGGCCGCGGCGATCATTGCTTCGTCGTGCTGAACGCCTACCCGTACGCGTCCGGGCACCTGATGGTCGTCCCCTTCGCGCACGTGGACCGGCTCACGGACCTCGATGCCCCTGCGCGGGCTGAGATGATGGAGCTCGCGCGGATGGCGCAGGAGGTGGTCTCCGGGGCCATGTCGCCCCACGGGTTCAACCTTGGCATGAACCAGGGCGCGGCAGCCGGAGCCGGAATCGCGGACCACCTTCACCTGCACCTGGTTCCGCGCTGGTCGGGCGACACCAACTTCATGACATCGACGGGAGACGTGCGCGTGATGCCGCAGAGCCTGGAGGAGACCTACGCCGCGCTGAAGCCGGGGTTCGGCGCATGACGCTGGACCCGGCGGTATTCAAGGCGTACGACATCCGCGGTCTCTACGGCGAGCAGATCGACGAGGAGGGTGCAGAGCGCGTGGGCCGGGCGTTCATCGCCGTCACCGGCGCGCGCCGCGTGGCCGTGGGACATGACGTGCGCCTGTCATCACCGGGAATCAGCGCCGCGTTCATCCGCGGCGCGCGGTCGGCCGGGGCCGATGTGACCGCGCTCGGGCTGGCCGCCACCGAGATGCTCTACTTCGCGGTGGACGAGGGCGGCTACGACGCCGGGGCGGCCATCACGGCCAGCCACAACCCGCCCGCATACACCGGGGCGAAGATGGTGACCGCGGGGGCGCTGCCGCTATCGGGTGACACGGGGATCGCGGAGATCGGCCGGCTCGCGTTGGCCGGCGAGCCCGGCCCGGCTGCCATGCCGGGCGCCGAGTCGGTGGACGACGGCCTGCTCGACCGGTTCGTGGACCGCTGCATGGGCTTCGTGGACACCCCGGCGATCCGTGGCCTGCGCGTGGTGCTGGATGCCGCGAACGGCATGGCGGGTGTGTACCTGCCGCCGGTGCTGGAGCGCATCGACATCGACGCCGTCCCGTGTTTCCTCGAGCCCGACGGGCGCTTCCCGCACCACGAGCCCAACCCCCTGCTGGAGGAGAACCGTGCCTTCATCGAGGGCGCGGTGGTGGAGAACGGCGCCGACGTCGGCATCGCCTGGGACGGCGATGCCGACCGCTGCTTCTTCATCGACGAGAAGGGCGGCTTCGTTGCCGGCGACTTCCTCACCGCTCTGCTCGCGCGGCACATCCTGGAGCGCGTCGGCCGCGCGACGGTCGTGTACGACCTGCGCGCCTCCTGGGCCGTGCGCGACTCCATCATCGCGGCCGGGGGAACCCCGGATGAGTTCCGCGTGGGCCATGCGTTCATCAAGCGGCGGATGCGCGAGGTGGACGCCGTGTTCGCCGGCGAGGTCAGCGGCCACTACTACTTCCGCGAGTTCTCGTACGCCGACTCGGGACTGATCCCCGCGCTCATGGTGCTGGAGATCCTGGCCACCTCCGATCAGACGCTGTCGCAGATGGTGCAGGGGCTTCGCGACCGGTACCACATCTCGGGGGAGATCAACTCTACGGTGGACGATGCCGGGGCGGCGATCGACCGGCTTCGGGCACGCTACGCGGACGGCCGTCAGGCCGAGGTGGACGGCCTGTCCGTCGCCTACGACGACTGGCACTTCAACGTGCGCCCCTCGAACACCGAACCGCTCCTGCGCCTCAACCTCGAGTCGCTCGTGTCGGAGGCCGACATGGAGCGCAGGCGCGATGAGGTGCTCGAGATCATCAGGGAGGGTTGAGGAGATGGCCGAGATCACGATCGATGGCGAGCGGTACCGCCTCACGGTGGACCACGACATGTGCATGGGCACCCGCGTGTGCATCGCGCGCCTGCCCGGGGTCTTCACCGTGGATGATGAGACCAACCTGTCGTCCGCCACGGACGAGGTGCTCGACCCATCCCTCGCGGACGCCGTGCGCGAGGCCGTGGACGACTGCCCCCAGGAGGCGATCCGCCTGGAGAAGATTGGCTGACCCGGTCATCCGCGCCCGCGCCATCGAGGTGCGGTACCAGCGGGGCGGGGAGCTCGCCGTGCGGGGCGTGAACATCGACCTGCAAGCGGGCGCCGGGCTGCTCATCACCGGCGACCGGGGGTCGGGGAAGTCCAGCGTGCTCCGGGCCGTCCTGGGGCTGGCCGGGCCCGGTGGCGACACCACCGTGCTGGGGGCGCCCCCCGGTGACCCCGCGACGCTCCGGCGGATCGGCTGGGGTCCGCAGTCATGGCCGTTCGGGTTCGGCATGCGCGCCCGTGAGGTGGTGGACATGGTCGCCGAACTGGGCGGCCATGGACGCGCCGAGGCCGCACGGGCCATCGAGGAGGCCGGGGTGGAGCACCCGGACATGCGGGTGGAGTCGCTGGAGGTGGAGGACGTGCGCCGCACATCGCTCGCGTGCGCACTCATCGGCGAGCCCGACCTCCTTGTGCTGGATGACCCCTGGGAGTTCCCCGAGACGACTACGGCGATACGCCGCGCCATGGCGCGCGGCGCAGCGGTGCTCGCGGCCTCCAAGGATCCGGGCGGCCTTCCGGCCCTCCTCGGAGCCAGCATGCACCTCGTGGACGGGGCGCCCGGGTGAGCCCGGTAGCGGTGATCGGACGCACCGAGGCGCGCGGCATCAGCCGGCGCAGGTGGCCCATGGTGCTCCTGCTGGTGGGGGCCGCGATCATCATCGCCGGCGCCGTCGTGGCCGCCGGGCGTGGCGGCGCGGCCGGGGCCGACACGATGCGCGCATGGGCCGCAGGCGTCTACCTGGTGGCGGGGCTCGCCGTGGCGGCCACGCTGGGCGCGAGCGCGGCCAACCGCGATGCCGATGCCGGCTGGGTGGGGCTGCAGGTGGCAACCGGCACCCCGCGGCCCGTGGTGATGCTCGGCAGGATCCTCGGGCGCCTGGCGGTGCTCGTGGGCGTCTTCGCCATCTGGATCGCCGTCGCCGCGGCATGCTCTCTCGTGATCGGACAGGGCGGCGACGGACCCCTGGCCGTCCACGGGGTGGCAATGCTGCTCAACATGGTGCTGGTGCTGGTGGTCGCGGCGCTCTGCAGCGTGGCCCTGGGCCCCGTGGCCTCGGGGATCGTGGCCGCCTTCCTCTACGTCTCGTGCCTCTCGCTGGCCAACCTGATGGCCGCGGTCAACGCCGACGCCATCGGCACCGCCTGGTCGGGGCTGGTCACCACCCTGTACCTGGTGTTCCCCCGCGCGGTCACCTCGCCGATGCTGAGCGACCTGCAGTACCGCGCCGAGGCCGGGGTAGCCGGGGCGCAACTGGAGATCAACGGCAACGTGGTGCTGGTGCCGGCATCGTCGTGGGCCGCGGTGCTGTGGACCGTGGCGTGGTGCGGGGTGATCGCCTGGGGCGCGGCGATGGCACTTCGGCGCCGGGCTCTCTCCTAGGCCGAGACCGGCTCCCGCGCCACCCGGGCGTAGAGGGAGTCCCGCTCCACCGGCGCACGCCCCCCGGCCGTGACCAGCTCGCGAATGCGCTCGTGGGTGAGGCCAAGCGGGGTCTGGACCGTCGTGGCGTGCGCGATGCGCTCCTCGGTAAGGGTCCCCGACAGGTCGTCCAGGCCGTAGGACAGGGCCTCGGAGGTGACCTCCTCGCCCAGCATCACCCAGTGGCCCTTGATGTGCGGGAAGTTGTCGAGCACCAGCCGTGAGAGGGCGATGGTGCGCAGCTTCTCCTCGCGTGAGGGACCCGGCAGATATGAGAACTCGGTGTTGCCCGGCAGGAACGGCAGTGGGATGAACGCCTGGAAGCGCCCGGGGTGCTCATGCGCGAGCGCATGGTCCTGCAGGTCGCGCAGCTGGACCATGTGGTC
>JAUROO010000008.1 GCA_030829765.1 Miltoncostaeales bacterium | reverse complement strand
ATCGGCGCCACCGCGCACCCCGCGGCGGACGACCCCGACGTGGAGATCTCGAAGATCCGGGCCAAGATGGAGGCCGGGGCCGACTTCTTCCAGACCCAGCTGGTCTACGAGCCCGAGCGCGTGGCGGCCTTCATGAGCCGCCTCGAGGCGGCCGACCTTCCGGCCATGCCGAAGCTGCTCATCGGCGTGGGCCCCTTCAAGCACCTGCGCATGGCCGAGCACATGCGCGACAAGGTGTGGGGCGTCACCGTGCCCGACCACCTCATCGCCCGCATGGAGCAGGCCGGCGACGAGGGCGAGACGGGCATGGACATCTGCGTCGAGGTGATCGAGGCCCTCCGCGAGATCCCGGGGGTCGCCGGCATCCACGTGATGGCGGTGGCGTGGGAGTCGTCGGTTCCCGAGATCCTCTCGCGTGCCGGGTTGGTGGCCGCCGCCCGCTAGTCCCCGGCCGTCTCCTCGTCCGCCGTGGCCATGTCGATGGCGTCCTCGGCCAGCACGACGATGGCGGCGGTCCAGAGCACATCGTCCGCGGGATCCTCGGGCGGCGGGCCATCGGCCATGCGCCGGACCGCTGCGAGGGCGGCGGGCGGCGCGGGGACATCCAGGCTGCGCAGGGCCTCGCGTGCCCATTCGCGCACCTCGGGATCGCCTGTGGCCCGCGCCAGGCGCGGCGCGGCCGCCTCGGCCGACGTGGCGACATCCGCGTAGTCGGCGATCTCGGGGGCGAAGTCCTCCGGATCCAGCTCCAGCAGGTCCACCACTGACCGTCCGGCGGTCGTCGCCAGTGCCACCAGGGCCTCGGGGCGGCCGGGGTCGCCACCCTGCACGGCGGCGAGCGCCTCGAGCCGGTCCAGTGCCCGCGCGCGCGCCGCCGCGAGGTCCAGGCCAGCACGCTCGGCCAGCGCCAGCGCCAGGGGGTTGCCCGGGTCGGCGTCGGCGGCGAACTGCTCCGCGACCGCCAGCGCGCGGTCATCGCCGGGGTCGTCCGGCCGGTCCGCCCGGTCGAGGGCCGCCGCCATCGGCCCCTGCAGCACGGGCCACTGCGCCATGGCCACGCGATGGATCAGCTCATCCACCTCGGAGCGCCCGCTCGCGCCCGCCCCGATGACCGCCGCGAGCTCCATGGCCTCCCCGCCCAGCAGGCCACGCGGGAATGACAGGCCCGTCATTGCGATCACCCGCCGCATGGCCGCCATCTCGCGCTCGGTGCTCATGGCAGCAGGATCTCGTGCTCGATCGCCCCGAGGCGGTCGATCTCGATCCGCACGATGTCGCCCGGGGCGAGGAACCGCATGGGGTCCATACCCACGCCCACCCCCTGCGGGGTGCCGGTGGTGATGAGATCACCCGGCTCGAGGGGGAATACATGCGACGCGTACGAGACGAGTTCCGCGACGGGGAAGATCATGTCCGCGGTACTGGTGTCCTGGCGCAGTTCGCCGTTCACCCAGGTGCGGATGCGCATGTCCTGCGGGTCGCCGGCCTCATCGGCCGAGGTGATCCAGGGGCCCATCGGCATGAAGCCCCACCCGCTCTTGGCGCGGATCCACTGCGGCTCCGATGCCTGCCGGTCGCGCGCGCTCACGTCATCCACCACCAGGTACCCGAAGACATGGTCCAGGGCATGGGCGGCGGAAATGCGGTGTGCACGCCTGCCGATGACCACGCCGAGTTCACCCTCGTAGTCCAGGCGGCGCGTCCACTCGGGATGGATCACCGGCCCGGACGGGCGGTTCACGGTCCCGCGCATCTTCGCGAACAGCACCGGCTCGGACGGCGGCTCCTTGCCCGTCTCCGCGGCATGGGCCCGGTAGTTGAGGCCGATTCCAAAGGCGTTCCCGGGAATGACCGGCGCCTCCAGCACCACCGCCGTCAGGGGCAGGGCATCACCGGCTGAAGCTGCGGGGGCCTCCCCCGCGATGATCTCCCGGGCGGACGGCGCCGCGAGGGGCACCACGCGGTCACCGTCCACCAGACCGGGGCGCGGACCGTCGGGCGCGCGGAAGGAGCAGAGGCGCATCACTGACTATCCTACGGCCCCCACCACGAGGAAGGTTCCCGATTCCCACACGGACCGACGACGCACCGGGCGACGGCACCCCGGAAGCCCGGAAGAAGTTCTCAGACGCCGCCAGGTCCTTTGCCGATCCCCTCGTGCGACTGCTCGTGCGCGCGGGCGTCACGCCCAACGCCATCACGGTGTTCGGCTTCGTCCTCGCGGTCGCGACGGCGGTGCTCGCCGGCTTCGAGTGGTGGATCGCTGCGGGGGCGGTGTTCGTCGTCGGGTCCATCAGCGACATGTTCGATGGCTCCGTGGCGCGGATGAGCGGCAAGGCCACCCGCTTCGGCGCATTCCTCGACTCCAACCTGGACCGCCTGGGCGAGGGCCTCGTGCTGGGTGGCATCGGCGTCGCAATGGCCACCGAGGCCCGTACCTGGGCCGTCGCGATGACCTTCCTGGCGCTCGCCGGGTCGTTCCTGGTGTCCTACACGCGGGCGCGCGCCGAGGGGCTTGGGGTCGATTCCAACAAGGGCGGCCTGTTCAGCCGGACCGAGCGCCTCGTGCTCGTGGGCGCCGCGCTATTCCTCGGCGGCTGGGGAATCACGATCGAGGTGGTCATGACGATCCTCGCCGTGGGCACCCTCGTCACCTTCGCGCAACGCCTGTTCTACGTACACTCCGTTCTTCGGGATGCCGACGGGCCCCCGGAAGCCAGCTAATCGACCGGGGGGACCCGAACTCGTGAGCAAGACCGTCAACGTCGCCATCATCGGCGTGGGCAACTGTGCCTCGTCCTTCGTGCAGGGCGTTCAGTTCTACAAGGACGCCGGCAAGGACGACTTCGTGCCGGGACTCATGCACTCGGTCCTCGGCGACTACCACGTGAAGGACATCAACTTCACGGCGGCGATCGACATCGACTCCCGCAAGGTCGGCACGGACCTCTCCGCGGCAATCTTCAGCGAGCCCAACAACACGCTGAAGTTCTCGGACGTGCCCACGACCGGCGTGACGGTCGAGCGGGGGATGACCCACGACGGGCTGGGCAAGTACCTCTCGGAGGTGATCGAGAAGGCGCCCGGCGAGACCGCCGACATCACGGGCCTGCTCAAGGACACCAAGACCGACGTGGTGGTGTCCTACCTGCCGGTGGGCTCCGAGCAGGCGACCAAGTGGTACGTGGAGCACATCCTTGCCGCCGGCTGCGGCTTCGTGAACTGCGTGCCGGTGTTCATCGGACGCGAGCACTACTGGCAGCAGCGCTTCCGCGAGGCCGGCGCGCCCATCGTGGGCGACGACATCAAGAGCCAGGTGGGCGCCACCATCGTGCACCGGCAGCTGACGCGGCTCATGCGCGAGCGGGGCGTGCGCCTGAAGCACACCACGCAGTTGAACTTCGGCGGCAACACGGACTTCCTCAACATGCTCGAGCGCGAGCGCCTGGAGTCGAAGAAGATCAGCAAGACCAACGCGGTCACCTCGATGCTCGACTACGAGATGGATCCGCGGGACATCCACATCGGCCCCAGCGACTACGTGCCGTGGCTCACCGACCGCAAGTGGGCGCACATCCGCCTGGAGGGTCAGGCATTCGGCGACGTGCCGCTGAACATCGAGCTGAAGCTCGAGGTGTGGGACTCCCCGAACTCCGCCGGGGTCGTGATCGACGCGGTGCGCTGCTGCAAGCTGGCCATGGACCGCGGCATCTCGGGCACCCTCGAGGGACCGTCGGCGTACTTCATGAAGAGCCCGCCCATCCAGCACCCGGACGACGTCGCGCGCGAGATGACCGAGGAATTCATCCGCGGCGAGAGCGACGCCGCCCTGCCGAAGTAGGCCGCGGGACGCGGTGAGCACCTCACCGCTGAGGATCGCGATGGTGTCGCCCCACGCGTTCCCCCCGGGGGACGACGTGGGGCACGCCGTTGCCGCCGAGGCCGAGGCACTCGCCCGGCGCGGCCACGCGGTGACCATCCTCGCCCCGGGCACGGGGAGACCTGCCGCGGATTCCGGCAGACGGCGCATCGAGGCCCTGGAGGCCGGCGATCGGGATGCAGTTGCCGCCGACGCTGGCGCACCCCCGCTCGTGGTCGCCACCTCCCGCGCCATTCGCTCCGGGGCGAAGGGGCCCGGCCGGCGCCTGGGGGGGCCGATCGACTCCGCCTCGGGGCTCGAGATCGCGCTCGGAATGGGCGGCTTCGACGTGGCCCATCTGCATGAGCCGCTGGCCCCCTCGCCGGCCCTCGCCGCGCTCCGGCACGCCACGGGCGTGCGGGCCGTGACATTCCACCGCACTGCCCCGCTCGCGGGCGTGGCCTTCGTGCGGCCGCTGGTGGACCGCGCGCTCGCGCAGGCCGACCTGCGCATCGCCCTTTCGGCCGCCGCGGGCCACGTGCTGGCGGGCATTCTCCCCGGTGCCTATGAGGTGGTGCCCGAGGGGATCGACCCGGACCTGTTCGGCCCACCGTCCACGGCGCCGGGCGTGGTGGTCGTGGTGCGCGACCGCGACCGGACCGGCCTGCGGTTCGTGATGCGGGCACTCGCCGCCACCGATCCCGCGCTGTCGGGCCCCATCACCGTCATCGGCCCCGCCGGCACCCCCCAGCGCACCCGCGCGGCGGTTCCCAAGGCGCTGCGCGAGCGTGTGTCGGTGATCCCCGATGCGGGGGCCGCCGCGCGGGGCGAGGCCTTCCGCCTCGGGCGGATCGCACTCTTCCCGACCGCAGAGGAGGCCGCGACCCCCGTGTTGCGCGAGGCCCTGGCCGCCGGGATGTGCGTCCTCGCGGCCCGAGGGCCCGAGGTGGAGGAGGCCCTGGGGGGCGATGCCGGCATCGCACTGCCGCCGTTCACGTCCGAGGCCTGGGCGGATGCCATCACCTCGTGCCTCGTCAACCCCGCCCGCGTGGCACTGCTGTCGGCAGCGGCCGAGCACCGCGGGCGGGCGCGCACATGGGATGATGTCGCGGCGGATCTGGAGACCCTCTACCGGGGCGTGGCGGCGCGGCCCGCCGAGGCAGCGGCCAATGGCACGGAGGCGCCGGTCTTCGCGGACCTGCGCGTGCGCGGTGGCTCCGGCCTGGGACCGCGGGAGATCGTGCAGGCCGCGGCGGACCGCGAGGTGCGCATCATCGCGGTGGCGGCACCCGGCGGCATCGCGCCGGCGCTGGAGGTCCTGCGCCTCGCACCGGACGCGCTCAAGGTGATCGTGGGGCAGGAGGTCGAGACGCGCGAGGGCGTGGTGGTGGGGCTGTTCCTCACGGAGCCCGTGCCCGATGGCCTCGCGCTCGACGAGGCCCTCCGCCGGGTGCGCGCGCAGGGAGGCCTCACGCTGATTCCGCATCCCGACTCGGCAACCGCGCCACCGGCGGAGGCGCTCCGCGATGTCTCCGGACTGGTCGACTGCCACGAGGGTCTCACGCCGGCCCGGCCCGCCGCCCAGGCCACCGACGCCGCCCTGCTGCTGCAGCGCGCGGGCCTCGTGGTGACCGGGGGCAGCGCCGCCACCGCGCCTGCCGATGTCGGCACGGCCGGCATGCTCATGCAGTCGTTCGCCGGTCCGCGGGAGTTCATGACGGCCCTGGGCGACGCCCGGCCGGTGCGGCGCCGACGCGGCCGTCGCGCTCGCGGCGCACGTTCCTCGCGCCGCGCGTCGCAGCACGACGCCTAGGTTGCAACGCTCCCTGCGCCGCGGCGGCAGGAAGGCCATGGCACGAGGACGAAACGACAGGCGCTGATGAGCGCAGAGTCTCCCGCCACTCCCGAGCCCAGTCCCCGCGAGGGCCCGTCGGTCCCCCGCATCGAGGACGCCTACCTCGACCGGGCCATCCGCGAGATGCACCTCCTCGAGGAGCGCATGGACGCATGCCCGGGGTGCCAGGCGGGTGGCACGTTCCCGGTGAAGGCATCCGGCTCGCCCACCGCCGACATCATGCTGGTGAAGTGGCAGTCATCGCTCGCCGAGCGGCAGGAGGGCGTGTCGTTCTACGGGCGCTCGGGCGAGGCGATCCGCCGGAGCGCCGAGCGCCTGCAGGTCGACCCCTCATCCCTGTACGGGACGCTGGTCCTGAAGTGCCCGCATGCCGATCCCTCGTCACCCATCGGCAATGAGATGGAGTGGCTCGCCGAGGAGATCCGCATCGTGCGCCCGCGCATCCTCGTGGTGATGGGGGACCGGACCATCGCCGCCGTGGACGCGCTGGACGTCCCGATGGCCGAGCCCCTTCCCGTGGAGCACGGGGTGGTCACCGCGTGGACTCCGGCAATCGAGGCGCTTGTCACGCCGGATATCGATGACTCGCTGGACGAGCAGGACGCCAAGCGCCGGTTCTGGGCGGCCTTCCGCTCCCTCGGCGAGTGGTACGCGGCCGAGCCCCCCTGGTAGAGGAAGGCGTGGCGCCTAGGTGCGCGTGAACCTGGCGACGGCCTCGATGTGGGGCGTCTGCGGGAACATGTCCACCGGCTGCACCCACTCCAGCCGGTATCCGCCGTCGACGAACCTGCGTGCGTTGTCGGCAAAGGTTGCGGGCTGGCACGACACGTATACGAGGGTTCGCGGCGCGAGCTCCAGGATGCGCCGGCATGCGCCCCCGGACAGCCCGGCGCGCGGTGGGTCCACGATCGCCACGTCGGGTGCGGGCAGCTGACCGCGATTCTCGCGCAGCACCACGCGCACGTCGCCCGCCAGCGCGGTGTGGTTCGCGATGCCGTTCCGCTCCGCGTTTCCGCGTGCGTCCTCGACGGCCTCGGGCAGCAGTTCGATCGCCACGACATGCTTCGACAACGCGCCGAGCGCCACCCCGATGCTACCCACGCCGGCGAACAGGTCGTAGAGCACCTCACCGCCGGTGAGGCCTGCGGCCTCGGCCGCGCGACGGTAGAGATGGCCCGTCATCCGCGAGTTGGTCTGGAAGAACGACCCGGCCGAGAGGCGCAGCGTCACGGGGCGGCCGGGCTCCACCTCGACCGACTCCTCGATCCAGTCACGACCCCACACCGTCCGGCTGGGCAGCCCGCCGGTCACCTCCGACGGCCGGTCGTTGACCGCGTGGACGATGCCGACCAGGCCGGGCACTGACCCGGGCAGGCGCTCCGCCAGAACGTCCACGACGTCCGTTGGCCCCGGCGCGGTCACCACGGTGACCAGCACCTGACCGGTCAGGACCCCCTCGCGCACGACGACATGGCGGAGGAAGCCCTCCTGCGCGCGCTGGTCATACGGCGCGATGCCGTGCTCCACGGCCCAGGCGCGCACGGCCTCGCGTGCGACGTTCCCCGCGCCGGTCGCGAGCATGCACGGATCGATGTCCACCACCTCGTCCCACCGGCCGCGCCGGTGGAATCCCAGATGCAGTGCCCCGTCGGGACCGGGCGCCGCCGAGTACTCCATCTTGTTCCGGTAGCCGTATCTCTCGAGGGCGGGATCGGCCGCGCGGACCTCCACGTCCGCGAGGCCCCCGATGCGCGCGAGGTGCTCCGCCACCTGCTGCCGCTTCGCCTCGAGCGCCTCCT
>JAUROO010000088.1 GCA_030829765.1 Miltoncostaeales bacterium | reverse complement strand
GTTCGTGGTTGTCATCCTCAAACTGCCCCTCATCGCGATCCTGTGGTGGCTGATCGCGCGCAACCACGAGTGGCCGAGCACGAAGCCCAGGTGGCTCCCGCCCGAGCAGGCCGAGATCCTCGCCTACCTGGAGAAGGAGGCGGATCGGGCTGCCGGGCTGCCGGACGCCGTGGAGCGCCTGGAGTACCTGTCGCAGGAGGCCTGGCACGTGGCCGACCGCCTGGACGGCGACGCCAAGGTGGACGCCCTCACCGTGGCCCTGCGCATCGACCTGGTGCGCGAGCGGGCGCGTCGCGAGCGCAGTGGGCACTGACCCCCTGCTCCGGGACACCCCCGGCCTCGGCGACGGCCCCGATGTGCGGCTGCTGCTGGCTGCGCTCACGGCGGAACGCGAGGGGCAGCGCCTGCTGCTGGAGGGCCGGGCCGACCGGGCCCGGCCCTACCTGGCGGCCGCCGCCGAGACCTACATGGCGTCCTACCCGCTGGCCCAGCCGCGCTCCTGGGGCCGGCTGATCGGCGCCGTGAAGGCCGGGGTGCTGGCGGGCGAGGGAGCGCCGCAGGCGCGCCGGGCGCGCCATCATCTGGCAGGCGTGGCCGACACCCCGGCGTCGTGCTACCTGGGCGCCCTGTGCGCGGTGATCCTGGGCGACCGCGAAGAGGCGCTCGCCCTCGCCCCGGGCATGCGTGCGGGTGGCGATGCCTTCGCCCGCGCCGCCGACGGCATCGAGGCCATCGCTCGCGGCGATGCCCCCGGGCTGGGCGCAGCCGTCCGGGCGATCCAGACCGACTTCGCCGCGCGCGAGGCGCATCTCACGGGCGTCCCCATCGCCGACACCGCACTGATGCTGCAGATGATCGGCGCAATTACGAACGTCCGGTAAAGAAAATCGATCCCCCGGCGCAACGAGGTTGCGTCCCCCGGGGGAACAGGTATAAACCGACTATGTGTTCGGATCTTCGATCCGGGCACATGGCGGTCGCGAGCGGCGGACGTTCCGAGGTCGGGGGGCCTCGGTTGCGCGGGAAATCGGGGGGTTCCCCGCGCCGTCCGCCGCCGGCCGCTTACCTGCGATGCTGTCGGTCGTGAACGGCGTCACCGCACGCGTCCGCACCGGCGCGCAGGCCCTGCTGGCGGCCAACTGGCGCGAGGGCGTGGGCCGGGATGGCACGCGCTTCGGGTATACGTGCCCCGACGGCGCCAAGTACCCGTACCAGTGGTTCTGGGACTCCCTCATGCACGCGCTGGCATGGAAAGAGGTCGACCCCGCCCGCGCCGCCGCGGAACTCCGGTCGCTGGCCGCGGCGCAGCGCGCCGACGGACTGATCGGCCACACGGTGTTCTGGGAGCAGCCCGTGCGCGCCTCGCGCCTGCTCTTCTACAACGTCCGCCGCCGGTCCGACATGGCCACCGCCACGATCCAGCCGCCCTTCCTGGGCTGGGCATGGGCCGAGGTTGCGGAATGCCTGGGCGATCCCGACTTCACCCGGCAGGGGCGCGACGTGGCTGCCAGGTACCACGGCTGGATCGAACGCGAGCGCATTGACCGCACAGGCCTTGCCTGGGCGATCCTGCCCGACGAGACCGGCTGCGACGCATCCCCGGTGTTCGACCCGCTCCTGCCATGGCGCCGGCACGGCACGCCGGGCTTCACGCTGCTGGTGGCCGCGGCGCGGCGCCATGGCTTCTCGTTCCACCGCATCCGGGCCGCGGGCGGCTTCACGGCGGCGTGCCCTCTCGTGAATACCGCGCTGGCGCTCGGCTACCTGGGCCTCGCCGCCATGGGGGACCCCTCCGCGCGCGCACGCGCCCGCGAGGTGACCCGGGCCATCGTGGAGCACCTGTGGGACGACCGCGCCAGCATCTTCCGCGTTGCGGGGCCCGATGGCCGGCACGTGCCCGTGAGCGCATGGCAGGGCCTCGCCCCGGCGGCCCTGCCCGACCTGCCGGACGACCTGCGCACGCGGATCGTGGAGCAGTGGCTCACCTGCCCCACGCGCTTCTGGCCACCGCACCCCGTGCCCTCGGTGAGCATTGACCACCCCCGCTTCGCCCGGGGCGACGGGCGCATCATCCCCCAGTACTGGCGCGGCCCGTCATGGCCCTTCACGCCGCCCTTTGCCGTTCCCGCGCTCCTGCGGGCGGGCCGGCACGAGGAGGCCGCCGTGCTCGTCGCCCGCATCGAGGAGCGCCTGGACGGCCAGGGCTTCCGCGAATACACCGACCCCATCGACGGCACCGGGATGGGGGCCCGTGCGTTCAGCTGCCAGGCGGTGGCCCTGACGCTGCGGGCCTGGCTGGACCGGCCACCGATCCCCGTGCGGGCCTAGTCGAGCCCCCGCCGCATCGCCAGCACGCGGTCGAGCGATTCGCGGGCCTCGGCCGATGACACGCGCCCCGTACGCATGGCGCGTGCCACCCCCGATGCCGCGCGCCGTCCCTCGGCCTCGGTGGTGGCCACGATCACCAGGTCCATGCCTGCCACGGCGGCCGATGCCGAGGCCGCGCGCGTGCCGCCCCAGGGCCGGAGCGCCGGTGTATCGATGGCATCGGTGATGGTGACGCCCTCGAATCCCAGGTCGTCACGCAGCAGGTCATCCACCACCATGGGCGACAGCAGCGCCGGGCGCACCGACAACTGCGGGAAGACGATGGACGAGACCATCACCATGGGCACCCCCCCATCCACTGCCGCACGAAAGGGCTTCATCTCGCGCATGAGGGTGGAACGGGAGGCCGTCACGCGCACCACGGCGTCGTCGGTATTCACCTTGGCCCGGCCGAAGCCCGGGAAGTGCTTGGCGGACGCCGCCACGCGCGAATCGGCAAGGCCCTTGGCGAATGCGGTGCACTCGGCGCCCACGCCCACGAGCGATGCCCCGAAGGCGCGTCCGTCACGGGCAAGGTCGCGGCCCGGCATGGACAGGTCGCACACCGGGGCGAGGTCGGCGTTCACGCCGGCCGCGCGCAGTGCACGCCCCGTGGAACGCCCCTGGGCGCGGATCCCGGCGGGGCCGAGGCGCGCCCCCATGCGGGCCGCGCTCATGGTGGGCGGCGCCCATGGCAGGCGCTTCACCAGGCCGCCCTCCTGATCCACGGCGATCAGCAGGGGCGCATCCACGTCGGCGGGACGGGGAATGGCCTGCAGTTGCCGCGTAAGGCGCCTGAGGGTCGCGCGGTTGGGCGCATTGCGCGCGAAGAGGATGATGCTGCCCACCTCACCGCGCCGGATTGCCGCCTTCATCCAGGGGCTCACCGAGGTGGAATCCACCGGCCACATCACGCGCTGGCCGGCCATCTGTGCAGTGGTGGGTTGGGCGGCGGCCACGCCCGTGCCCACGAGCGCCATCGTGCACGCCGCCATGGCGATGAACGGCGTGCGCCTCACGACACCACCGCCCATCCGACGTCGATGCCGAAGGCGTTCTTCTGCGCGTACTCGGGGTTGACTCCGCTCTCCGGCTGGGTGGGATCGCCCGGGATGCGGCGCACAACCAGCAACTCCACGTTCGACTGCGCGGGCATGGACGAGGTCCGCTTCAGGTACGACACCAGCACCAGCCGCGCATCGTCGCGATTCAGACCCGTCGGGTCGGCCCCGACGAACTTGAACTCCCGATCCGTGGGCCACGAGATGACCGGCGCCGAGAAGTCCTTGCCGGACAGCGTGCGGTAGCCCAGCGTGGAGCCCGGAAGCTGCGTGAGGCGCGCCCCTGTCCGCTTGTCGCGGAAGATGAACGTGAGGCTGGTGCGGCACTCGGCGGGGGCGTCCTCGTAGACGCGTATCCGCGACACCACCCGCACCGCTCTGGTGCCATTGGGCGCGGCCTGAGTGCGCCATGTGCGCTTGTCCTGCTGGTAGAAGGTCTTGCTGCACGGTGCGGGCACCACGGGTGCGGGTGCCGGCGCCGGGGGGGCTGCCGGCGTCGATACCACGGCGGTCGCGGCAGGAGGGGCCGCGCCGGTGGCCGACACCACGCGGGCCGACAGCGTGTACGTGGTGCCCGCGGCCAGGCCGCCCACGGTGGCCGCACCCGCCGATACCGGAGCGGTGGCGGTCGCACCGCCCGGGCTGGCGGTCACCTGCACGGTGGCGTCCTGCCACGGGCACGTGGGGTCCGGGCTCCACCGCGCCGTTGCGGTGCCGGCGCCCACCGCAGCGCTGATGGCGGTGGGTGAGGTGACGGTGTCGCAGATCCAGTCGCGCGCGGCGCTCACCTTGGCGTACACGCCGGGAGCAGCAGGCGACGTCGATCCGCAGGGGCTCGAGCCAAAACTTGTCGCGCCCAGGAGTACCCGTCGGCCGTTCAGGTCAGCCGCCAATGGCCCTCCCGAATCACCTTGGCATGTGTCATTGGCTGTCCCCGATGTCGGGTCGCCACCTGCGCAGAGCATCGACGCCCCGTCGAATGCCGAATAGATGCTG
>JAUROO010000087.1 GCA_030829765.1 Miltoncostaeales bacterium | reverse complement strand
GTGGCTGATCGTCCTCTCAGACCAGCTACGGATCGTCGCCTTGGTGGGCCGTTACCCCAACCAACTAGCTAATCCGGCGCGGGCCCATCCCAGAGCGGAGGCCGAAGCTACCTTTTGGCGGCTCCGCTTATGCGGAGACGCATCATGCGGTATTAGCCCGGGTTTCCCCGGGTTGTCCCGCTCTCTGGGGCAGGTTGCCCACGTGTTACTCACCCGTTCGCCACTGTACTTACCCCGAAGGGCTTTCTCGTTCGACTTGCATGTGTTAAGCACGCCGCCAGCGTTCGTCCTGAGCCAGGATCAAACTCTCCATGACAAGTACTGATCACGCCGGCATCCGAAGATGGTCGACGTGAAACTTGGAAGAGTCCCGCCATCACGAGGATGGACGGGCTCCTGGTCTCGCGCCAGGCATCGGCATCACGCCGATCCCGACGGTTGACGGGTCCGTATTCCTTTCCTTGGCCATCTCCTCCACGCGTCATGAGACGCGGGAAGATGATGCGCGCTGTTCAGTTTTCAAGGATCGGGCCCCGACGGGGCTCTCCTCCACGCGCGGTATTCCATCGCGGCGCCGGCCGGCTGGCCGTCACGTACGCCGCTGAGGAAACTGCCCCGCGTTGTGAAGGTTCCTGGGCACGAATGCCCTCCGGCCCTAGGGCCAGACGACGGAGTATGACACAACCGACGTCCGGACACAAGGCCCCGGCCCGAATAGCGACGGCTATGTAACGCCGCTCGGACCGGACGGGGATATTGGCGATCGGGACCGCCGCGCACAAGGGGGTACGTCGTGCGAAAACATCGCTACGAGCGGGTGCGTACGGAGCGGGTTCACCGACGGTGTAAGCCTGCCACGCGGATCCGGGCGAAGCGCTTCTTCCCCGCGCGAACCACACGCCCGTCGAGGGTCGCGGCTTCCACGTCGAGGGCGGACGATGGCTCGCCGTCCACGCTCACGCCGCCCTGCTGCAGCATGCGGCGTGCCTCGCTGCGCGAGCCCACGCCCAGCTCGTCCACGAGCAACGCAGGCATGTGCACGGACCCCTCGGGAACCGTGACCTCGCGGACGTCGTCCGGGGCGCCGCGATCACGGAACAGGCGATCGAAATGGGCCTCTGCGCGCTCACCTGCGCCCCCTGCATGGAAGCGGTCGGCCACCAGGCGCCCCAGCCGTCGCTTGGCGTCGTTCGGGTGCCCTGCCGGTGGCGGCTCGTGCGGGAAGAGCAGGTCGTAGAACTCGGCCATCTGGGCATCCGGGATGCTCATGACCTTGCCGAACTGCTCCTCGGGGGGCTCCCCCACTCCGATGTAGTTGCCGGTCGACTTGCTCATGCGCCGAACGCCATCGGTACCCGGGAGGATGGGCATGGTGAGCGCCACCTGGGCCCTGCCCCCGTAGGCCTGCTGCACCTCGCGCCCAAGCATGAGGTTGAACAGCTGGTCGGTGCCCCCGAGCTCCACGTCGGCATCCAGCATGACCGAGTCGTACGCCTGCATGAGGGGATAGATCAACTCGAGCACGGAGACCGGTCGGTCACCGGCCATGCGCTCGGCGAAGTCTCGCCGCCTCAGCAGCTGGTTCACGGTGGTCGTACCGGCAAGGCGGAACAGCGGCTCCAGCCCCATGTCGGCGAACCACTCGCCGTTGCGCCGCACCTCCGTGCGATCGGGGTCGAGGATCGTGAAGGCCTGCGCCTGGTACGTCTCGGCGTTGGCCTCGATCTCCTCGGCCGAGAGCATCGGCCGGGTCGAGGACCGCCCCGAGGGATCCCCCACGCGCGCGGTCCAGTCACCGATGACGAGAACCGCGGTGTGGCCGGCGTCCTGGAACTCGCGGAGCTTCCCGAGCACCACGGCGTGGCCCAGATGGATGTCCGGCGCCGTGGGATCCACACCCAGCTTCACCCGCAGGGGGCGGTCCGCCGCGAGGCGCTCCTCGAGCTCGCCCGGGGGCTGCACGTCCACGGCGCGCGCAAGCAGGTCGTGTGTGCTCATGCGGTGCTGCTCCTGGGGATGGGTCGGGACACGAAGCGGGATCCGCGGGCCACCATACGCCACGGGAGGTCCGTGGCCTGCGATATGCCGATGCGCGGCACGTGCGCCACCCGTACAGCGCCCCGCCGGCGGCCGACGTGGAGCCCCGCGGCGGCGAGGCCGAGCCCGTCGAGGGCGCCGGTGATGCCAAGCGCCTGCGTCAGCCTCCCCGGGCCGGCGCACAAGAGGAGGTCATCCTCCACTCCACGCCGCGCGCGCATTGCATCCAGGCCGTGCGTGGGCTCGACCGCCCGGATCAGCACGGCGGCTCCCCTCCCCTCCTCCTCGGCCACCAGGTTCAGGCACCAGTGGATGCCATGGATGAGGTACACGTAGAGCGTCCCGGGCGCACCGAACATCGCCTGGCACCGCGGCGTCGGCCCACGATGGGAGTGCGATGCGGGGTCGTCCTGCCCGTAGGCCTCCGCCTCCACCACCACGCCCCCGGCGCCACCGAAGGAGATCTCGCACCCGATGATCTCGTCGGCCACCACCTCCGGTGGCCGGTCGAAGAACGCCCGCCCCACGGCGCGGGCGCGCGGGCTCACCAGCCCGCCACCCGCTGCTCGATTGCATCCGCCTGGGCAAGCACGCGCGCGCGGGCGGTGCCGCCCGGCACGTCCTTGGCCTCGACCGATGCGCGGGCTCCCAGGTCGGGCATCGCGACGTCCCCGAGGCCCGCTGCCGCGAGGTCGTCGGGCGTGGCCCCGGAGAGACCGATTCCCCTCCCGGAGCATGCGCGCACCAGCGCGCCCACGGCCTCGTGTGCCCGCCGGAACGGCCAGCCCTCACGCACGAGGTGATCCGCCAGGTCCGTGGCGGCGAGAAAGCCTTCGTCCGCCGCTGCGTTCATGACCTCGGCCCGGAAGGTGGCCGTCTGCACCATGCCCGTCATGGCCGGCAGGAGCAGGTCGAGGGTGTCCGCGGCGTCGAACACATAGTGCTTGTCGTCCTGCAGGTCCTTGTTGTAGGCGAGGGGCAGGCCCGACAGCACCCCCAGCAGGCCCGACAGGTTGGCGGACAGGCGCGCGGCCTTGGCGCGGGCCAGTTCGGCGGCATCGGGGTTCTTCTTCTGCGGCAGCATCGACGACCCGGACGCATAGGCATCGTCCAGGACGACGAACCCCGCCTCCTCCGATGACCACCAGACGAACTCCGCCCCCAGCCGTGACAGGTGCACGCCGAGTTGCGCGGCGAAGGCCAGGTAGTCCAGCAGGGCGTCCCGGCTCCCCACGGCGTCCATGCTGTTGTGGGTGATGCCGCGGAACCCGAGGTCAGCGGCTGTCATGTCGCGATCGATGGCGAATCCGCTTCCGGCCAGCGCCCCGCTGCCCAGGGGGCTCTCGGACGCCGACTCGATCGCGAACGCCAGGCGCCGGTGATCACGGTCGAGCATCCACGCGTACGCGAGCAGGTGATGCGCCAGGCGAACGGGCTGCGCCCGCTGCAGGTGGGTGTAGCCCGGGACGAGCGTGTCCACGTGCTCGCGGGCGCGCGCGATCAGCGCCCGGGTCAGGTCGGCCAGGCCGGCCGACTGATCCTCCGCGCGCGTCCTCAGCCAGAGAAGGGTGTCGGTGATGACCTGGTCGTTCCGGCTGCGACCGGTGTGCAGCCGCCGCCCGGCATCACCTGTGATCTCGGTGAGACGCCGCTCGACCGCGGTGTGGATGTCCTCGTCGCCGGGGACGAACCGGAAGGTGCCTGCGGCGAGCTCGTCCGCCACCTGCGTGAGGCCGGCATCGATGGCCGCCGCGTCACCGGCACTGATGATGCCGGTTGCCCCCAGC
>JAUROO010000086.1 GCA_030829765.1 Miltoncostaeales bacterium | reverse complement strand
TCTCGCGCCCGGCCACTGAGGACGGGCAGGCCCCCATCAATGGGCGCACCCCCGTGGGCTGGAACGTGGGCGTGGTCAACGAGAGCAATCAGGTAGTGCAGGCCTCGGCCTACGTGGTCTGCCTCCGCGCCTGATCGGGGGGCGGCGCGGCCCCGGCACTGCCGCCGGGGTCGCGCGCGCCGCCGCCAAGGGCGCGCGTGACCTGTGCGAGCCCGGCGACCTCCACGGGGTCCTCGGCCAGTGAGGGCACGACGGCCAGCGGCGGCCCGGAGAGCGCACGTGAGAGCGTGCCCACCTCGTGCGCATCCGCGGCGGCGCGTGCCCGCGCACCTTCCAGCGCCGCCGCTGCGCGCGATGCCAGCCCCTCCGGATCGGGTGCCCCTGCGCGCCGCAGCAGCCCGGCCAGCCCGTCCGGCGTGCCCGTGACGCCGGGTTCCCGGTGCACCCGGTTCACCACCACCGCCCCCAGGGGGTAGCGCTCGTCGGCCAGCCGCCGCCAGAGCGCCACGGCCTCGGAGGCCGGCTCGGGGCGCGGGCCGGTGACCACCACGAACCGCGTGGAGTCGGACGCCAGCAGGTCGTGCACTGCTGCCGCGCGGTCGCTGAAGCCCTGGTACATGCCGTCGAATGACTGCAGGAACTCCGAGATGTCGGTCAGCAACTGCGCGCCCGTCAGCCGCTCCACCACCGACATCACCATGTGCCCGCCGGCCTGCAGCGCCCGCCAGCCGGTGCGCCCGGCTCCTGCCCGCGGCCCCAGCAGCAGGCGCAGGCCCCGGCCCTCCACGAACCGCGTCATCCGCTCGGGGGCGTCGAGGAAGTCGAGCGCGTTGCGCGCGGGCGGGGTGTCCAGCACGACCACGTCGTAGGCGCCCGAGTCCACGAGCTCGTGCAGTCGCTCCACCGCCATGAACTCCTGGGCGCCCGCCGCGCCGGACAGGTGCCGGTAGATGCGGTTGCGCACGATGCGGTCGCGCGCCGCGTCGTCGGGCGCTTCGCGCGCGATGAGGCGGTCGAACGTGGCCCGGGGGTCCAGCTGCAGTGCATCGAGCGTGCCCGTCATGCGCATTCCCGCCGCCTCCACGACCGACGGGTCGACGCGATGGGGCTCATCCCCCAGCCCGGGGATGCCGAGGGCCGTGGCCAGCCTGCGGGCGGGGTCGATGGTCACGACCGCCACGCGGGCGCCCGCCGCGGCCAGGCCCAGGGCGAGGGCCGCGGACACGGTGGTCTTTCCCACCCCGCCGGCGCCGGCAACCACCACCACCCGGC
Source organism: Miltoncostaeales bacterium (assembly GCA_030829765.1). Lineage (GTDB taxonomy): Bacteria > Actinomycetota > Thermoleophilia > Miltoncostaeales > Miltoncostaeaceae > SYFI01. Next base: position 2,998 of record JAUROO010000086.1, on the reverse strand, counting down.
GCCCGCGCAGCATCGCCATGAGATCGACGTCAGGCGGCACCTGCGCCCCCCAGTGCCGGGTCGGTCATGAGCGCGGCGGAGAGCTGTTCGATGCCCCCGGACCCGGGGGCGAGGTCGGCCACCACGGGCAATACCGCGACCGGCAGCGCACAGCCGTCGCCGAGCGCGCGCACCTCGCGCGCATCGTGCGCGGCACCGTCCACGGTCGCGAGTGCGGCCCCCGCCGCGGCACGCTCGGCGGACCCGGCCGCGGGGTCAGCGCGCACCTGCCGCAGGGCGTCGGCGTCACCGGGTCCGAAGGGGGACGTGCGCACCGCGTTGGCGACGGCGCACGCGACGGGCAGGCCATGCCCGCGCATGAGGGTCACCGCCTCGGTGGCCTCTGTGACCGCGAGCTCCTCGGGGATGGCCACCACCACCACTCCGGTCGCGGCCGGGTGCCGCACCACCCTCTCGATGGCATCGGCCTGGTCGCTGATTGGGCCCGACCCGGCGAGGTCGCGCATGCTCGCCGCTGCCTGCAGCAGTGCCAGCCCGTGCCCGGTGGCCGGGGCGTCCACCACGAGCCGGTCCCACACGGGGCGCCCATCCCTCACGGCCGTGGCGAGGTCCCAGATCTTGCCCAGTGTGACCAGCTCCGCGAGGCCCGGGGCCGCCTGGGTCACCTGGTGGAAGGCGCGGCTGCGGGACATCATCTCGACGAGCGGCCTCACCTTCAGCTGGATGCTGAGGTACTCCTGCATGGCCCGCTCGGCATCCACCGACAGCGCGAAGAGCCCGGGCCGTGCCTCGACCGGCGCATCCACCGGCGGCGCGGTGCCGAACACCGCCGCGGTGCGGGTCTCCGCCGCCACCTCGATCAGGAGGGTGCGGTGCCCCCGGTCCGCCAGGCCCAGGGCGAGCGCCGCGGCGACGGTGGTCTTGCCCACTCCGCCCTTGCCGAGCACGACCACCAGCCGGCGGTCGGTGAGGGGCGGCGAGGGCATCCCCGTCACCCTAGCCCCGGAGCGCCACCGGGCCGATCGTCCCCGTCATCACCGGGACGACCGCCCCTCCCACATGCACCGCTGCGGGGCCATGCACCCCCGCGTCCACGGTGACGCCGATGAGCCCGTCGCGCCCCATGTGACGACCCTGGCGGATGGTGAGCGCGAGCCCGTCCGCTGCCGGTCCGCCGCGCGCGAGCAGGGCCGCCCCCAGGGCCCCCGCCGCGCTGCCGGTGACCGGGTCCTCGCGGATCCCGATGGGGCCCGCGAAGTGGCGGACCTCGGCGCGGGCGGTTCCATCGCCGTCGTCGTGCACCACGAACGCACTCACCCCGGCCCAGTCCATGGACGCACCCCGCGCCGCGATGGCGGCGTGGTCGGGGGCCAGGTCATCGAGGGAGGGGACCTCCGCCATGACCTGCGGCAGCCCGGCATCCCAGATGGGGCAGGTGCCTGTGACCGGTCCCCCGAGGAGTGCGGCCATCACTGCCGGATCCTCCTGCCCCCGGGCCCGGGGTGCGGCGTGCGTCATCGTCGCGCCTTCCGCGTCCGTCCGCACCGGGACGTCGCCGCCCGCCGTCGCGAGCAACCCCTCCCCGCCGATCCATCCGATGCGGGCGAGCACCCATGCGGCGCCCACGAGCGGATGCCCGGCAAGGGGGATCTCGGCGACAGGAGTGAAGATGCGCAGGCACGGGGTGTCCCCTCGCACCGCGAAGACGGTCTCGGACAGGCCGATCTCGGACGCCAGGGCCTGCATGCGGTCGGTCGACGGCAGGCGGTCCCCGGTGACGACGGCGAGGGGGTTGCCCGAGAGGGGCCCGGTGGCGAAGACGTCGACCCAGTGGATATCCATGGCGGTAGTGTCCCAGCCCATGGAGTGGACGGGGTGGACCATCACGGGCGCGGCGATCGCCCTTGCCGTGCTCGCGGGCGCAGGCATCGCATACGCCGTCGTGCGGGCCGTCCTCCTGAAGCGCAGGGTGGGCGCCAGTACCCGCCGCATCTCCCCGGTGCTCGCGGGCATCGAGGGCAGTGCCGCGGAGATCGAGCAGGGGCTCGCGCGCGCCGAGCAGGGTGCGTCGGACCTTGCCCGGGAGGTCGAGCGCCTGCGCGTCGCGGTGGCCGAACTGCAGGCAATCAGCCGTCATGCGGCCTTCGCAATCGCGCAGATCCGCGGCCCGCTGCGCTGGGTCGCGGGCGTCCGCGCACTCGTCCGCTACCGCCGCCGCTAGGGATGCGCGCCGCCGTCATCGACGTCGGCTCGAATTCGGTGCGCCTGCTGCTCATGGAGCGCATGGATCCGGACGGAGCCATGGGGGAGAGGATCGTGACCGTCACGGGCCTGCGCCGCGGGGCAGGCACGGGCGGCCGGATCACAGATGATGCGCTCCGGCGGCTGGATGCCTGCCTGGCCGACTACGCCGCGCGGATCGCGGCGGTCGGGAGCCCCCCGGTGGCCGCCGTCGGCACCGCGGCCGTGCGCGAGGCCCCGAACCGCGCGTCGATCCAGGCCATCGCCCGCCGCAGGCTCGGGGCGGACCTCGACGTGATCGACGGCCGGCGCGAGGCTGCGCTGTCGTTCGCGGGTGCCCGGCTCGTGCTGCCGCCATCCGGTGGTCCGTGCCGGATGATGGACATCGGAGGGGGAAGCACCGAGGTGGTCGCCGGTGAGGCCGATGGGCCGCGGACGTCGGTGAGCCTGGCCCTCGGGGTGAATCGCCAGGGCGATGGCATCACGGGAGACCCCCCGGACCCCCGCGAGGTGCAGGCGATCGCCGATGAGGCCCGCGCCATGGTGGGCGAGGCCACGCGGGAGTTCGGCTCGGCCGGGCCGCTGGTCGGCGTGGCCGGCACGGTCACCACCGTGGCCGCGGTGATGCGGGGGGGCTATGACCCGGCGGCCATCCACGGGATGCGCGTGGGCCGCGACGACGTGGACGTCGTGCTCACCCGGCTTGCCCGCCTCGCGGAAGCGGAACGGGCGCGGACGCCGGGGCTGCACCCGGACC
>JAUROO010000085.1 GCA_030829765.1 Miltoncostaeales bacterium | reverse complement strand
GCGAGCCCGCCAGTGACTGGGTCAGGGCCTGAACGGACTCGTACACATCGCCTCCGTCGGTGAGCAGGCCCGAGATCTTCTGGACCGCGTACAGGACGGTCGTGTGATCTCGTCCCCCGAACACCCGGCCGATTGCCGGCAGTGAGGCGTCGGTGAGTTCGCGGCAGAGGTACATCGCGACCTGGCGGGGCAGGACGATGCGCTTCGTTCGCTTCTCGCCGATGAGCTCGTCGATGGAGATCGCGTAGTGGCGCGCGACGGCCTCCTGGATGAGGTCCATCCGCAACTCACCGTCGGCGGCCGGGAAGAGGTCGGTCAGCACCTCCTGGGCCAGGTCCACGGTGACCGGGCTCCCGGAGATGGAGGAGTGCGCGACCACCCGGATGAGGGCGCCCTCGAGTTGACGGACGTTGGTCGAGACGCGCGCCGCGATGAACGAGAGAACCTCGGGATCACGGATCTGGTACCCGTCTGTCTTCACGCGCTTGCGCAGGATCGCGATGCGTAACTCGAGATCGGGCGGCTGGACGTCGGTGATGAGGCCCATCTCGAACCGCGAGCGCAGGCGGTCCTCCAACGTCTTGATGGCACTCGGCGGTCGGTCGCTGGAGATCACGATCTGCTTGCCGCTCTCGTGCAGGGCGTTGAACGTGTGGAAGAACTCCTCCTGCGTCTGCTCGCGCCCCTCCAGCATCTGGATGTCGTCGATGAGCAGGATGTCCGTGCCGCGGTAGCGATCCTTGAACGACCGCATCGCCCCGTCACGGAGTGAGTTGATGAACTCGTTCGTGAAGGTCTCGACCGATACGTATCGCACCGACAGACCCGGATGATTCTCCGCGGTGAAGTGTCCGATCGCGTGGAGCAGGTGCGTCTTGCCCAGTCCCACTCCCCCGTAGACGAACAACGGGTTGTAGGCGCGCGCCGGGGTCTCAGCTACCGCGAGGGCGGCCGCGTGGGCGAACCTGTTGCTCGGGCCGATCACGAATGCGTCGAAGGTGAACCGGCCCTGCAGGCGCGCAGCGGGGTCCACCACCGCAGGTCCTGTTGTCCCTCCGCCTGATGGCGCCCGGGTCGCAGTCGTCGCAGGCGCCATCGCAGGCTCCGCAGCCGGGCCATCCTGCTCCGGCGGAACGACCTCCACGGCCACCGCCACGTCCTGGCCGAGCACCTCGAACAGGGCATCCCGGACCAGGGAGTCGTAGCGCTGCACCACCCATCCGCGCGCGAACTCCGTCTCCACTCCGATGCGGAAGCGGCCTTCGTGGAAGCCCAGTGCCCGCGCCCTCTCGAACGTCAGGCTGTAGGTCGCGGCGTTCAGGGCACCGCGCAGGCGCTCGAGCACCTGCGCCCAGACCTCCTGGAGGCGGGCCTCGTCCTGGATCAGGGGAACGGACGCGCCCATGGGCTAGAAGAGGGTCGCCACGATTGCAGCTCCGCGCTCCGTGAGCACCCTGCCCCCGTCGGCGAAGCGGGCAACCAGTCCCCGGTGCTCCATGAGCACGAGCTCGCGGCCCACGACGCCGAGCGGGAGGTCCAGTTCGCGCGCCATGGTCTCGGGGTGCGCGGGCGACATCTCGAGGAGCAGGGCGAGGAGGCGCCGCTGGGCATCACTGGGGCCCGCTGCGGGGTCGTCCGGCGCAGGTGCGGCATCGACGGTGATGGTCACGACCGTGCCGCCGCCCAGGTTGTCCTCCACCTCGAGGAGCCCGCCCTCCGCGGCGACCAGCCCGGCGGCCAACGCGAGGCCCGACCCGGCTCCACGCACCACCGCGCGGACCGACTCATCCGCCGTGGTGTAGCCGGGCTCCATGGCGCGGCGCGCATCGGTGATGCCCGGACCGCGGTCGGACACCCGCACCGTGCGACCGGCATCCAGCACGGTCACCAGTGCGTCCCGGAAGTCGGCATGTATGAGGTTCTCGATGACTTCACGCAGCGCGAGCGGCGGCACGGACGACATCTGCGCCACACGGGAGAACACCGACTCGATGATGGCCGCCGGCGCGATGTCGCGCACCTCGGTGATGACCGGTGGCTCCAGGGCGGCCCGGTGCAGGGCGATGCGCACCACGTAGGTGTGCCCGGGCAGTTCGGTCGAGGCGGTGTCGGGGATGTCGGCAGGCATGAACTGCGCAGACGCTACCAACGCGTCAAGCCCGGATCGGACCGCACACAGGGCTGTGGACAGTCAGATGCCGTGTGAGCGGGAAAAACGTTGCTCCAGCGCCTGATCTGTGCCGGGGGCACGCGATGAAGTATCCATGAGAGCAGGGACTTCGTGGGTTATCCACAGTAAGGTCCACAGGTGTGGACAGATGGGGTCGGAGTGGCTGGCACATGCGGTGCGCGCACACATCCCGGGCCGGTTGCCGGGGCCCCGGCGGAGAGCCGAGGTTCCTTTGGTAGTGTTCCCGCGTCGTGCGCCCGGGTCCCCGCGGCGCCACCCCGTAGCCGGACTCCAAGGAGCAGCAGGCGAGTGAAGCGCACCTATCAGCCGAATACGCGGAAGCGCAGCAAGACCCACGGCTTCCGCAAGCGCATGTCCACTCGTGCCGGACGGGCGATCATCAAGCGCCGGCGCGCGAAGGGCCGCGCCCGGCTCTCGGCGTAGGCCGCTGGCCCCGTGCCCGACGGCGGCGCCCGCCGAGGCAGGCGCAGCCGGGTCACCCGATCCGGTGACTTCGACTCGGTCTATCGCCGCGGCACGTCCGCCGCGGGGCGCCACCTCGTGGTGTACGCATTCGCCCGCGGAGAGGGCGATCAGCCGCGTCTGGGCCTATCCGTGGGGAAGCGCGTTGGTGGCGCCGTGGAGCGCAACCGCGTGAAGCGTGTGCTGCGCGAGGAGTTCGCCCGCATCAGCGGAGCGCTTGCGCCCGGCGTGGACTACGTGGTCATCGCGCGTGCCGGCGCGCACGAGTACATCGACGAGCGGGGCGCCCGCGCGCTGGGAGATCGCCTGGGAGAGCTGGCGGAGAAGGCGACGGGCACGCGCTCGTGAGGTCGTTGGTCATCCGCGTGGTGCGGGGCTATCAGCGCCTGGTGTCGCCTCTGTTCCCGAGGCGCTGCCGGTACTACCCCACGTGTTCCGAGTACGCGGTGCAGTCCATCCAGATGTTTGGTGTGAGCAGGGGATTCGTGCTGGCGTCGTGGCGCCTGCTCCGGTGCAACCCGTGGAGCAAGGGCGGCGTGGACCACCCGGCTGACCAGACACTGTTCGGGGCGCGATGAACCCACTGGACCTGCTCGAGGCGCCACTCCGCGCCGTCCTGGATTTCTTCCACTCGGTCGGCTTCACCTGGGGCTGGGCGATCGTGATGCTCACGCTGGTGGTGCGACTGATCCTGCTGCCCCTCTTCGTGAAGCAGTACAAGTCCGCGCGGCGCATGCAGGAGGTTGCGCCGCAGATGAAGGAAATGCAGCGGAAGTACAAGGGGAACAAGCAGAAGCTGCAGGAAGAAATGATGAAGTTCTACAAGGAGAACGACGTCAATCCGTTCGGCTCCTGTCTTCCCCTGCTGCTGCAGGCGCCGGTCTTCATCGCCCTGTACTACACGCTGCGGAGCCAGAACTTCGCGGACGGCACCGACCTGTCGTTCATGTATGTGGTCCCTGATGTCTCGAAGCTGCTGACCGAGATCGGGTGGGCCGTGGTGCCCCTCATCGTCGTGTATGCGGTGTCGCAGTTGATCTCGACGGAGCTCTCGGCAACGGCCACGATGAGCAGGAACCAGCGCTGGCTGATGCGCCTGCTGCCGATCGGGATCGTGTTCTTCATCTTCCAGTTCCCGGTTCCGGCCGGCCTCGTGATCTACTGGGCCACGACGAACCTGTGGACCGCCGGCCAGCAGCTGGTGCTGAAGCGGCGCATCGAGGCGGAGATCGAGGCCAAGGGCGGCACGCTCCTGGGTGCTGCTCCTGCGAAGGCCTCTGCCCCGGATGAGGGGGGCGCGGAGGAGGAGGCGCACGGTGACGGGGAGGCTCCCGCACCGTCCGCGGGAGAGGCCGTGGCCACGGAGGACGTGGAGGTGCGCACGAAGCCGTTGCCGCGCCGCAGGAAGGGGCGGAAGAACCAGGCCGCGGAGCCGGGGGCCGCGGCCCCTGCGCAGGGCGCGGCTGAGAGCGGGGCTGCCAAGCAGCAGGATGGCGCGCCTGCGGGCGAGGCCGGCGATGGCGGGGCGGATGCGCACGAGGATCCGCCCCCCGCCCCCCCGGCCGGATCGGCATCCGGGAAGAAGAAGCGCAAGCCGCCAACCCGCAAGAAGGTATCCGGGGGGCCGTCACGGCCTGCCCGGCGTAAGCCACCGAAGAGGCGCAAGTGAGCGAGGATCCGGGACGTAGTCCGCTGAAGGACGTGGTGCAGGCCGCCCTGGATGGGCTCGGCGTGGTCGCGACGGTAGAGATCGATGACGGCGAGGAGGGTGGCCTGATCGCCCGGATCGAGGGGGAGGACCTCGACGCCATCATCGGGCGGGACGGCGAGGTGCTGGACGCCGTGCAGTTGCTGGCCGCCCAGGCGGTGCGGCGGCAGCCCGGAGGCCAGAGGCGCGGGGTGCTCGTGGATGCCGGGGGGTACAGGGCACGGCGCGCGGAGTTGCTCGCACGGCTCGCGCACAAGGCGGCGGACGAGGCCGTGGAGTTCGGCGAGGAAATCGAACTCGAGCCGATGAGCGCGCTTGACCGGCGGACGGTGCACATGGCCATCGCTGACCGTGCGGATGTGGACACCCGCAGCGAAGGTGAAGAGCCCCGGCGGCGGATTGTCGTGGTGCCGGCCACGAGGGACTAGGTGGCGCGCCCGTTTCACGTGAAACGGGCGACGACGGACCGCGCATTCCGCGCCCCGGGGGTTTCACGTGAAACACGCTCCTGACCTGCTGCGACAGCGGTGCGCTGTCATGGGGGTGGATGTGCCTGCCGCGGCTGCGGATGCGCTCGCGGGAATCCTGGGGGACATGCTCGCGGAGCCCCAGAACCTCTCCGCCGTCCGGGACATGGATACCGCCATCTGGCTTCACGGGGTCGACTCGCTGAGCGGCCTCCTCCTCGACGAGATACGGGATGCGCCCGCCCTCCTGGACATCGGCAGTGGCGGCGGGTTCCCAGGATTGGCGCTGGCCGCGATGCTGCCGGACATCCCGGTGACCCTGGTGGAGAGCGAGCGCCGGAAGGCGGCGTGGCTCATCCGGGCCTCTGCCGGATTCCCTAATGTGCGCGTCGTGGCGGATCGCAGCGAGACCTTGGCCCGGGCGGAGCGCGATGCCCATCCCGTGGTGACCGCGCGGGCACTCGGCCCCCTGCCGGTGGTGCTCGAGTTGGCCGCACCCCTCCTGGCCCCGCGGGGACGCCTGGTGGCCTGGCGGGGACGGCGCGACGCCGATGATCGGGCCGCTGCCGCCACCGCGGCCGGGGCGCTCGGGATGTCCTTCGTGGGTGACCCCGACGCCGCACCGATTCCTGATGCGAGCAGGTATTTTTCCATATGGGAGAAGGCCACCGACACCCCTGTGCGCTATCCCCGGCGCCCCGGGATGGCGGCCAAGAGGCCCCTGGGATGATCTACGCGCTGGCAAACCAGAAGGGCGGGGTCGGCAAGACGACCTCGACGGTGAACATCGCCGCATGCCTTGCCGAGGCGGGCCACCGCGTGCTGTTGCTGGACGCTGATCCGCAGGCGAATGCCACCAGCGGCGTCCTGGGCGGGGATCGGCCGTCGCCGGACGCGGCCACCACGGCGGATGTGCTGCTGGATGGAGCCCGGGTGCCTGCGGTGGTCATGCCCACGGTGGTGCCGGGTCTGGATCTGGTGCCCTCGGGCCCGGACCTCGCGGGCGCCGCCGTGGAGCTGGTCGCGCGCCCGGGCAGGGACCGACTCCTGCGGGACGCGCTCACGGAAGTCAGAGATGCGTACTCATTTGTGTTCATCGACTGCCCGCCGTCACTGGACCTGGTGACGATCAACGCCCTGGTGGCCGCCACGCGCCTGATCGTGCCGGTGCAGTGCGAGTACTACGCGCTGGAGGGGCTGTCGCGGCTCATGGAGACGGTGGGCGAGGTGCGGGCCCGGCTCAATCCGGACCTGGTGATCGCCGGACTGCTGATGACCATGCATGATCCCCGCACGCGGATCAGCGGCGAGGTGGTGCAGGAGGTGCGTCGCCACTTCCCCGGCCTCGTCTTCGACGCCGTGATTCCGCGGAATGTGCGGGTGACCGAGTCGCCGTCGCATGGTGAGCCGGTGATCCGCTACGACCCCCATTGCGCCGCGGCGGACGCATACTTCGAGGTGACCAAGGAGATCGTGGCACGTGGCTGAGAAGCGCTCATCCGGGCGACTGGGGCGGGGCCTGTCGTCGCTGCTGGGGGACGCTCCCGTGGCCGCGGCGCCCGGGGCGGGCGCTGCCCCCGCCGCCACGTCATCCGGGGAGTCCCTGCGCGTACTCGGGGTCACCGATATCCGGCCGAACCCGTCGCAGCCGAGGCGCCGCATCGATCCGGATGCCCTCACCGCCCTTGCCGACAGCATCGCGGCCACCGGACTGCTGCAACCCGTGGTGGTGCGCCCGGTGGGGGATGGTGCCTACGAGTTGATCGCCGGGGAGCGCCGGTGGCGGGCGGCCCAGCAGGCCGGCCTGGACACCCTGCCCGCCGTGGTGCGCGATGCCGATGAGCGTGAGCGGCTGGAGGCCGGCCTGGTCGAGAACCTCGTGCGCCAGGACCTGGACCCCATCGACACCGCCCAGGCCCTCGCCGCGCTCGTGGAGGACTTCGGGCAGACGCAGGCCGATGTGGCCCGCAGCGTCGGCCGCAGCCGTCCGGCCGTGGCCAACCTCATCCGCTTGCTCGAACTGCCGGACGACGTGCAGGAGATGCTGGCCGACGGCCGCCTGTCGGAGGGCCACGGCCGGGCCGTCCTCATGGCCGATGGTGCCCGCAGGCGCCGCGAGGTCGCCCGGGCTGCTGTGGAGCAGGGGCTGTCCGTGCGCGCCACGGAGGCCCTCGCCCGCGCGGCATCGGATGGACCATCCGCAGGGGGGCGTGCCGGCCGCCCCGCCCCGGGGGTCGCCGATGAGGCAATGGATGCGTTCGCCGGGGCCTTCGAGGCCCCCGTGCGGGTCCGCGCCGGGGCCCGCGGCGCGGTGGTGGTGGAGATCATCTTCGACGACGAAGCCGCCGTGGCGCGGGCGATGGACCGATTGAACCCGCCCGGGGGACCCGGCGATTCGTGAGCGCCCGGTCACGGGGGAAGTGGGCGATCCAGGACTCGAACCTGGGACCTCATCCTTATCAGGGATGCGCTCTAACCACCTGAGCTAATCGCCCGCGGCGCGGGACCATAGCAGCGGAGGGGCGGCACCGGCGCGTCTATGATCGGCCCATGCAGGAGATGGTCATCTACGGCGTGAGCTTCGACATGGTCGGCAAGCAGCCCATCGTGCTGCTGAAGACCGCCGACGGCAACCGCTTCCTGCCCATCTGGATCGGCCACGCGGAGGCGGCGGCCATCCTGATGAAGTTGCAGGGCACAGACTCCCCGCGGCCGATGACCCACGACCTGATGGCCGATGTCATCGAGGGACTGCACGCCGAGGTCGCCCGGGTGACGGTGACCGAGATGCGCGACAGCACGTTCCACGCCCTGATCCAGTTGACCACCACGGGGTCGGACGTGGAGGTGGATGCCCGGCCCAGTGACGCCATCGCGGTCGCGGTGCGCACGGGCGCCCCCATCTTCGCCGCCGATGACCTGCTGGACGAGAACGCCATCGAGTTCGAGCACGAACCCGAGGACGACGATGACATGGTCGAGAAGTTCAAGGAGTTCCTCGACCAGGTGACGCCGGAGGACTTCGCGGGCTGACGCCCACGCGCCGCGTCACTCCGCGGTTTCGCGCTTGGTCAGCTCCAGGAGGTGCCCGTAGATCTCGGTGAGCCCCTCGCCCGAGAGCGGTCCGCCATTCGCGCCCTGCAGGTACCGGTGCATCCACTCCTCGCGCGAGGGGTCCACGAACTCCAGCCCACGGTCCTGCTTGTACGCACGCAGGCGCGCGACGAGCGTGAGCCGCTGGTTGATCGCCTGCATCAGCTTCAGGTCGTTGTCGATGATCTGGTCGCGCATCTGGCGGATGGCGACATCATCCGCGGGGGAGGTGGGGTCATTCGGCATGCCGCGAACCCTATCCCAGCCCCATCGGGGGCTGGCCCCGGAACGCGCCGGGGTCTAGCCTTTCGGTTCGCATGTTCGACCTCTCGCCCATCCAGCTCATCATCGTCCTGGTCATCGCCGTGCTCGTGCTGGGTCCCACGAAGCTGCCGGAGTTCAGCCGCGCCGTCGGCAAGGGCATCCGCGACTTCAAGGACACCCTCAGCGGTGAGCGCGGTGACGACCCGGAACCCGCTGCGGTGCCCACGCAGGCCGCCCAGGCGGCGCCCGTGACAACGGCCACGGCCGGCAGCCCCGAGGCGCCCACCGCTGCCGTCGACGTGCTGGAGGGCGTGGTGGTGAGCGGCGACGCTCCGCCGCAGGAGCGCCCGACCGCCGCCGGATAACGCAGTGGGGGGCCTCTTCGGGCGCCTCGGCGTGAGCAGGGTCGCGCCGGACGACGAGCTGAGCGTGGTGGAGCACCTCACGGAGCTCCGCACGCGCCTGTTCATCGCGGTCGGCACGCTCGCCGCAGCGTTCGCGATCCTCTACGTGTTCAACGAGTGGCTGCTCGACGTGCTGCTCGAGCCGCTTGCGCCCGAGTACCGCAGCCTGCTGGCACTGTCGCCCACCGAGCCCTTCCTGGTGATCCTGAAGGTGGTGTTCGGCGCCGCGGTCCTGGTGACGCTGCCCATCCTGCTCTATCAGCTGTACGCATACGTGGTGCCGGCGATCGGCCGCCAGACGCGCCGGCGCATGCTGGTGGTGGTGGGCGGCGTGTCGCTGCTGTTCATCGGGGGCGTGCTCTTCGTGTATTTCCTGGTGCTCCCGGTGGCACTCCAGTGGTTGCTCGGCTTCGCGGGCAACGACTTCGAGGTGGCCCTGCGCGCGAACGAGTACTTCTCGTTCGCCCTCACCATCATGTTCGCCGGCGGGTTGGTGTTCGAGGTGCCGGTCGCGATGCTGGTCCTCGCCCGGCTCGGACTGGTGAGCGCCGAGCAGTTCCGACGCGGCTGGCGGGTGGCGATCGTGGTGATCGCCTTCGTCGCGGCGATCCTGCCGGGCGGTGACCCGGTGAGCATGATCCTGCTGATGATCCCCCAGCTGATCCTGTACGCCGTGGGCATCTGGCTGGCCTCGGTGTTCGGGCGCCCGGCGCCCTGGTCCCGCGGCGACGCCCCCGGTCCCTCGGAGACCGCCGCCTAGCCGGAGGGGTCCTCTGCGGCGTCCTCGCGCAGCGAGTGGCCTGTGAGCAGGATGAAGAGGTCCTCGAGGGTGGCGCGCCTCTCCGCGACGAGGTCCCATCGCAGGCCCGACCCCGCGGCGCGGTGCCGCATCGCGTCCGCGTCGTCCCCGAAGGCCAGCACCGTCTCGCCGGCGACGAGGTGCCGGGCCGATGCCGCGGCGGCAAGGGCCGCGGCATCGGCCGGACGGGTGCGCATCTCCAGCACCTCCTCGCCCACCTCGGCGCGCACGAGCGCAGCGGGCGATCCCTCGCGCACGACCTGGCCGTGATCGATGATGACGAGGCGATCGCACAGGCGCTCGGCCTCGTCCATGTAGTGGGTGGTGAGGACGACCGAGGTGCCGGTCGCGCGCAGGTCGCGCAGGCGGTCCCACACGAGCCGCCGCGCCTGCGGGTCCAGGCCGGTGGTGGGTTCATCCAGCAGGATCATCGCCGGGTCGTTGATGAGCGCCCGCGCGATCTGCAGGCGCCGCTGCATGCCGCCCGACAGACGCACGACGGTGTCGCCCGCACGGTCACCGAGGCCCACGAAGTCGAGCAGGTCCGCCGCACGCGACCGGGCCTCCGCAGCGCGCATCCCGAAGTAGCGGCCGTACACGACCATGTTCTCGATGACCGAGAGTTCGAGGTCGAGGTTGACCTCCTGCGGCACGACGCCCAGGCGCGCCTTGAGCGCCCGCGGGTCGCGGTCGGGATCGGTGCCGAGCACCTCCAGCTCGCCGGCGTCACGGTGCGAGAGGCAGGCCAGCATGCGCATCGTGGTCGTCTTGCCCGCGCCATTCGGGCCGAGGAACCCGAAGCACTCGCCGCGGCGGATGTCGAGGTCGAGTCCGTCGACGGCGACGCGCGGCCCATAGGCCTTCACCAGGCCCCGTGCCCGCACGGCCGCCCCGGCCACGGGGACTACCGGCCCGGTGCGCGCGTGGTGCCCGCGATGGTCATGCGCAGGCCATCGGCAAGCCCGACGGTGGGCTCCCATCCGAGGATCTCCCGTGCCCGGGAGATGTCGGGTTGGCGCACGACTGTGCCGAACTATTACCTGATCAGGTCCGCCACGGAACGTGACGGTCAAGAGATGTTCGACACTCATCGTGGCAACGTTGTGGTGCCTGTCAATCTGGAACGTGGCGCACCACTACCCAACACATTCATGGGTCGACCTGTCATTGACGGTGATGTACATGACTTGCGATGCGCTGACAAGCAGGGCAACTATGCGGTGTTGGTCCGTGTCAAGAAACGCACTGATG
>JAUROO010000084.1 GCA_030829765.1 Miltoncostaeales bacterium | reverse complement strand
GAGGTCGAGAAGCACGCCGGAATCCCCGTCGAGGTCGTCGACTAGGCATCATCCCCCCGGCCCGCGCGGCGGGTCCCGCCGGAGTAGCTCAGTTGGTCAGAGCACCTGTCTTGTAAACAGGGGGTCAGCGGTTCGAATCCGCTCTCCGGCTTCAGCAGGGCCGCCGAGTCACGTAGCGTGCGGGCGATGCGGCCCCGGGGAATCATCACCATCGTCGTCGCCGCTCTGGCCGCCGCGGTGCTGGTGGTGATGGGTCTTGCCGACGTGGGCTGCACGCAGTTCGCCATGGTGGACACCCCGTCGGGTCCGGCCCAGCAGACCGGCGGGTGTTTCGTGCCCACGGCCCTGTACGCGAAGCACTGGCTGTACCTGGCCGCCATCGCCGTGGTCGGGCTGGGCACTTGGCTCGCGCTCTCCCCGTGGGGGCGCGACCCCGGGCGGTGAGGGCGCGCAGCGCACGGCCTACCCGATCGGAGGGTTTCGCCGCGTCCCCGTCGGACTCTTACATCTGGCCCCACATTCCCTCACACCTGCCGCGTTGTGTAGGGAAACGACGTTCACAGGTTCACACAGGGGGGAGTCACCATGGTCGCGGCAATCATCATCATGCTGTTGGTGGGCGGTCTTGCCTGGTGGATGGTGTCTGCGATGTAGATCCGACCGGGAATACCACCGTGAGCACGGCACCGCCATCGGGGGCATTGCTGGCGGTCACCGATGCGCCATGCATCTGGGCCACCTGGTGCACGATGGACAGCCCCAGGCCGGAGCCCGGCTTGCCGCGGGCCCCTGACGACCGGTAGAAGCGCTCGAACACATGGGGGAGGTCGCTCTCGGGGAATCCGGGTCCGTGGTCGCGCACGGTCAGCACGCCCTCGCGCAGCGTCACCTCGATGGGCTCGCCCGCCACGTTCCACTTCACGGCGTTGTCGAGCAGGTTCGCCACAAGGCGGTTGAGCCGCTCGGGCACGCCGTCCACCACCAGGGGGGCCAGGTCCTCGAGCACCAGCACCCCGGGGTGCTGGCGACGCAGGCGCTCGATGGCGGCGCCGGCGATCTCATCGAGCCGCACATCCTGCGCCTCGTCCTCGCGCACGGTGGTCTCTCCCGCCCGCACGATGTCGGTCACCAGGGCAGAGAGCTCATCGGTCTGCTCCACGACGTCCCGCAGCAGTTCCGCGTGGTCCCCGGGCGGAAGGTCCCCGGGCTGCTGCAGCACCTCGATGTTCGCCCGCAGCGATGCCAGCGGGGTGCGGAGCTCATGCGAGGCGTCCGCCACCAGGCGTCGCTGCGCCTCGGCTGACGACTCGAGCTTGTCGAGGGTGCCGTTGAACACCCGGGCGAGGCGGGCGATCTCGTCGTCACCCACCACGGGCAGCCGCCGCGAGAGGTCATCCGCGTCGGCCAGCTCCTCGGTGCGGGCCGTGAATGCCGTGACGGGACGAAGCGCGCGGCCCGACACCACCCAGCCGAGGCCCGCCCCGGCGGCGACCCCCGCGCCGGTGACGATGAGCAGGATGATCCCGAGGCCATTGAGGGCCGACTGGACCTCGTCCACCGGTCGTGCCAGCTCGACGGCCACGCCGGTCGCGACCGGGGCGGTGATGCCGCGCAGGCTCACGCCCTGGATGTCGGCATCCCAGAAGTAGGCCTCCGCGGACCCCGCCGCAACCTCGCGATCGCGCGCGGTCACGGGCAGGCGCACGTCATCTGCGCGCCCGCGGCGGTCGCGGACGCGGCGCTGATCGGACCCGTCGGACAGGTCCGACGCCGGGGTGACGATCTGCGAGTAGACCTGTGGACCCCCGAAGCGCCCTCCGCGCCGGAACTCCCCGGGCGGGGGAAGCGCCCGCGCCCCTTCGCTCAGCACCCTCTCCATCTGCTGGCGCAGCGAGGCATCCACGCTCCCCAGCAGTCGCGCCCGGACCGCCACGTAGCTCGCCAGGGATGCCGCGGCCACGGCCACGGCAACGGCCACGGCGGCGGCGATCGCCATGCGGCGGCGGATGCTCACTGCTCGCGCAGCACGTAGCCCACGCCGCGAACCGTGTGGATGAGCCGGGGCTCTCCGCTCTCCTCGAGCTTCCGCCGCAGGTACCCCACGTACACGCCCAGCGAGTTGGACGCCGGGCCGAAGTCGTATCCCCACACCCGTTCGTGGATGACCGTGCGCGTCAGGACGACCCGGGGATTGCGCATGAACAGCTCGAGCAGTTGGAACTCGGTGCGGGTGAGTTCGATCGCCCGCCCCCCGCGATCCGCGGCGTGCCCGGCGAGATCGAGCGTGAGGTCGTCGAAGCGCAGCGCGCTGGCGTCATCGCCGTTCTGCGATGCGGACCGCCGCAGCAGCGCCCGGAGGCGCGCCAGCAGTTCCTGCAGGGCGAACGGCTTGACCATGTAGTCGTCGGCGCCCGCGTCCAGGCCCGCCACCCGGTCGCCTACGGCGTCACGCGCCGTGAGCATCAGGACGGGCGTGGCGTCCCCGGCTGCGCGCAGGCGGCGACACACCTCGATGCCGTCCACCCCGGGCATCATCACGTCGAGGAGCACGGCGTCCGGGGCGCGCTCGGCCAGCATCGCCAGCGCCTCGTCGCCATCCGATGCGAGCTCCACCTCGTAGCCCGCGAGGGTCAGGGCCCGCCGCACGGCAGCACGGACGGCCTCCTCATCGTCGGCGACCAGGATCCTCACGTCATGAGTGTGGCGCACGGGCGCGGCGCGCGTCGGGCGCCGCGCTGCCACCGCGCCCGATCAGCATGCGGGGCACCGACAGGCCGATGACCCTTGAGGGGCACAGGGAATCGGTGGTCGCCTCCCGTCGCGCGCCCGTATCGGCACCCGCCGCCGCGAGGCCGGCGAGCACGCCGATCCCCGCGACGATCAGGCCCACCAGCCCGGCCTTCACGCCACGCGCGACGCCGGTCGGCCTCGCGCGTGGCGTGCGGGTCGATGGTCACGGACCCTGCGGCGGCATCTGACCGCCGCGGCCGTGACCACCCGGGCCGTTGCCGTTCACGATGTCCGTCGCCATCTGCTTCAGCTCGGCATCGGTCTTCTGCGCGCCGCCATGCGGGGCACCCTGCGCGTTCAGGGCCGTGGTCACCGCGGTCACCACCGCGGCGGTATCCACGCCCTTCTCCCTGGCCACGTCAGCCGGAGACTTGCCCGCCTCGCGTGCGGTGCGCAGGGCATCCTCCGAGACGCCCAGCGCCTTCACGAGGGCGTCCTTCACGGCGCCGCCGCCCGGGCCGCGACCGTGGCCGCCCCGCGGGCCACCCTTGCCATCCACCATGTCGGTGGCCCTCTGGGTTGCCTGTGCATCGGTCAGGTTGGCGCCCCTGTCGGAGGCCTTCATCGCCTGTGCGACCGTCGCGACCAGATCCGCCTTTCCGACGCCCTTGGACTCGGCCAGCTGCGCCAGCGTGGTGCCCTTCTCGCGGGCATCGTGCATCTGCTGCTCGCTCACGCCGAGCAGCTTCTGCACGGCCTGGCCCACCTCATGCATGCCGCCGCCGTGGTGGCCACCGGGACCCCCGTGGCGGCCCATGCCCGGAAGGGGCGCGCTCGCCGCGCGCGCCAACATCTCATCGGCCTGTGCCTGGGTGATGCGCCCGGATGCCACGTCCTCCTTCAGGCGCTGCTCGAGGACGTCCGTGAACGCCCCCTTGACGTCGGCGGCGCTCACCTGGTCACCCGTGCGGTTCGAGAGTGCACTCGCCAGGTCGCCGGCCGGGTCGTCCTGCCCCCCGGTCGCGGCGAAGGCCCCTGCGAGCCCGCCTCCCACGAGCATGCCGACGGCGGCGAGCCCCGCGATGCGCTTGTTCCTGGCCTTCATGTCCGTCCTCCTGCGTTGGTGATGCCTGACGAGGACGATCCTCCGGCACGCGCCTGAGCAGTGGACAAGATGAACCTAAGACCGGGGTAAGAATGCGGGTCGCGCCGGAACCCACGGGCGTCAGGCGGGCCCGGCCTCCAGCACCGCGCGCAGGCCCTCGAGAGCCTCGCGCTGGCGGTCGGCAAGGCGGGCCTCCATGTCGATGGAGGGGTCCTCATGCACGGCGCGCGTGCGCCAGATCACGCGGCAGCCATCGCCGTCGGGCGCGACCGTGAACGATGCCTCGTGCTCCGCGAGGGGCAGCCCGGCGGTGACGGCGTATGAGTACGTCATCGCGTCGTCGTCGCGTGCGAGCAGGTCCTCCACCACCACTGCGCCGTCGGCCCGCTCGAGGGTGCGGACGCCGTCCTCGACCGTGCAGCGCAGGTACAGCGGATACCAGCGCGGCACGCCGCACGGGTCGCCCACCATCTCCCACGCCGTCGTGGCCGGTACCGCGATGTGGATCTCCGCCCCGAAGTCAGCTGCCATGGGGGCATCA
This sequence comes from Miltoncostaeales bacterium, assembly GCA_030829765.1. GTDB lineage: Bacteria > Actinomycetota > Thermoleophilia > Miltoncostaeales > Miltoncostaeaceae > SYFI01. Next base: position 12,628 of record JAUROO010000084.1, on the reverse strand, counting down.
TGGCCCATCAATCGACCGGCGGCCCGCGCGCGCCCAGGGGCTCGCGGGGGAGACCGCCGGTCAGCAGCAGGCCGAGCACGCCCACCACGAACACGATCACCAGCGCCCCGCGCAGCGACTGCAACTTGGCGGCCTCGTACGACTGCACCACCGCGTCGACCTGGTCCGGGGGCAGCCCGGCCCCGGTCACCGCGGCGTCCACCTGATCCGCCGACACCACCTGTATCCCCGATGCCGTCGCTTCCGCGGCGGCCGCCTGCACGCCCGCGTCAGCCGCGGGCTGCGAGGACAGGTTCGTGGTGAACGTGGCGGCGAGGCCGATGAAGAGCACGGTTCCGGCCAGCGCCACGCCCAGGGACGACCCGAGGTTCTGCGTGGTGCCCTGCAGCCCGCCGATCTCGCTGCTGCGCGACTCGTCTGCGGCGGACAGGTTGACGTTCCCGATCTGCGAGATCGCCAGGCCGAGGCCGATGCCGATCACCGCCATCGCCAGGGCGAAGAGCGTGCCCCGCGCATCGGGGGTGATCGATCCGATCAGCAGCACCACCCCCGCCGACGCCAGGCCGATGCCCGCCTGGATGATCGTGCGCGGCGATATCCGCTCGGCCAGGCGCGAGCCGGCCAGTGCCATCACCAGGATCGCGACGGACATCGGCAGCATGCGCAGGCCGGACTCGAAGGCGTCCAGCCCCAGCACCGTCTGCAGGTACAGCGGCAGCACGAAGAACGTGCCCGCGATGATGAAGTACAGGATCATCTGAGCGCTGAGTCCGGCGCGCAAGCTGCGAATGCCCAGCAGGTCCACCCCGACAAGCGGAGCGCCACCCCGATCTGCCAGCCGGTTTTCCCATGCCAGGAAGATGCGGCCCACGACGAGTCCCGCGAGCACGATGGGTATGACGGGCGAGAAGCCGAAGAACTCCACAGGTGGGTCGATGGGGCGGATGAGCCCCCAGGTGCTCGCGCTCACAAGCGCCAGCACGATCAGCCCCATGGCCACCGCGGACAGCAGCACCCCCACCAGGTCGAAGCGGCCCTGCGCGGCCTTCCGCGCGCCGTCGCGCACCCTGGGTGTGAGCGGCAGGATCACCAGCGCGATGATGAGCGTCTCTGCGGCGAACACCCACCGCCACGAGAACTCACTCGTCACCCATCCGCCGATCAGCGGCCCCGCCGCCGCGGCTGCTCCCGCGATGCCGCCCAGGATGCCGTAGGCAACGGCCCGGTCGCGCCCCTCGTAGTTGGTGGCCGCGAGCGCGGCGATCGCGGGGATCACCAGCACAGCCCCAAGGCCTTCCACGATCGACCACCCGACGAAGAGGGTCGCAAATCCGGGTGCGAGGGCGGTGATGAGTGACCCGACGGCGTAGATGACACTGCCGATCACGAACGTTCGACGACGCCCCAGCCGGTCGCCGATGCCCGCCCCCGCCAGCATGAAGGCGGCCATGGTCAGGGTGAACGTGGCGATGGCCAGCTGCATTGCGCTGACCGTGGTGCCGAGATCGCTCACCACGGTGGTGATCGACACGTTCATCACCGTGCCATCGATCACCATCACGAACTGGGCGAGCCCCAGGACCACGATCGGCAGCCATTTGCGCACGCCCGCACACTAGGGCGCACGCCCCGTGAGCGTTGGCTGGGGCTGCGGGCCTAGGTGCGGGCCGGTGCGGCGCGGCCCTGCAGCCGCCGTTCGCGCGCACGCACCAGTGCCGGGCGGGCGCTGAGTGCCGTCGCGAGGAGGGCCGCGGCCACCAGGCCGTAGGCCCCGCGCGAGCCCACGAGGTCGGCCGCCAGGCCGCCCGCTGCGGCGCCTGCCGCGAGTCCGGCCATCACCAGCGTGCGTCCGGCCACGCCTGCAAGCGCCTGCATCGAGCGCGGAACACGGCGGGCCCGTGCGCCCATGAGCGTGGCAGCACACACGGCGTTCGCCAGCATCAGGGGTGCGTAGGCGAGGGCGGTTCCCATCACTCCCGGGATCAGGGCCATCGCGAGCGCGGGCACCACGTAGGCGGCGCAGGCGAGCACGATGATCGTCTCGTCGGCGTGCCGGCGGTCCAGCCGGGTGATGATGGGCGTCGCCAGCATCATGCATGCGACGCCGGCGGCCAGGACGGCCGCCAGTGCGACGCCGGACACGCCGAGGTCGTTACGCAAGTGCGGCACGGCGAGGCTGATGGCCGCGCCGGAGGCGACGCTCCACGCCATGGCGGTCACGGTGAGCACCCGCAGGTCGCGCGACAGGAACAGGAACGCCAGTCCACGCCGCACGGGCGGACGGGGTCCAGCATCGTCGCGCTCATCCAGGGAGCGCGATCCGGCCACCGCGGCAACGGCGGCCATGGCCAGCGCCCCGGCCACCAGCGCCATGGCCGTGCCGGCGCCAAGCACCAGTGCGAGTCCGGCGACGGCGGGCCCGCCGAAGTACCCCAGGTTGAACGCCTGCGCCAGTGCCGCCTGCGCGGGCATCATCTCGTCCCGGCGGACGACGGCGGCCAGTGCACCGAACATCGCGGCGTCCACGAACACGCGCACCGCGCCGATCAGGAAAGCCGACAGGTACAGCAGGGGCACAGATGGAGCGCCCGCGGCCAGCACGAATGCCAGCGCGGTGGCGATGGCGGTGCCGGTGCCGAGTGCCGCGCCCAGCAGGGGGCGCCGGGCCAGCCGGTCGCCGGCCATTCCCGCGGGCGCCGCCAGGAACAGGAAGGGCAGGAACGTGATGGCGAAGCCGATCGCGGCCTGCGACGCCGACCCGCCCTGCTCGAGGATGAGCCAGGGGACGATGATCGTCAGCATGCCCTGCGCCAGCGCATGGGCCGCCTGCGTCACCAGGATCGCCACGCCATCGCGCGACCTGAGGAGGGGATTTCGGGAGCCGTTCCGCATGCATGACGAACGTAGGCCCATTTCCGGTGGGCGTCAATTTGCGACGGACCGCACAAGCGCTTGTGCAAACCGGGGCCGAAGAGGTCATCTTGGGTGCCCGATAAAATTAGTTTATGCGGGGAAAAAACACTTCGTGCGGCCCCGCACGAAGTCCACGTTAAGGTGTTACAAGCGATCGTGAAAAAGTTGTGAGATCGGGCCTGCTCAGCGGTCCGGCGGCTGACCGCGCGGCCCTGGTGGACGCGCCACGGCCTCCGACAGGGCCGCGCTCACCGCCGCCGCAGAAGTGGTGTCCGGGGCCGCCGCGTCGCTGGCAATCACCACACGGCACGGGGCATGCCGCAGCACGTAGTCCACGGTGCGCCCGAAGATGTGATCACCCAGCCGGCGCTTGCGCGCCACCCCCATCATGATCACCTCGGCGTTCACCCGGCGGGCCTCGTCCACGATCGCCCGGCCCGCCTGGCGACCATGCACCACGGAGGTCTCCACCGTCGCGCCGTACTCCTCGGCGATCTGCCGGGCATGCGCGAGCAGGTGCCCGGCGCCCCGCTCCTCGCGCGGCATGCCGGCGTCGAGGGGAAGTTCAACCGGCACCTCCACGACGGTGATGGCGTGGATTGTCACCCCCCGGTCGGCGGCCAGCTTGCCCGCGGTGGCCATCATCTCCTCGGACGACTCGGTGGCCACCACCGGCACCAGGATGTTGGTGTAGGCGACGTCCACCTCCATCGCCAGCTCCTGACGCTCCATCGTGACCGTGCGGGTCCACGGCACCCCGATGTGCCGTCGGTCCAGCAGGTACATGCCGAAGCCCGCGACCATCCAGGCAATGCCCACCCAGCGCGCGTCCGGGCGGAGGATGAGTACCGCGACCAGCGCGCCGCCGGTGCCCAGCAGACCGAACACGGCGAACAGCGGGATGCTGCGGCCGCGGATCGCGATGTTCGGGCGCCCGCGGTAGGGCCGCCGCATCTCCGGACGCCGCCACCGCATCCAGAGGATCGCCAGATGGGCGATGCTGAACGACAGCATCGCGCCGAATGCATAGAGGTTCGACAGGAACACCGCCTGCCCGGGAATCATCACCAGGGCGGCGATGGCGCAGAAGATGATGATCGCGACGGCCGGGGTGTTGTACCGCGGGTGCAGGCTGCGGATCCCCGAGGGCAATTGCCGGTGCGAGCCCATCGCGTAGGTCAGGCGCGATACTCCAATGATCCCCGCGTTGGTGGCGATGAGAAGGATGGTGGCGGCCAGGATGCCCACGAAGCCGATCACCACATCATGGAGGACGCCGGAGAACCCGAACTGCTCGACGATGCCCAGGATGGGGTCGCCGGCGTAGGTGGTGCCGAGCTCGGTGGAATAGGTGCCATCGGGCTGCCGGGTCACCGGCAGCGCGGAGAGCGCCACCATGGGGATGAGGGCGTACATCACCAGCACGGTGATGACGGTGGCGCGGATGGAGGCGGGGATGGTGCGCTCGGGCACCTGCGCCTCCTCGGCCATGTTCGAGATGGTCTCGATGCCGGTGTAGGCGATCATCGCAAGGGTCACGCCGATCACCACGTTGGTCCAGGTCGGCGCCACGCCCCACACGATGTTGTCCCAGAGGGTCGCGGGGGAGAACAGCACGAACAGCCCCACGATCACGAGCAGCACCTGCGTGCCCAGGTCCAGCACGGCGAGGCCCAGGTTGAGCTTGGCGGCCTCCTTTATCCCGACGATGTTCAGCACCGCCAGGAGGGCCACCACGCCGATTCCGACGATGATGTCCCAGGGGTTCGAGTTGAGGGGCTCCCAGAACACCCCGAGGTAGTGGGGCACGAAGAACGCCGAGATGGCGATCGTGATGATGTAGTTGAGCATCTGGCCCCAGGCCGCCCCGAAGGCCGCGCCCTCGTTGAACGCCTGGCGCGCGAATGACGACGAGCCGCCCGCCTCGGGGAACATTGCGGTTCCCTCGGTGTAGGTGATGGCGGTCGCGGCGAAGATGAGGCCGGCGAACAGGAACACCAGGGGCGTGAGCCCCAGCGCGTACGCGGCCACGAGCCCGAGGGCGTAGTAGATCGACGACCCGACGTTGCCGTATGCCGTGGCCCAGAGCCCGGGGACCCCGACCACGCGTTCCATCCGCTCGCGCCGACGGCGCCGGATGGCCACTTTCTACCTGTGCCTCATTCGGCGCGGCATCGTACTCCCGCACGGGTAGCATCGCGACGGCAGGCTCCCGCCGGGGGCCCTGAGCGACGGGGGTTGGCGTGGCACTCATCGAGGGCGTGGACGTGGTCTTCTACGGGGTGTGCAACATGGACCGCGCCGTGGCCTTCTATGAGGGCGTCCTCGGCCTCGAGGTGAGCCAGCGCGCGGGCAACGACTGGGCGCAGTTCAGCGTGGGGGGCATGGAGCTCGGCCTGTTCGGCGAGCTCGCGACGGCCCCGCACCAGGGCGGCGCGACGGTCACCTTCCGCGTCGGCGACATCCGCGCGCTCGATGCCGCGTTGGACGCCGCGGGGGCGAAGCGGGACCCCGTCGAGGACATGGGCGGCGCCCTGTCGATGGAGTTCCTGGACCCCGACGGCAACCGCCTGGTGGCGGTTCAGATCACGGCGTAGGCGGCAGCGCGGCCTCGCGCTCGGCGGCCACCTTCGCCGCGAAGCGCTCGGGGTCGGCCACCATCACCAGCACGCGATCGGTCTCCCATGACATGGGCGCATGCACGGTGACGGGATCATCGAACTCCAGCAGCACGCCGTCACCGGGTGCCGGGACGAACGCCACCATGCCCTTCGCGATGCGCACGCCGAGGCCGCCCCACCACGGCCAGCGCCGCGAGGTGATGCGCGCGATGCGCTCCACAGGGATCTCGGCATGGCCCACCCACCCCATTCGCACGCCCACGATGCCGCCCGCGACCTCGGCCTCGAACGGGCCGGTGGTGGAGGTGAGGAAGCGCGTCCAGCGCGAGGTGCGAAGCGGGAAGATCACCGGATCCTGATGGTACGCGCGCTCGTCCCGAGGCCCCGGGCCGAGGAGATGAGCACCCGCACCTGGTAGTCGCCCGGGGCCGTCCGCGCGGGGACTCTCAGGCGGATCGAGCGTCGTCCGCTGCCCGACGTGCCCGATCGCGCCACGACCATGCGGAAGGCGCGGGCCCGGGTGATGCCCGGAATCCTCCGGCGTACCTCCACGCGCCACGCCGCCCGCATGGGCAGGCGGAACGTCGCCCGCACCCACGGCCGCGCTGCCGATGCCCGGAGGGCACGGGGCCGCGGCGCGCGGTCGGATCGTCCGCGCGCCGCGGCCGCGCGCGTCACGCCCACCGCAGTGGCCGACTCGGCGCCCAGTCCCGAGGTCGCGCGCACCGCGACCTCCTCGGTGCCCAGCCGCGCGGTGAACGAGACCGAGTACGAGCCGTCGTCGCCGATCCGGGCCACCCGCGGTCCCACCGCCACCCGCGCGATTCCCGCGGGGTCGCTGGCGTGGCCCGCCACGGTCACACGCCGCCCCGACAGCGTGGCGCGCGCGGTGAGCGCCGGCGCGGTTCCGCTTACCGCCCCCGCCTCCGTGACGAACACCCCCGAGGCGGTCGCACCCGCGGGCTGCGTGGTGAACGAGGCCACCGATCCCACCCCGGTGATGGCGGCACGGGTAGCGGGCCCTGGCGTGGGGCTGCCGTCCGGCAGGCGCGAGGCCCGGAAGGCCACGTCGGATGCCAGATCGCGCACCAGCACGTCCGCCCCTGAGGCGAAGGCCACCCGTGCTCCGTTCACGCTGATCGCGGGGCGCGCGGATGACGCGCCGGCCGACGCACGGCGGGTCGTGCCCGCCGCCAGGTCCCGCACGTATGCATCGGGGGTGGTGCCGGCATCACCGGCCACCAGTGGAGCGGTGGAGGTGAACGCCACGCGGGAGCCGTCGCCGGAGATCGAGGGCAGCGACGAGGTGCCCGCCGCCGACCCCCCATCGGCCACGCTTGCCCGCACGATGGACCGGACTGCGGGGCGCGCCACGTACACATCGCCGAGGCCGTTCGCATCGCCACCCGCCAGCACGGCCGCCGCGCCCGTCCCCTGGAAGGCCACGGCCCGCCCGTCGGCGCTGATCGCCGGCTGCCCGACTGCCTCAGGGGACTGCACGCCCGCGGCCGTGCGCGACACCAGCACGACCGTCCGCGCCCGGAGGTCGGTCATATAGATGTCGGCGACGCCGTTCGCGTCGCCCGGGGCGAGCGGTTCGGCGCCGGAGGCGAAGGCCACGCGGGATCCATCGGACGAGATCGAGGGCTGGCCGGTGACCCCCGTGGGAGCCTGCCGACGCAGGTGGTCGCGCGAGATGATCGTGATTCGGCCGGTCCGGGTGTCCTTGCGGAAGACATCGCGGGCACCGCCGTTCGCGTCGCCCGGCACGAGATCGGCCGCGGTGGACGAGAACACCACGAAGCGCCCGTCCAGCGATGCCGCGAAGGGCGGTGCGTCGGCGTCGTCATCCACCGGTGCTGCGGCAGGGTGGCCGTCGGCGGTCGTCGAAACCATCTGCACCGCACCCGTGAGGAGATCCCGCATGAAGAGCTGGCGCACCCCGCCCGTCGGCTGGCCGCTGATGGGCGACGCCGACGTGAAGAGCAGGTACCGGCCATCCGGTGAGAACGCCGCGCCGTCCACGTCGGTCGGCGCCGCGCCGCCGCCCGGCAGGTACCCCTGCGGGCTCACGTCGCCGAACGCGCCGAACGCGGCGACGGGGGCAAGGGCCATTGCGCAGGCGGCAAGGCCCATCGTGCTGCGGCGGGGCATGGGGGGTCAGGCTACAAACCGCCCCGGCGCGCCGGGAGGGCGATGTGCCCGCGCGACATGCCACCCACGGGCAGCCGGGAGAAGGTCTTAGATGCCCGCCGTGCCTGCTTCCCGCACACTCCTCGGCGCCCTCGGCGCGACGCTGGTGGCTGCAACGTCGGCTGCCGCGCTTCCGGTGGTGGCGATCGACGCCGGTCATGGCGGGTCGGATTCCGGTGCCATCGGCGCGCTTGCGCCGGAGGTGGTCACCGGGCTCGAGCCGCGGTTCAACGTCTTCCTGCAGCCGGTGCTGCTCGAGAAGGACGTGAACCTCGATGTCGCCAACCGCCTCAACGCCTGGCTGGCAGCGCGCGGCTTCCCGACCCTCATGACGCGCTCCACCGACAACGCCGGTGGGGATGTGCCCTACACCTCCGAGGGCGCGGATCTCAAGGCGCGCACCGATGCCGCGAACGCCGCCCTCGCCGAGATCTTCGTGTCGATCCACCAGAACAGTTCGCGCACCGGCGCGAGCGGCACGGAGACCTACGTGCGCAGCAGTGCGCCTGAGGTGACGCACCTGCTTGCGGCCGGTGTGCAGAGGACGCTCGTGGCCTGCCTGGGCCTCCCGGACCGCGGGGTGAAGGAGCGGTCGTTCTACGTGCTGCGGAACACGGCGATGCCCGCGATCCTCGTGGAGGGCGCGTTCCTGTCCAACGAGGTCGACGTGGGGATGCTGGCCAGCCCGGACGTGCGCCAGAGGATGGCCGAGGCCATCGGCGGTGCCATCTTCCAGTACGCGGGCCTGGGCGACCCGGGTCCGATCTGCTCCGGCGTGGGCGTGGCGCCTCCGCCCGTGCCCAAGAAGATCGTGCTCACGCGCGCGGGCCGCAAGCTCACCCAGCGCGCGGGCATCAACCCGAAGCGGGGCGACCTGTGGATCGCCACCGTGCGCGATGCCTCCGGCGCGCCGATGTCGAGCATCCCCGTGCGTGCACGACTGCCCAACGGCAAGGGCGTGAACACCACCAGCCGGCCCGACGGCAAGGCGCTGCTCGCCGTGCCGCGGCGAAAGGGCCGCGTGGTGGTGGCGGTGGCGATGCCCGGCATCAAGGTCGCGGCACGCGCCAAGGTGCCGGCCCGCCGCCGCTAGTCGCCCGCGCCCTCCAGGGCGTCCCACGCGCCGGCGAGGGCCTGCACCCCACCGGGCGGGAGGGGCTCGATGAACAGCCGTCGCACGCCGTCGAGGTGCATCGGACGGGCCGCCATGAAGCATTCGCGACCCTCCCGGGTGAGGTGGGCGAGGGCGCTGCGGCGGTCGTCCGGGCACTGGCGGCGCTCCACGAGTCCGCGCGCCACCAGGCGGTCCACCAGCCGCGAGAGCCCGGACAGCGACAACAGGGCGCCATCGGCCAGGTCGCTCAGGCGCCGCTCCCCGCCGTCGGCAGTCGCCAGCATCAGCAGCACCTCGTACTGGGTGAGGGTGATGCCGTGCGCCGCCTGCATCTCGCCGTCCAGCCGGCGCACCACCGCGGCATGCACCCGGAGGAAGCCGGCCCAGGCGTGCATTTCCTGGTCGGTCAGGCCGGCGAGATCCGTGGAGAGAACTGGTGACATGCGGGAAGCGTATGCGCCGTGCCGCCCCGGCTGGCCTGTGAACGGTCGCGCGCCGCGGGGTGCGTCGGGGGTCGTTCGTAGGATCCGGCGGGATGGGAGAATCCGAGCCGCCCCCGCAGGCGCCGAGCGCGGCGCGCCCCACGCCCGGGTCGGAGGGTGCGCGCACGGCAGGGGACAGGGTGCGCGACCTCATCGCCCGCGAGGGCAGGCCCGTGAGCGCGGCCGAGGTGGCCGTGGAGGCCCTGGGGATCGCGGGCTGCCCCGAGCCGGTCGCCCGCCGGCTGGCAGGGGACATCGTGGCGCAGGATGCGCGCCTCGCCTGGGTGGATGACCTCATCGCGGACGCCGGGGGGCGGCGTGATCTGTCGCCGCTGGCCGCGATGTCGTTCTGCATCGTCGACCTGGAGACCACCGGCGGCGCCCCCGGGTCGTGCGGCATCACCGAGATCGGCGCGGTCCGCGTCGAGGGCCTCAGGGTCACCGAGCGGTTCTCCACGCTGGTCGACCCCGGGCATGCCATCCCGCCCCACATCACCCACATCACCGGCATCGACGACGGCATGGTGAAGGGCCAGCCGTCCATTGACGCAGCCCTGCCCGCCTTCATCGACTTCGCCCGTGACGACGTGCTGGTCGCCCACAACGCACCCTTCGACCTGCGCTTCCTCAACTACGAACGCCTGCGCCTGCGCGATGGCTACTTCACCCAGCCCTGGCTGGACACCCTGGTGCTCTCGCGGCGGCTGCTCGACGGCGTAGTGCCGCGGCACGACCTTGCCACGCTCGCGGCGTGGGCCGGCACCGCCGTGATGCCATCCCACCGGGCGCTGGCCGACGCCGAGGCCACGGCGGAGGTCCTGCTGGCCCTGATCGGCCGGCTGTCCCACGGCGCCCGAACCACGCTCGACGCCGCGATGGCAATCGGCCAGCCGTCCTCCCGTCGCGGCCCGGGGGCGGCCGCAGCCGCCTGATCGCCACCTGCGCGCATGGGAGACTCACGCGGTGACTCCCGACGCCGCCCGCTCAGCGGTACGCCGCCTCGTTCGCTGGTTCGACCGCGATGGCCCCGACCTTCCATGGCGGCGCACGCGTGATCGCTGGGCCGTGCTGGTGTCCGAGGTCATGCTGCAGGCAACCCCCGTTGCCCGCGTCGTGCCCTACTACGAGGACTGGATGCGCCGGTGGCCCGCGCCCGGAGACCTGGCATCGGTGACCGTGGGTGAGGCGCTCGCCGCGTGGCAGGGCCTCGGATACCCACGCCGCGCACGCAACCTGCATGCGGCGGCCGGCGTGATCGCCGCGCACGGATGGCCCGCACCGGCGCGCTACGAGGACCTTCCCGGGGTGGGGCGCTACACGGCCGATGCGCTGCGTTGCTTCGCGGATGAGCAGCCCGTGCTGCCCGAGGACGTCAACGTGCGGCGCGTGGTGGCGCGCCGGTTCCCGGATGGCTGGCCCGGCGCCCCGCGCGGGCGGTCCTGGCACGCCGGGCAGGCGATGATGGATCTCGGCAGGGAGTTCTGCCGCGCGCGGGCCCCCCGGTGCGATGACGGCTGTCCGATGCGCGCCGGCTGCCCCGCGGCCGACGCCGGGGTGGTGGACGAGGTCACGCCCCGCACGCGACGGCAGGCACGGTATGAGGGGTCGATGCGCCAGCGCCGGGGGCACCTGCTCCGTGCGCTCGCGACGGACGGGCGCGTGAGCGTGGGTTCCGATCCCGAGGCCGCGGCCAGCCTGGTGGCCGAGGGGCTGGCGGACCGCCGCGGTGTCGTGCTGGTGCCGGCGGGGAGCGCAGCGTGAGCCGCCGCGGGCAGCCCGTCATCGTGGTCGCGGCCATCATCCGCAAGGGGCCGTGGATACTCATCACCCAGCGCCCCGAGGGGTCGGGTCACGCGGGGCTCTGGGAGTTCCCGGGCGGCAAGCGCGAGCCGGGCGAGCGCGATGTCGAGGCGCTCCGGCGCGAACTGCGCGAGGAGCTCGGTATCGAGGTCGAGGATCCCCGCATGATCTGGCGCGAGGATGCCGGACCGCTCCGCCTGCGCTTCTACGAGTGCCGGTACCCCGGGCTGCAGCGCCCACGGGCGCTCGTGAGCCCCCAGTTCCGCTGGGTGCGGCATGAGGACCTGCCCGGCTACGGGTTCCCCCCTGCTGACGATCGGCTCGTCCAGGCACTGGCAACCGACCGCATTGGCCGCCGCAGGCGACGCGCCCGCCGGAGACGCCGCCGTCGCCGGGTACCATCCGGGCGGTAAACACGGAGGTTCAGATGGCCAAGGCCAAGCGGGAGCGCCGGAGCAGCTTCCGGACCATGCAGAGCGGGGACGACGTGCTGTCCCGCCTTGACGCCATCGAGGCGCTTGAGGCGGCGGAGGAGCGCGCCCGCGCTGAGGCGCTGCCCGAGGCCGAGGAGGACGACGCCGAGGAGGCCCGCGAGGGCTAGTCGTCCCCGGCGCCACCGTTACCCCTCCGGGGTGGCGCGGCCCGGTCTAACCTCGGATGCGTGAGCACGCTTGACGCCTCCCCGGGCTCAGCCTCGCCCGCCTCGTTCGTGCGGCGCCTGTGGGCGCGCGCGCTGGTGGTAGTCGAGCGCCCGTGGCTCTTCATTTCGTTCCTCCTGGTGTTCACGTCGCTGGGCCTGTGGCTGGACTCCCTCGGCGGGCTCCCGTGGCAGCTGACGCTGTCGGCCATCGCCTGGGCCGTCCTCATCGCGGCTTGCGTGCCGCTGGGCCCGCTGGACCGGGCGCGTGTGTTCGTGGTGGTGGTGGTGGCCACATCCGCGGAGCTCATCTTCTCCACCTGGCTCGGCGTCTACGACTACCGCCTGGGCAACCTCCCGCTGTTCGTTCCCGCCGGCCACGGCCTGGTGTACCTGGCCGGCTACCGCTTCTCGCAGACGCGGCTTGCCCGGGTGCACCCGCGCATCGTCGTGGGGACGGCCGTCGCCGGCGCCCTCGCGTGGGGCATCGTGGGTCTCACCGGATCCCTCGGCCGCGTGGACGTGGCGGGCGCGATCGCCGTGGCGTTCCTGGTGGTCTTCCTGCTCATCGGCCGCGCGCCCGCGCTGTATGCCGGGGTCTTCTTCTTCGTCGCCTTCCTCGAGATCTGGGGCACCTGGGTATCCACCTGGTACTGGGAGCCCACGGTCCCGTTCCTCGGCATCGGCAACGGGAACCCGCCGAGCGGCGCCGCGGCCGGCTACGTGCTGTTCGATATCGCCGCCCTGGCCCTTGCGCCCGCCGCCCTTGCCGCGTGGAGGTTTGTCGCCCGGCGCATGGCGCGCGAGCGCGGCGCGACGTGAGCGCCGGCGATGACCCCACGGGCTTCCGCCCCGTCGCCCACCCGCT
>JAUROO010000007.1 GCA_030829765.1 Miltoncostaeales bacterium | reverse complement strand
GCCTCCTTCTCCAGGTAGGCGAGGATCTCGGCCTGCTCGGGCGGGAGCCACCTGGGCTTCGTGCTCGGCCACTCGTGGTTGCGCGCGATCAGCCACCACAGGATCGCGATGAGGGGCAGTTTGAGGATGACAACCACGAACATCACGTAGCCGGCGCGCAGCCACCCGGGCCCGGGGATGCTGGGCGCCAGCACCAGGAAGGCCGTGCCGAAGAGCGCGAGCAACAGCGACACGAGGATGGCCGGCACAACCCGTCGGGCGACCGGCGTGGGGGACGATCCGCAGAGCAACCACCGCATGGTCCGTCCATCTTCCGCCCATTGACCGGACGCCGCAAGGGGGATGCGGGAGGGCCGGGGGCCGTTGCTACCATCGGCCGCCGTCACGACCGCCCCTGCGAGGAGCACGCCAACCACATGCACGTCGTCCTCCCCGACGGGAACAGACTCGACCTGCCCGAGGGCGCCACGGGCCATGACGCCGCCGCGGCCATCGGCCCCGGCCTGGCGAAGGCCGCGCTTGCCGTGCGCGTGGGCGATGAGATCCGCGACCTCGCCCGTCCGCTGGCCGATGGCGAGGAGATCAGCATCGTCACGGGCAAGAGCGGCGACGACCACCTGTACGTCATGCGGCACTCCGCGGCGCACGTGATGGCCGAGGCCGTGATGGGCCTGTTCCCGGGCACGCGGTTCGGCTTCGGCCCGCCCATCGCGGACGGCTTCTACTACGACTTCGAGCTGGACCGGCCGATCACCGAGGACGACTTCCCGGCCATCGAGGCCGAGATCAACCGCATCGCGAAGAGCCGGGAGCCGTTCGAGCGCAGCGTCATGAGCATCCCCGACGCGAAGGCGTTCTTCGAGCAGCGCGCGCAGCCGTACAAGGTGGACCAGGTGGAGGAGCTCGCGCGCCAGGGCGAGGCGGATGTGTCGCTGTACCGGGAGCGCGAATTCGTTGATCTCTGCCGTGGGCCGCACGTGCACGACACCGGCCGCATCGGGCACGTCAAGTTGCTGTCGGTGGCCGGCGCGTACTGGCGCGGCAGCGAGAAGAACCCCATGCTCACCCGCGTGTACGCCACGGCCTTCCCCACGAAGGCCGAGCTGGATGAGTACCTCGAGCGCCTGGAGGCTGCGCGCGCCAGGGACCACCGCCGGGTGGGACGCGATCTGGGCATCTTCTACTTCGACGAGGCCGGCCCGGGCTTCCCCTTCTTCCTGCCGAAGGGGATGGTGGTGGTGAACGGGATCCAGGCGGCGCTCCGTACCGAGCTGGACGCCATGGGCTACCAGGAGATCCGCACCCCCACCATGCTCAGCGACGAGCTCTGGAAGCAGAGCGGTCACTACGAGCACTACAAGGACAACATGTACTTCACGGAGGTGGACGACCAGGGGTTCGCCGTGAAGCCCATGAACTGCCCCGGGGCCTGCCTGGTGTTCCGTTCCACGCGCCGGTCGTACCGCGAGCTGCCGCTGCGCCTGGCCGAGTTCGGCCACGTGCACCGCCATGAGCTGTCGGGCGTGCTGCACGGGCTGTTCCGCGTGCGCGCCTTCACGCAGGACGACGCCCACGTGTTCTGCCGCATGGACCAGATCCAGTCCGAGGTGCGGTCGATCCTCGACCTCACCGAGCGGTTCTACGCGCGGTTCGGCTTCACGGATGTCGCCATGTTCCTGTCGACACGTCCCGAGAAGGCCACGGGCACCCCGGAGATGTGGGATCAGGCCGAGGAGGCCCTGCGCCTGGCACTGGGCGATCGCGAGTATGGGATCAAGGAGGGCGACGGCGCCTTCTACGGCCCCAAGATCGACATCCAGGTGACCGACAGCATGGGGCGCTCGTGGCAACTGGGCACCTGCCAGCTGGACTTCTACATGCCCGAGCGGTTCGGCCTGAACTACACGACGGCTGATGACACCGAGGCCCGCCCGGTCATCATCCACCGCGCCATCACCGGCTCGCTCGAGCGCTTCCTGGGCATCCTGCTGGAGGACACCGGCGGCGACCTGCCGTTCTGGCTGGCCCCCGAGCAGGCGCGTGTCATCCCGGTGTCGGACCGCCACGTGCCCTACGCGGACGAAGTGTGCGGCACGCTCCGGGGCGGGGGTATCCGGGTGGAGGTGGATTCCCGGTCGGAGTCCATGGGCCGCCGTATCCGCGACGGCGAGCTGGGCAAGGTGCCCTTCCTGCTGGTGGTGGGCGACCGCGAGGTGGAGACCCGCACGGCATCGGTGCGCGCACGCCACGGCGACCTGGAGGGCGACCTCCCGCTCACAGGGCTCGCCGACGCGCTGCGCGCGGGGGCGCCCGCGCCGTGACCGGCGACCGGCGCCGCATGCCCTCGGGGCTGTGCGACCGCTGCCGGTTCCAGAGGCTGGTGCCCACGCGCCGGTCGGTGTTCACCATGTGCGAGGAGCCGCGCATGCCCAGGTACCCGGCGGTGCCGGTGATGCGCTGCCCGGCCTTCGTGCCCCGGCCTAGCGGGGAAGCGCCAGTGCCACCACCAGCAGTGCCGCCTGCGTCCGGCTGAGTCGCCGGTCGCCATGCCATGTCAGGCAGTGCCCGCCGGGCACGGCACGGACCTCGCCGACCTCCTCCTGCCCCATCATCACGGCCGTCCGGGGCATGGGTGCCCACGGGGTGATGCGCCGCAGGCCGGCGCCCAGCGCGGACCGCTCGCGGGTCCATGCGCGCACGCCCTGATCGTCCACCAGTGCCGTCACGCACCGCAGCGGGGAGATCTGCCACCGGTACTCCACGTAGCCGCGGATCGCGCCATCGGGGCCGATGATGTGCCGTCGGCTGCCGGCGGGCACAGGATGGGGGGCGGAGATCACCCGTTCGCCCGTGCCGATGACGGCCGCACCGGGCCCGCCCGTGCGGAAGGCCGTTGCCATCTGGGGGCCGTGGGCATTGCCCGCGCGCACGTCCAGGTAGCCCGGGGAGTCGGCGGACGTCAGCACGGTGAGCCGGTCGGGCGATGGCGGGTGGGGCATGGGGGCATGGTAGGGCCGGGCGCGGAGGTATCCTCGCTCCATGCCCGTCGCCGCCCGCAATGCCGTGATCATCTTCGGCCTCGCCGCCCTCATGGTGGTGTGGGAGCGGGCGTTCTCCATCGCGTTCGCCACCATCACCCAGGTGATCTCGGTGTTGTTCGTGGTGGCCATCCTGGCCGCGGGGGCCGCCTACTTCCGCCGCAACCAACTCGCCTGGCTGGTCATCCGCCCGTGGAAGCGCGTGGTGATGGTGGCGGCCGCCCTGGGCATCGCATTCCTGCTCGTTGCCGGGTACCCGCTGCTGGCCGATCGCATCACGCCGCTCGGCTACATCGCGCTCATCGTGGCGCTGGGGCTGCTCATCTGGTGGATCATCAGGGACAGCCGCAGGCTGTAGCGCAGGCGGCGCCGGTCCGGCGCTGATCCGTTGCAGGGCGCGTGTCCCGGGTATGGGCCCGGGGCATACGGTGGCCCCATGTCGCATGCACGGCGCAGCAGCGGGCAGGCCTCGGTGGAGGCGGTGGCGGTGGTGCCTCTGGTGGTGCTGGCAGGCGCAGTGGCCGTGCAGGTGGGGCTGGCCGCGCATGCATGGGGCGCGGCACGCGAGGCGGCACGCGCGGGTGCACGGGCAACCCTGGTGGACGCCCCGGCGCGCCCGGCGGCCGCGCGCGTGCTGGGCGAGGGCCTGGCCCGCGGTGCGCGCGTGACGGTCGGCGCGGGTGGCGGGGCATTACGCATCGTGCGGGTGGAGGTGTCCGTGCCCATGGTCCTCCCCTGGGTTCCGGCACCGAGGGTGGGTGCCGATGCGCCCGTCCCCCGGCCGTGACATGCGGGGCAACCGCGGCCAGGCGTCGCTCGAGGTGCTGGCCGTGGTGCCGCTGCTGGCTGCCGTCGCCCTGATGGCGGTGTACCTGGCCGGCCTCCTGGGCGCCGCGGGATCGGCACAGGAGCGGGCTCGCGACCGCGCGATGGCGGTGCAGGGGCGACCGGGCCGCGTCGTGACGGTGACGGGCAGCGCACTGGCACCGGCGCTGCCGGGCATCCCGGGCGCGACCGTGCGACAGCGTGCGGCGGTGCGGGCGCCGTGAGGCGCACGCGCGTGCGGGCATGCGACCAGCGGGGCCAGGCGCTGCCCATCGCCATGGCGGTGGCGGCCATCTGCGCGGCGGTGGTGATGGGCCTGGGGGCGATGGGCGGGCTGCGCGTGGCCTCGAACGGCGCGCGGCTGGCAGCCGACCTGGCGGCCCTGTCGGCGGGGCGGGCGCTGCTGGATGCCATCCCGGATTCCCTCGTGGACCCGTGGGACATCCGCGCCCGCTTGCGGGGCGCGGCATCGGGGGCCGCGGCGGAGGCCGCGCGCGGGTCGGGCGCGCGCGTCACCGGGGTCCTGCTGGTGGGCGAGGGGCGCATCCCCATTCAGGTGCAGGTAACCGTCCGGCGGCCCGGGCCATTCGGGGTGGAGGCATCCGCCACGTCCCGCGCGGGCGTGGCCGCCCCGGCGGGGTCAGTCGCCGATGGGCCGGTCGGCTGGGCCGCTGGCGGTGGCTACTCCGGGCCGTTGGTGTACCGCGATGGCAAGCCCATGTGTCCGGCGGTGGCGGCGGCGTTCGACCAGATGGACCGCGCCGCCCGCGCGGCCGGCATGGACCTGGTGGTTGTGAGCGCCTTCCGGTCCGACGCCGAGCAGGCCGTCCTGTTCGCGCGGCATCCCGACCGGAAGTGGGTGGCACCGCCGGGGCGGAGCAGGCACCGCGACAGCACGGAGCTCGACCTGGTGGTGTCGGGTGGCGTGCATGCCTGGCTCACCCGCAATGCCGGTCTGTTCGGGTTCGTGCAGAGGTACTCGTGGGAGCCGTGGCATTGGGGTTTTCAGCCCGGCTGCGGGGGCGGTCGGCCGGGCACGGGCCCGGCAGCGGATCTCCCCGCATGGGTGCCGGCCCGGTATCGCTCCCTCGTGATGGATTCGGCCCGGCGCGCGGGAATCGCACCGGGGTTGCTGGCGGCGGTGCTCAAGGCCGAGTCGGACTTCCGCCCCGACGTGGTGAGCAGTGCGGGTGCGCAGGGGATTGCCCAGTTCATGCCGGCGACGGCGCGTGGAATGGGCGTGCGCGACCCCTTCGACCCGGTCCACGCCATACCCGGGGCCGCCCGGCTGCTGGCGGCGGGCATCCGGGAATTCGGCTCGGTGCCGCTGGCGCTCGCCTCCTACAACGCGGGTGGCGGTGCGGTGCGTCGTCACGGCGGGATACCGCCGTACCCGGAGACCCAGGCCTATGTGGCGCGCGTGCTGGCGCTGGCCGGCCAGGGCGCGGCGCTGCCGGGCGGGGGCGCGGAGGTGGTGCTGATGCGGGCCGGTGACCTGCTGGCGTGATGCGAAGGGGCATGCCGCTCCTATACTCGGCGCCATGGGCACGGAGCCCCTCCGCGAGCAGCTGGCCGCCCTTCCCGATTCGCCGGGCGTGTACCTGTTCCGCGACGCCGACGACCGCGTGATGTACGTGGGGAAGGCGAAGTCGCTGCGCAAGCGTGTGTTCTCGTACTTCGAGGCCCCCGTGCGGGGCCCGGCGGGCGGTGCCGGCGTCCGCCCCGGC
Source organism: Miltoncostaeales bacterium (assembly GCA_030829765.1). GTDB lineage: Bacteria > Actinomycetota > Thermoleophilia > Miltoncostaeales > Miltoncostaeaceae > SYFI01. The sequence continues at coordinate 2,536 of JAUROO010000007.1, read as the reverse complement.
CCGAAGCGGGGCCTGCATCCGCGCACGGTCGAGATGGTGTCGCGCGCGGCCCGGCTGGAGGCCCTGGTGGTGAACAGCGAGCAGGAGGCGCTGATCCTCGAGGGCAACCTGATCACCACGCACCGTCCGCCCTTCAACGTGAAGCTGCGCGACGACAAGAGCTACCCGTACATCGGCATCAGCCTGGACGAGGCCTATCCGCGCGTGTACTTCACCCGGGAGCGCCACCGGCGCGATCGGGTGTACTTCGGCCCGTTCTCCAGCGCCTCGAAGGTACGCGAGACGCTCTCGCTGATCGGCAAGATCTTCCCGTCGCGCCCATGCGAGGGAACCGAGCCCGGGCGGCCATCCGGCATCCCCTGCCTCGACTACCACATCAAGAGGTGCCTGGCGCCGTGCGTGGACTACATCAGCCGCGATGAGTACCGGCACCTGATCGACCAGACCATCGCGTTCCTGTCGGGGCGCTACCGCGGGCTCGAGCAGGAACTGGAGCAGCAGATGCGCGATGCCGCGGCCGCGCAGCGGTTCGAGGATGCCGCGCTGTACCGCAACCGGCTCTCTGCCGTGAGGCATCTGATGGAGAGCCAACTGGTCAGCAGCGAGTCCATGGGCTCGCTGGACGTACTGGGCGTGGCGCTGGACGACGACGGCGAGGCCGCGAACGTGCAGGTGCTGCAGGTCCGGGACGGCGTGCTGGGCGACCGGCAGTCATTCTTCATGGATGCTGCCGGCGCGCGGAACCCGGACACGGTCATCGAGCAGTTTGCGATGGAGTACTACGCGCTGGGAATGGCGATCCCGCCGCTGGTGGTGGTGCCGCGCGGCATCGAGACGCGGCCGCTGGAGGCCCTGCTCGCCGAGCGACGCCAGGCCGGGGTGGAGGTGCGCGCCTCCGAGCGTGGCGAGAAGCGCCGGCTGCAGGAGATGGCGGAGCGCAACGCACGGCTCGCGCTGGACCAGGACCGTGCGCGCGCGGCCCGCACGCGGGAGCGGCGCACCGCCGCCCTGGGCGACCTGCAGCGGGCGCTGGGGCTGGACGCCCCGCCGATGCGCATCGAGTGCTTCGACATCTCGAACCTGGGCGCCACCTACGCGGTGGCCTCGATGACCGTGATGAATGGCGCGGCGCCTGCACGGGCGCACTACCGGTCGTTCACCATGAGGCACGAGGGTGGCCCCGATGACTTCGCCCGCATGGAGGAGGCCATCGGCCGCCGGATGGCGCGGCTGGCCGGTGGCGACGACGATGCCAGCCTGGGCGCCACGCCCTCGCTGGTGGTGATTGATGGCGGCAAGGGTCAGTTGTCGGCCGCGCGGCGCGCGATGCTGGCCGCAGGGGTTGATGTGCCGATGATCGGACTTGCCAAGCAGCAGGAGGAGGTCTTCGTGCCCGGGCGCTCCGATCCGATCCTGCTGCCCGAGGACTCCGCGGGCCTGCGATTGCTGCAGCAGGTGCGTGACGAGGCCCACCGGTTCGCGGTGCGCCATCACCGCTCACGCCGGGGCCGGGGAATGACCGCCAGCGCCATGGATTCCCTGCCGGGCATCGGTCCCGTGCGCCGGCGCGCCATACTTCGCCACTTCGGGTCGCCGGAGCGGTTCCTGTCGGCGTCCCGCGAGGAGATGGAGGCGGTGCCGGGGCTGCCGCCCAAGGTGGCCCGTGACCTGTACGAGCACCTCAACAAGACCGGGGGGCCCGAGCAGGCCGGCACCCCGGCGGGATCGGGGAACGGGTGGAGCTGACGATCATCACCGGCCTCTCGGGGGCGGGCAAGTCCGGGGCCATGGGGGCGTTCGAGGACGCCGAGTACTTCTGCGTGGACAACCTGCCGCCGCGCCTGCTGCCGTCGCTGGTCGACCTGTTCGCCCTGGAGGGCAGCAAGGTGGAGCGGGCGGCCCTGGTGTTCGACGTACGCGGTGGCGTGTGGTTCGAGGACCTCGTGCGCGAGTTGGACCGGCTGGCCGGGATGCCCGGCATGACCACCCGCGTGCTGTTCCTCGAGGCCTCGGACGACGTGCTCCTGGCCCGGTTCCGCGAGACGCGTCGGCGCCACCCGCTTGCCGACGGCGGCGAGGTGCTGCGCGGTATCGAGAAGGAGCGGCAACTGCTGGCCGATGCCCGTGCACGCGCGGATGTGGTGATCGACACCAGCGACATGAACACCTGGCAGCTGCGCGAGGCCGTGGCGCAGGTGATGAAGCCGGGTGACCGCCCCAGGATGCGCGTGACCTTCTCGTCGTTCGGCTTCAAGCACGGGGTACCGCGCGAGGCCGACCTGATGTTCGACGTCCGGTTCCTGCGCAACCCGCACTACGTGCCCGAGCTCACGGCGCTCACGGGCGAGGACGCTGCGGTGGCCGACTACGTGGCGGCCGATCCCGCCTACGACGAGTTCATGTCGCGGCTGTCCGGACTGCTGGACCACGTGCTGCCCCTGTACGAGGCCGAGGGCAAGCGGCACCTGGTGGTGGCAATCGGGTGCACCGGGGGGCGCCACCGCAGCGTGACCGTGGCCGAGGCCCTGGCCGCGCG
>JAUROO010000083.1 GCA_030829765.1 Miltoncostaeales bacterium | reverse complement strand
GGCCCCGTGCGCATCGATTGGTTCGGCGATGAGGTCGAGCAGATCCGGGCGTTCTCATCGTTCACCCAGAAGACGATCCGGCCGCTGCGTGCCATCGAGGCCTGGGCGGCCACTGAGGCCACCGGGGCCCCGCTGGTGGATGTGCTGGATGACCCCGGGCCCGGCGCCGCGCGCATCGTGCGCCTCGGCCCCTCCGACTATGGGCGCGCCATGCGCGACGCCCTGGAGCGCTTCGAGGACGAGGCCGCGGCCGGGGCGCTTGCCGATTCCGACCGTACCCTCGAGCGCCTCGCCGCGGCATCGGCGCTTGACCTCGTGGTTCCGGCCGGGGCGGCTGAGGCCGCCTTCGATGCGGTCGAGGCGCGCTTCCCCACGCGGGGCATGGCGGAGGCGGAGGCCGAGATGGCGCGGCTCTCGTCCGGGGCCTCGCGTCTGGTGGTGTGCTTCGCGCGCCGCGGTGACATGGAGCGCACGCAGGGTCTCGTGAGCCGGGTATCGCCGGTCATCCTGGACAAGGGGGGGCGGGTGCCCGGCCCCGGCACGGTCGCGTTCACCCATCTGGGACTGCGCAGCGGATTCGTCTCGCGCAGCCTGGGCCTGTCGGTGGTGCCCGAGGCCGCGCTCATCCGGCGCCGTCGCGCGGCCCCCCGCGCGCCGCTCGCGGCGGGTCGCCGCATCCAGTCGTTCCTGGACCTGCGGGTGGGCGATCACGTGGTGCACGAGGACCACGGCATCGGCCGGCTCGAGGGGTTCGAGACCCGCACGGTCGCGAACGTCACGCGTGACTACCTGGCGCTGGTGTTCGCAGGGGATGACCGGCTCTACGTGCCCCATGATCACCTGGACAAGGTGTCGCGCTACGTCGGGGCCGACGGCGGCGACCCCGCCCTTTCGAAGCTGGGCGGCAAGTCGTGGTCCACCATGAAGGCCCGTGCGCGCGAGTCGGTGCGCGAACTGGCCGGCGAGCTGATCGCCCTGTACGAGGCCCGCGGCCGGGCCGAGGGCTTCGCGTTCCCGCCCGATGACGACCTGTCGCGCGAGCTCGAGCGCCGGTTCCCCCACCAGGAGACGCCCGACCAGCTGCGCGCCATCGATGAGGTCACCGACGACATGGAGCGCGGCATGCCCATGGACCGCCTTGTGTGCGGTGACGTCGGGTTCGGCAAGACCGAGGTCGCGATGCGCGCGGCGTTCAAGGCGACGGCCGGGGGCAAGCAGGTGATGGTGCTCGTGCCCACCACGCTTCTTGCCCAGCAGCACATGGCCACCTTCCGCGAGCGCTTCGGCGACCTGCCGGTGAGCGTGGACATGGTCAACCGGTTCCGCAGCGCGGGCGAGGTCAAGGAGGTCCTCGCCCGCTTCCGCGACGGCGACCTCGATGTTCTCATCGGCACGCACCGGCTGCTCTCGATGGACGTGCAGCCGAAGGATCTCGGCCTCGTGATCCTCGACGAGGAGCAGCGCTTCGGCGTGGCGCAGAAGGAGGCCCTGCGCCAGCTGCGACTGAAGGTGGATGTGCTGGCCATGAGCGCCACGCCCATCCCGCGCACCCTTCAGATGTCGATGTCGGGCCTGCGCGACATATCGGTCATCGAGACGCCGCCGCCCGGGCGCCGTCCCATCGCGACGCACGTGGGGGAGTTCGATGAGCCGCTGATCACCCAGGCGCTGGTGCGCGAGAAGGAGCGCGGGGGGCAGGCCTTCTATCTCCACAACCGCGTGGAGACCATCGAGGACGCCGCAGAGCGCGTGCGCCAGATGGCCCCGGACCTCACGGTGCTGGTGGCCCATGGCCAGATGCCGGAGTCGGCGCTGGAGGAGGTCATGATGGCCTTCGTGCGCGGCGAGGGCGATGTGCTGGTGGCCACCAGCATCATCGAATCGGGCATCGACATCCCCCGTGCCAACACGCTCATCGTGGAGCGCGCGGACCAGCTGGGCCTGAGCCAGCTGCACCAGATCCGCGGCCGGGTGGGCCGTGCGGACGTGACGGCACATGCGTACCTGCTGTACCCGGATGCGGCGAGCATCACGCGCGATGCGGCTGCACGGCTGCGGGCGGTGTCGGACTACACCGACCTGGGCAGTGGCCTGCGCATCGCCATGCGCGACCTGGAGATCCGCGGCGCCGGCAACCTCCTGGGAGACGAGCAGAGCGGGCATGTCGCCGCCGTCGGATTCGAGATGTACGTGGAGATGCTGCAGGAGGCCATCGCCGAGGGCCGCGGCGAGCCGCCGCCCGAGGAGGAGGTGCGCGTGGACATCCCGGTATCGGCGTACATCCCGGCCGACTACGTTCCGCTCGAGTCCGCGAAGATCGACCTGCACCGGCGCATCGCCCTGGCGCCGGACGCGGATGCCCTCGCCCGCGTGGGCGCGGAGGTGGAGGACCGGTTCGGGGAGCCGCCCTCGCCGGTTGCCGCCCTGCTCGAGGTGCAGCGGCTGCGGCTGCTCATGCGTGCCGCGGGGGCCCGGCAGGCCGCCGCGCGCTCGGGACGCGTGGTCATCGGGCCGATCCCGCTTGACTCGACCGGCATGCGCGCGCTTCGCGACGGCGTCGACGGGGCCCTGTTCTCCACTGCCGACAACCTCATCAGCGTCCCGGCCCCGGCGGAGCCGGCGGAGCGAATCGCGGCGGCCATCGCCGCGCTCGAGGCCGTCGCCGCCCCGGCGGCGCAGGTGGCGTGAACTACCTCATCCTCTTCCTCGTCACGGCGGGGTTCGCGGTGGTGCCGCTGCCGCTCTTCCCGTCGTGGGTCGTTGTGGCATACATGGTGGTGGAGTTCGACCTTCGCCTGTGGCTGGCCATACTCATCGGAGCACTCGGCACAACCCTGGGGCGCGTGGTGCTCGTGGCGTTCTCGCGCGTGGCGGGGCACCGCATGCTGGGGCGCTGGTCGCAGCAGAACCTGGAGTACCTGCACGGCCGTCTGGAGGGTGCCGCGGGTGATCTGGGCATCGGGGTGCTGCTCGCGGCCTCGCCGCCGCCCGCCGGGGTGCTGTTCGTCCTCGCGGGCCTCATGCGCATTCAGCTCTGGCTGGTCGCGGTATCGGTGTTCATCGGTCGCACGATCGGGTACTGGATCAGCGTGGGCGGAACCAGCCTGGCGGCCGAGGCGCTGGCCGACCGGCTGCGGGGCGTCGTCGGACCGTGGTCGGTGGTGCTGGCCGTCGCGATCGTCGCGGGAGTCCTGGTGCTGGCGCTGCGAATCGACTACCGGGCGTTGATCGAGGACCGGAAGTTCCGGCTGCATCGCGGCCGACGCTAGAGTTCCCCGCCGTGACCCGACCCCGCCGCATCGCCGCCATCGCTCTCTCGGCCCTCGTCCTGGCCGGTACCGGCCTCGCCGGGTGCGGGGGAAGCAGCCTGCCCGACGGCGTGGTGGCCCAGGTGGGGGGGCAGGACATCTCCCGCGCCGAACTCACCCAGCTCGTGAACCAGCAGAAGTCCGCTGCAGAGCAGCAGGGGCAGGATTTTCCCGAACCGGGCGCGGACGAGTACGTGGCGCTGGAGCGCCAGGCACTCGAGGGGCTCGTGTTCCAGCGCATCGTCGCGCTCGAGGCCAAGGAGTGCGGAAAGCCCTGCGTGGCCACGGCAAAGCAGATCGCGGCCGAGCGGAAGAAGGTGATCACCGACAACTTCTCGGGGGACGCGAAGAAGTTCACGGAGTTCCTGCAGGAGCAGGATCTCACCAGCGCGGATGCCGACCGCATCCTGCGCGCGGGGATCGAGGAACCGCGCGTGACCGCGCGGGTCACCAAGGGCATCACGTTCACCCCGGCCCAGGCACGGAAGTACTGCGCGGCCAACCCCGATGAGTTCAGGCAATCCGCCAGCCGGGAGGCATCGCATATCCTGGTGAAGACCAGGGCCGATGCCGATCGCATCCGTGCGCAGGCGACCACGGGGAACTTCGCCGACCTCGCCCGCCAGTACTCGACCGATCCGGGATCGAAGGACCAGGGCGGCGACCTCGGCACCGTGCAGAAGGGGGCACTGGTCCCCGAGTTCGAGAAGGTCGCGCTGGCCCTTGGCGACGGCGAGATCTCCGACCCGGTCAAGACGCAGTTCGGATGGCACATCATCACGGCGCGCCTCACCCCGGCCCGTGACATCCCGTGCGATGAGGCCGAGGCCGGGATCATCCGCACCCAGACGCAGGCGAAGAAGGACTCCGCCATCGCGAAGTGGCGCGACGAGGTCATCGCCAAGTGGGGGCCCAAGACGGTGTACGCCGACTCCGCGCTGGAGCCGGTGCAGACCAGCACCACCGGGTAGGGCTGCCCTGATCCGCATCGTCGCCCTGGGCCCCGGCGACCCCGACGCCGTCCCCGCCGCGGCCCTCGCCGCCATCGACGCGGCGCCACCCGGGGCCATCGTCGCCCCACCCCTCGACGATGCCCTGCGGGAGGCAATCGGAGTCGCGCCCGCCCCCCTTGGCCACCCGGTGCCGGCCGGCGTGGTGATCCTCGCCCCCGATGCCGAGGCCCATGCCATCGCCCGTGACCTGCCGGGGGCCATCACGCTTCCGTCGCGCGATGCCCTTCGTGCCCGGGCCATCGGCGCCCGCGTGGCGGAGCTCGCCGTGGTGGCCACGCGCCTCCGGGCCGAGTGCCCGTGGGATCGCGTGCAGACGGCCGTCACCATCGTCCCCCACACGGTCGAGGAGGCCTTCGAGGTGGCGGAGGCCGTGGCATCGGGCGATCCGGCACACCAGGCCGATGAGATCGGCGACCTGCTCTTCCAGTCGGTGTTCCTCGCGGCCCTTCTCGAGGAGGACGGCCACGCCGATCTCGCCACCGTGGCCCGCGGGCAGGCCGACAAGCTGATCAGCCGTCATCCCCACGTATACGGGGACCGGGCGGCCGCTGATGCGGGCGCGGTCGTCGACATCTGGGAGCAGCGCAAGCGCGCCGAGCGCCCCGACCAGGGGATCTTCCACGAGCTCCCGCCCGGGCTCCCGGCGCTGGCCTATGCCGCGAAGGCCCAGAAGCGCGCGGCCAGTGCCGGCTTCGCATTCCCGGATGTGGCGGCTGCACTCGACAAGCTCGATGAGGAGGTCGGCGAGGTGCGCGCCGACCCGGGGCAGCACGAGGTGGGCGACGTCATCTTCGCCGCCGTCGCCGTCGCGCGCGCCGCGGGGGTGGACCCCGAGATCGCCGTGCGGGCAGCAGCCGCTCGCTTCCGCGAGCGCGTCGAGGGCGCCGCCCGGATGGCCGCCGAGGCCGGGGAGGACTTCGAGTCGCTGCCGCCCGGGGCGCAGCTCGAGTGGTACGCGAGGTCTCGCGCGCGTCCGTAGTATCGGGACGTCACCCAACCTTGACCCGGAAAGGTCCCATGGCCCAGATCACGCGCGTCCACGCCCGCCAGATCCTCGACTCCCGCGGGCAGCCCACCGTCGAGGTGGAGGTGGACCTGAGCAGCGGTGCCACCGGGCGCGCGGCCGTGCCGTCGGGCGCGAGCACCGGCATGCACGAGGCCGTGGAACTCCGGGATGGCGAGGCCTCGGCCTATGGGGGCAAGGGAGTGCTGAAGGCGGTCGCCAACGTGGAGGATGAGCTCTTCGGGGCGCTCGTCGGGCTCGACGGCGATGACCAGGCCACGGTCGACCGCACCATGACCCAGTTGGACGGCACGCCCAATAAGGGCCGCCTCGGGGCCAACGCCATCCTCGGGTGCTCGCTGGCCGTCGCCCAGGCCGCGGCGAATGACGCCGGCCTGCCCCTGTACCGCTACATCGGCGGCGCCCGTGCGCACCGGATGCCGGTGCCGCTCATGAACATCCTCAACGGCGGCGCGCATGCCGACAACTCCGTGGACTTCCAGGAGTTCATGATCGCGCCGGTGGGCGCCCGCACCTTCGCCCAGGCCCTGCGCATGGGGTCCGAGGTGTACCAAGCGCTGAAGGGTGTCCTGCGCGACCGCGGACTGTTCACGGGCGTGGGCGACGAGGGCGGGTTCGCGCCCGATCTCCCCAGCAACCGCGCCGCGCTCGACGTGGTGATGGAGGCCATCGCCGCCGCCGGCTACCGCCCCGGCGAGGACATCGCCATCGCCCTCGACCCGGCCACCACCGAGCTGTACCGCGACGGCGCATACCACCTCGACGGTGAGGGCCGGGTGCTGTCGTCGGACGAGATGGCCGCGCACTGGGCCGAACTGTGCGGGGCATTCCCCATCGTCTCGATCGAGGATGGCATGGCCGAGGATGACTGGGACGGCTGGAAGCTGCTCACCGACGCCGTGGGCCAGGACGTGCAACTGGTGGGGGACGACCTGTTCGTCACCAACACCGCCCGTCTGCAGATGGGCATCGATCGCGGCGTCGCCAACGCCATCCTGATCAAGGTCAACCAGATCGGAACGCTGTCGGAGACCCTTGCGGCGATCGAGCTGGCGGCCCGCCACGGCTACCGGTCCATCATCTCCCACCGGTCGGGCGAGACCGAGGACACCTTCATCGCCGACCTCGCAGTGGCCACCGGCGCGGGCCAGATCAAGACCGGCGCTCCGTCGCGCAGCGAGCGCACCGCCAAGTACAACCAGCTGCTGCGTATCGAGGAGCAGCTGGGGCCGGCGGCGTCATACCCCGGCACGTCGGCCTTCTCGCATCACTGATGGCAGGAAGTCGCACGCGCAGCGCGTACCCCGGAGGGGAAGGGGCCCATCGGGGGCCCTGCATCGCGCGGGAACGGCACGCTGCTCAAGCGACTGCTCATCATCGGACTCATCGGCGGCCTGGTGTTCGCCTACGTGGGGCCGGTGCGGGACTACCTGCGCCAGAAGGACCAGTTGCGTGCAGAGCAACTGGAGCTGATCGACGCCCGTACGGTGCGCGACGGGCTGGCGCGGCAGATCAAGGCCCTCGGCCGCGACGACGTGCTGGAGGCCCGAGCCCGCGAGCTCGGCATGGTGCGGCCGGGCGAGACGCCGTACGCGGTCCGCGGCATCCGGAAGCCCGATCCCCTGCCGAAGGCCTCGCCCGATGAGCCGACCGGGGTGTGGGGCTTCGTCAGTGGCCTCATCGGCTGACGCCGATGCACAGGCCATCCGCCGCCTGATCGGCCGCGATCCCCACGCGGGCTTCCGCGTGGCGGTCCGGTGCCCGTTCGGTGCGCCCGCGGTGATCGAAAACGACCCCCGCGATGCGCGCGGGTATCCGTTTCCCACGCGCGAGTGGCTGGCATGCCGGGCGCTCGTCACCGCCGTCAGCCGGCTGGAGGCGCGTGGCGGGGTGCGCATGCTCGAGCAGGACCCGGACATGGCCGGACCCCTCGCCGATGCCCACGCGCGCCATCAGGCGCTCCACGAGGGCCACCGCGTTGCCGGGGCGGGTGACCCCGACCACGTCAAGTGCCTTCACGCCCACCTGGCGTTCGCGTTGGCGCAGGGCGGGAGCCCGGTCGGGGATTGGATCATGGAGCGCAGCGGGGCGGCGTGGCCTGAGCCGTGCTGCGCGGAGGAGACCACGTGAGGGGAGTGCCGCCCGGCATCGCTAGCGCCCTGATTGAGTGGGATGACGGTGAGCGGCGCCTCGACGAACCCGGCCCCGCCCGCGACGCCCGCCTGCGCGTGGCGGGGGCAGTGGACGATGAGCTCCGCCGCCGCGTGGGCGCCACCTATGCGCTCGCGGACCTCGTGCAGGCGTACGGGGAGTCGTCGCGCTGGTTCCTGGAGGTCGCCGAGCGCACGGCCCCCTCCGTGCCCGCCGCCTGGGACCCCGCATGCACGCTCGATGCGGTCTTCGCCCGGTGGGCCCGCAATGCCCGTGACGCGGTGGCGCGGTGAGCACCGCCCGTGCCCGTGGCGAGACGCCCGGTGGCCGCACCCCGGGGTCGGTCAGCCGACGGGTCGCGATCATCGCCGCCGTGGTGGCGCTGGTTGTCGGCGGCGTGCTCGGCTACGTGGCCCGCGGTGGGCCGGATCCGCCCGCGGAGATCCAGGTGACCACCCCGGTCCCCGTGGTCACCGTCACCGTGCGGCAGTAGGTGCCGGGGCCGTCCACTCCGCAGCGAGCCCGGTGTCGGATGTCTCGCCGCGATCGATGAGGGAGTGGATGGCGGGCAGGGCGTCACGCCGCAGGTACACGTGCCGCTGGCCGACCGATGGCTTCTCGCCCAGGAGGCCTGCCCGCACCAGCGCCTCGCCCACGGCGAGGGCGTCGCGACGGTCCTCGGGTGCGGCGCCGCGGTACAGGTGGTCGAATTCCGTGTGGTACTGCGCGCCCACCTTGCCCATCCGCAGGAGGCGGCGCAGCACCGTGCGGGCGTGGCGCCGGCGGGGGCACGGATCGTCCTCCACCTCCAGGCTCGGCGCATCAGGCGGGGGCGGCGCGCCATCCAGGCCCCAGCGCCGCAGTTGGCCGATGATCTCGGGCGGGTAGTCCGCGGCGTCCATGGCCTGTCCGTGGGCGGCGAGCACGAGCGCCACGCGCACGGGGTGCGACCACGTGGCTGCGGCGGGTGCGCTCAGGGGCTGGTCGGGATCGAGGTGCGCCGGGGGGCCGCACAGCAGCACCTCGGGGCCATCGGGCCGCACGTCGGGCGGCAACCGGGCCAGCACGCCGCGCGCCGGGGGCGTGAACGCCTCGGCGAATGCCAGGCCCGCGATCTCCTCATCCAGCCCGGGCAGCGTGAGCAGCGCCAGCCCATTCCAGTCGAGCACCGTGATGGCCCCGGCCACCGCGCCGGCCGCCACCGCCGCGCCCAGGCACCGCATCAGCACCTCGGCCGCCCGCCGGGGCGCCATGTCGCGGGCCTGCTGGGCCGAGACCGGCAGGATCCAGGCGGCACACCGGTCGGGGGTCTCGCCTGCCCACGCCCACGCGACGTGTGCGCGGTCGTGCAGGTGCTTCTTGGAGAGCCCGAGCGCCTCGCGCACGGCCTCGTCGTGGTCACCGCGCCGCCACGCCGAAAGCCCGCGCACCACCTCGCCGGGGTCCCGCGCCAGGTCCTGTACGCCCAGCGGCGTCACGGGACCGGCGCGGCTGCCCCCGCGCTACTCGGCGTCGTCGGGCTCCGCGCCTGCGTCGGCGTCGTCATCGTCGATGTCGTCGGCGGACTCGCCGTCCACGATGCTCGCGTCGGTGGCGCCCTCCACCGTCTCGGCCTCCCCCGAGGCCACGGCCTCGAGCGCCTCGACCAGCGTGGTCGCCACACCGGCCGCGGCGGCGTCCTCGGCCTCCATGGCCTCTTCGTCCTCCAGCTCCAGCAGAAGGGGGTCTGCCTCGAACGCCGTTGCGTTCGGCAGTTCGCGCTCCTCGGGGCTGCCATCAGGGTTCCAGTGCACGTCCACCTCACCGGCGAGGATCTCGGCCTCGGACAGCGCGACCGGGTCGCGCGACGACAACTCGCCGGGCGCGGGGGGCGGGGCGTCCTCCGAGCGCAACTCGGCGGGGTCGGCCGTCAGCCAGAGGGTGATCTGGCGCGCGCGCTTCGACACGGCGTGGACCAGCGCGTAGCGGCTGCCATCCACGTGCTCGAGTGCGTCATCCAGCCGGCGTCCGTAGAGCATCAACCCTCCAAGGTCTTTCCAAAGATCAGCCGAGAAGTGTAGCGACCCGCGCGCGCGTGCGGGTTGACCTGGCTCCGGGCGATTGACACAATCCGCACATGAAACAGGTCAGAGACGCCATGAGCGCGCTGAACGCGATGGTCGGCCCAACGCACACGTTGCGCCAGGCGTCGGAGAAGATGGTGCAGCACCGCACCGGTGCCGCAGTGGTGATGGACCACGACCTGCCCGGGCCGTGCGTGATCACCGAGCGCGACCTGCTGAAGGCCCTCGCGTCGGGGATGGACGTGGACAGCGAGGTCGTGGGCGACCACATGACGGGGTCGCTCATCACCGCCGCACCCGAGTGGCCCCTGCAGGCGGCGGCTGATCAGATGGTGCGCCATGGCATCCGCCACGTCCTCGTGTTCGAGGGGCCGGAACTCGTGGGCATCCTTTCGATGCGAGATGTCATCCGCGTCGGTGGCCTGGCGGACGGCGCCGGCTCCGGCGACGCGTAGGCCCGCCGCTCCCCCGTGCCCGTGGGCGTTCCTGATCTGGTCTTCGAGACGCCGCTGTGGCTGGCGCTGCTCACGGTTGGGGTCTCCGCGATGGAGGGCGCGGTCATCGGGCGGGAGTCCCGCACGCCCCGGTACGACCTGGTGGGGGTGTTCGTGCTGGCCGTCGTGCTGGGTCTGGCGGGTGGAATCGCCCGTGACGTGCTGATCGGGAATCTGCCCGTGGTTGCCGTGCGCACGCCGTGGTACCTGGCCACGGTCGCCGGCGTCACCGTCCTTGTGCTGCTCGGGAGACGGTTCATTCCGCCGCTCACGAGTCTGTGGTTCGTCGTGCTCGACGCCCTTTCGCTGGGGCTCTACACGGCCGTCGGCATCGGCTACGCCCTGCAGGCCGGTGTGTCGGTGGTGGGCGCCCTGTTCGTCGGGGTGATCGCGGGCGTGACCGGCGGGGTGCTGGTGGCGCTGCTGCGTGGCGTGACCCCCGAAGTGCTGGTGCCCAGCGTGTTCTACGCGCTCATCGCCCTCGCGGGAGCGGGCCTCTACGTGGCAGTCGAGCCCCGCAGCCCGGCGATCGCATCGATCAGTTGCGTGGCGCTGGTCGTGACCCTGCGCATCGTTGCGGTCCGCTGGCGCCTCGGTACGCGCCCGCTGCCGCTGGTGGGCGACCGCTCCGGTGGTGGTGCGGCCTAGGCGGCCTGGTCGAGGTCCACGCGGATGCGCGTGGCGTGCTCGCCGTCGCGCTCCACGGTTACCCGGTCGACCAGTTGGCGCACGATCCAGAGGCCGCGCCCACGGCGCGAGTCCGGACGGGGCGGGTGCTCGCGCACGGCCTCGGACCAGTCGAAGCCGCATCCGGCATCCCGTACCTCGACGTGTACGCCCTCGCCCGCCTCCGCCACGACGTGGATCGGCGCGGCGCCGTGCTCCTGCGCGTTCGCGATCAGTTCGTTGATGGCAAGCGCGAGGTCATCCGCCCGCTCGGCGTATCCGGCCCGTTTCGCGAGGTCGTGCACCGCGGCACGCACGGACGCGATCTCACCGGGGTCATCCCCGATGGTGGCCTCGATGTGTCGGGAGTCGGTGATCACGGCGGGTGATGCCACACTACGCCCAATACGGGACGGCATGTACGTCAACCGTTCCATGTGGCGGGCGTGCCCCGCGCACGCCCGCGCAGGGTGTCCGCATTGGTCGTGGTTAGCATGCCCCCAGCCCGTCCGCGCCCACCGGAGAAGCCGTGCCGCTGCCGTACCGTCGCCCTGCGTTCCGCCTCGCCCTCGCCGCCCTCGCCGCCGCCCCGGCGCTCGCGGCGGGTCAGGCCACCGATGCCCCCGCGTTCCCGGCGGGCACGATCCCCGCGGGGGTCCTCATCCAGGGCGTGGATGTCTCGGGCCTCGCGGGCCTTGACGCCCGCCAGCGTGTGTACGACCAATTCGTCGCCGGCCGCCGCGCACCGATGCCCGTGACCTTCCGCGGGCGGGAGTTCGCGATCCGACCGGATGCCGTCGGGTACCGGGCCGACGTGGACGCAACCATCATGCAGGCGTTTGCGCAGGTCCCCGCCCCGGGCACGTACGTGAACCTTCCGGTGCGCGAGTCGATCTCGCGCGCGAAGCTGCGCCGCGTGCTGGACTGGCGCGCCACCCAGTACGAGGTTGAGGGCCGCGATGCGCTGGTGGTGCTGCGCGGCAGGCAGCCGATCATCCGCAAGCCCCGCCTTGGCGAGCAGATCAACGTCCCGAAGTCGCTCGCCCTGCTCGCGCCCGCCTTCACCGCGCCGCGCCCGGCAAGTCCGTACGCGCTCATCGGCAAGCGCGTGCGGCCCAGCCGGACCTCGGTGGGGTCGGTGATCGTCATCGACAAGAGCGACTTCAAGCTGCGCCTCTATCGCGGCACCACCAAGCGTGGCGGTTCGGCGATGAAGCGCGTACGCACGTATCCGATCGCCATCGGTCAGGCTGCGCACCCGACGCCCACCGGGAACTACTCGGTGATCCAGAAGCAGAAGAACCCCACGTGGTTCCCGCCCGACTCCCCGTGGGCAGCGGGCCTCGACCCCGTGCCGCCCGGCGGGAGCAATCCCCTGGGCACGCGGTGGATCGGTACCTCGGCACCGGCCATCGGCATGCACGGCACGCCCAATCCCTCGTCCATCGGGTCTGCAGCATCGCATGGCTGCATCCGCATGTACATGAAGGACGTCGAGAACCTGTACCCGCGCGTGCGCATCGGCACGCCGGTGTTCATCCGCAGCTAGCCGCGGGCGAGGAGCGCGCGCACCCGGCCGGCGGCGGCCGGCGGCATGAGCGCGCGGATCGTGGTGCCGTCGGGCCCGGCGTCCTGGGTGACGTCGCGCCCCTGGGCGTACACGGCGGAGATGACATCGCCCCGTGCGTAGGGGACCGCAAGTTCCACGCGCTCCCACCGGGCGCGCGCGGTGGCCAGCAGACGGTCGCGCAGGTCGTCGATCCCCTCGCCGGTGCGCGCGGATACCAGCACGGCCCCCACGTGACGCCGGGCCAGGGCGTGGCGGTCCTCGTCGTCGAGCAGGTCCACCTTGTTCAGCACGAGCAATCGCGGCACCTCATGGGCGCCGATCTCGTCGAGCACCTCCTCGACGGCGGTCGCCCGGGCAGCGCGCCCCTCGTCGTCCTCGCTGGCGTCGGCCACATGGACGATCAGGTGTGCGTCCCGCACCTCCTCGAGCGTCGAGCGGAAGGACTCGACCAGTTGGTGGGGGAGATGCCGGATGAATCCCACGGTGTCGCTGACCAGCACCTTCATGCCATCCCGCGAGAACGCGCGCGTGGTGGCGTCAAGGGTCTCGAAGAGGGCGTCCTCCACGTCCACGTGCGCCCCGGTGAGCGCGTTCATCAGGCTCGACTTTCCGGCATTGGTGTATCCGGCCAGGGCCACGCGGGTGGTGGGTGATGCCAGGCGCTCCTCGCGCATGGTCTCGCGGCTGCGCTCCACCTCACCCAGGCGCTTGCGCAGCACGCCCATGCGGTTGCGGATCATCCTGCGGTCGCTCTCGAGTTGGCTCTCGCCGGGGCCACGGGTTCCCACGCCGCCACCCAGGCGCTCGAGGTGCTGCCACAGCCCCTCCTGCCGCGAGTATGAGTATTCGAGTTGCGCGAGCTCCACCTGCAGCTTGCCCTCGGCCGACTGGGCGTGCAGGGCGAAGATGTCGAGGATGATCCCCGCCCGGTCCACCACGCGGGTCTTCAGGCGATCCTCCAGGTGCCGTTGCTGCCCCGCAGACAGGTCGCCCTCGCAGGCGACGAGATCGGGCTTGTTCTCCTTCACCCACTCAACGAGTTCATCGAGGCGCCCGCGGCCCAGGTACAGGCGGGGATCCGGCCGGTCGCGGTGCTGGACCACGCGATGCACCACGGTGGCGCCGGCGGTGTGCAGCAGTTCGGCCATCTCGGTGAGGCGGTCGGTCTCCTCCACGGGGGAGCAGCCCATGGAGGCGATCATCACGGCGTGCTCGGTGCGGTCCACCTCATGCAGGCCGCGCTTGTCGTCGGGGTCCTCCTCGCGCCAGGCGCGGCCGCGATAGGTGCGCTGCAGCTCCCTACCCATCGGGGCCCGATCCCCGCTCGTCCTGCTGGGCGGCGGCCTTGCGCATGAGCTCGACCGTCCGCAGCACCGCGTCGTCACCCACGGGACCCTCGGCCCGCACGAATAGCCATACCCGGCCGATCACCACGCTCAGGGCGCGCGCATCCGCCGATCGGTATCCGCGGGATGCCCCGTACTCAACCGGTGTCCATGCGTTGCCATCGGGCACGGCCTCGCGCGCGATCTCGCCGCCGATCGCCCCTGCGGCGTCACCGTCGTCCCACAGGCCCGCGACCGCCACCAGCCGTGCGCCCCCGGGGCCCGTCCACTCCCGCACCGACAGGTCACGCAGTCCGGCGTCACGCGCGCTGTCCACGAGGTCCGGTATCGCGCGGTCCAGCGCCGCACGGTCGATGCCGTCCGGACCCGGCGAGCGCTCGGGCCCGGCGATGTCCAGTCCCGGCCGCGTCGGCAGCACGCGCAGCACGAGTGCCGGGTCGGCCTCGAGGGCCTGCTGCTCCACGCGTCCTCCCGCGCCGCAGCCTGCGACCACGCCTCCGGATACGGCAAGCAGCGCCGTACAGGCGGCCGCGAGTCTTAACCGAGGCACAACGCCCGCTCGTCGGATTCGCATATCCACCACTCTTATACTGGCACGCAACCGGGGGATTCCCGGTCCCACGACCCCGATTTGGAGGCCCGATGACCTCCGGCGCGACCACCGCCTGGAACTACGCCAAGACCGGCATGCTGATGGCCGCCCTCACGGCGGTCCTCATCCTGCTCGGCGGACTCATCGGCGGCGCCACCGGCCTGATCCTCATGGCCGGCATCGCCGTCGTGTTCAACTTCGCGATGTACTGGATGAGCGGCCCGATGGCGCTCAAGATGTCGAAGGCCGTCGCGGTGACGCCGGAGCAGGCGCCGGAGCTGCACGCGATGGTGGATCGCCTGGCGCGGCGCGCCGGCGTGCCGAAGCCGGGCGTGTACGTGACACCCGACCAGCAGGCGAATGCATTCGCCTGCGGGCGCAATCCCCGCCATGCGGCGATCGCCGTGACGCAGGGAATCCAGTACCAGCTGTCGGCCCGCGAACTCGAGGGCGTCGTGGCGCATGAGATGGCCCACATCAAGAACAGGGACATCCTCATCGCGAGCGTCGCCGCCATGGCCGCGGGCGCGATCGCAGCAGTCGCCAACTGGCTGCAGTTCTCGCTGATCTTCGGTGGCGGCGACGACGAGGGCGGTCTCGGCCTCATCGGGACCCTCGCCGCGATGATCATCGCGCCGATTGCGGCCACGATGATCCAACTGGCCATCTCCCGCGGCCGGGAGTACGAGGCCGACCGCACGGGTGCCGAGCTGATGGGCGAGACCGAGCCCCTTGCGAGCGCGCTCGAGAAGCTGCAGGCCGGCGCGGAGCGCGTGCCGATGGACCCCAACCCCGCGACGGCACAGATGTATATCGTCAACCCGTTCGCGTCGTTCCACGGCCGCGGCATCACCAAGCTCTTCTCCACGCATCCTCCGATGGATGAGCGGATCCGGCGCCTCCGCGCCACGGGCCGGGTGAGCCAGGCCCCGGCCCGGGAGGCCATCGCATGAGCATCAAGGAGACCATCGCCAGCCTCATCACGGATGAGAGCGCCGCCCACAAGCGGCTGATCCAGTACGTGACCGGTCAGCTCAGCCAGGGCCGCTCCCTCGCGGCGATCGTGGAGGACCCCTACGTCACCAACCGCCTGAACCCCATGGAGCGCCGGGCACTGGTGGAGGAGCCCGAGATCGTCGCAGCCGCGCAGGCCGAGTCGCTCGAGGAGATCCGCACGCGGTTGGAGGAACTGGCCTCCTCCTGACGGGGGCTAGAGTGACCAGCCCGGCGTGGGCGGTCATGTGATGGGCACCTTCTTCCAGCAGAACGACTCCCTCCTCGTGTTCGTGCACGGGGTGGTGCTGTTCGCGCTCGGCTTCGCCCTGTGGCTGCAGCGACGGCGTGCAACCCGCCTGGCGCTGACCTCGTCGCTCATCTGGCTCGCGTCGTTCGCCTTCCTCTCCGCACTCGTGGTGTGGGGCTATGTGTTCATCCCCATCCAGGCCACGTACCTCGCGCCCGAGGTGATCGAGGCACTGGTGGTCATCCGTGCCGTGCTGCAGACGGTCGCGGTGGTGTTCCTGCTCCAGTTCGGGCTGCGGCTGGTTCCATGGGCGCGGCGGCACCTGGCCGCGCTGACCGTCGCGTCGGTCGCGGCCTGGGCCGCCGTCATCGTCATCTCCACCATGGTGGCGGCCCAGGAGCAGTGGGGCGTCCTGGAGTGGGAGTCCACCAGCGCCGCGCTGTCGCGCTACGTGTTCGTGATCCCCGGGGCGCTGCTGTCGGCGTACGGCATGTGGCTGCAACGCGAGCAGCTTCCCCGTGAGGGCATGTCCGGCATCGGCGCCTACGCGGCCGTGGCCGCAGGCGCATTCCTGGCCTACGCCATCGTCGGGGGATTCGTCGTGGAGCCCGCTCCGTGGGCGCCGGGGGGCATCCTGAACGAGGCGGCCTGGTTCGACGCCACGGGCTTCCCCCTCGAGGTGGTGCGCACCCTGGTGGCGGTGGTGCTGCTGCTGGCGTTCATCAAGCTGCTCGACATCTTCGAGGTGGAGATCGCGCAGCGTGAGGAGGGCCTTGACCGCGCACGCCTGGTGGCAGAGGAGCGCGCGCGCTTCGGGCGCGACCTGCACGACGGCACCATCCAGTCGATTTACGCCTCGGGGCTGCACCTCGAGGCGATCGCGCTGAATACCCCCGACCCCGAGGTGCGGGACGAGGTCCGCCGCGTGGTGGGGAGCCTGAACGCGACGATCGATGGGTTGCGCGGGTACATCCGCGGTCTCCAGGCGCCCGATGGCGGGCCTGCCGGAATCGCATCCGACCTCGACCGCATCGTCACCGACTTCGCGGCCGACCCCAGCTTCGAGGTGGCCTATCGCGTCTCCGGCATCGAGGCCTGCGGGCCGCTGCCCGACGATGCCGGGCAGGACCTGAGCCATGTGCTGCGCGAGGCCCTCGCGAACGTCGCCCGCCATGCCGGCCCGTGCGCCGTGGAGGTGAACCTGTGCTTCCGGGCCGATGAGATCAACCTCCTCGTGGCCGACACCGGCCGCGGCTTTCCCGATCGCATCCCCGACCGCTCTGCGGAGGGACATGGCAACGGGGTCCGTAACATGGAGGAACGCGCCCGTCGCCTTGGCGGCCGGGTGGTGATCGAACCGAATCCCACGGGCGGCACCCGCGTGGTGCTGGCCGTTCCGCTCGACGACGTCGAGGCAACCGAGATGCCGGCCACCCGGTCCGGCGTCCCTGATGAGGTGATCAGCACATGACGCCCAGCCCCACTGATCCGATCCGCGTGCTCATCGTCGACGACCACCACGTCGTGCGCCTGGGCCTGCGGTCGCTGCTCTCCCACACCGGCGGATTCCGCGTGGTGGGCGAGGCCGGGTCGGTGGCCGAATCCGTTCAGATGGCCGCGCAGCTCACCCCTGACGTAGTGCTGATGGACATCCGTCTGCCCGATGGAAGCGGCGTGGATGCCTGCCGCCGCATCAAGCAGGAGAACGAGGAAATCCGGGTGGTCATGCTCACCTCCTACTCCGACGAGGAGGCCATCGTCGGCGCCGTCATGGCCGGGGCGTCGGGCTACCTGCTGAAGCAGGCCGATGCCGAGCGCCTCACCCAGGCCATCCGCGACGCCGCATCGGGTGCGTCCACGCTCGACCCCCGTGCCACCGGCGCGTTGCTCAGCCAGTTCCGTGAGCTCTCGGCCAAGCAGGCCGAGGCCGAGCTGGCCGGGCTCACCGACCGTGAGCGCAGGATGCTCGCGCTGATCGCCGAGGGCTACACCAATCGCGCCATCGGCGAGGTGCTCCACCTCTCCGAGAAGACCGTGCGCAACCATGTGTCGCAGCTCCTCCGCAAGCTGGGCTTCCAGCGCCGGTCGCAGGCCGCCGCCTGGGCCGGGGAGCGCCGCCTGGAGCTTCCGCCCGAGTAGCCCCACCGTCGCGTGCCGGGACGCCGCCGGGTTCGGTGTTTCCCCTGGCGAAAAAGCGCGAGAGGCGGATGGCGCCGGTGTATCGGTTGGCGACTACCGCAGGCGGGTCACCCGCGTGAGCGCACGGGCGGAGCCCGTTCGCACGCGGCGGCGTCGGCGAGTT
>JAUROO010000082.1 GCA_030829765.1 Miltoncostaeales bacterium | reverse complement strand
GGTGTACGCACTGACCAGGGCGCGTTCGGACAGGCGCATGTGGATCACCAGGCGCGGTCCTGCGCTCCGGGCGCGCGCGTTGGTGATGCGCGGTGCCGCGTGGTCTGACGCAACCCGTTCGCCAGATGAGCCACTCCCGGCCCCCGCCAGGGTGACGGGGGCCGGGAGCATGGCGTTCCACGGCGGAGCCAGTGCCGTGGTCGCAGTCGGCACCCCGGTGAGCATCAGCAGCAGTGCCAGTGCGGTGCGGGGTGTGCTCATGCGCACCACCGTATGCAGGCGGTTGCGCACGGCCATCACCTGCCCGGGTGGTTCCCCGCACACCCCCGTCGGATACGAGGCGCGCTGCCCGCGCGTAGAGTCGACACCGACCCACGGGGCCGGTGATGACATCCACACCCGCGGGTGTACCCACTGCGCCCGCGCGCGCGCGATCCTCATGGCATGACCCACCCCGCCGGACAGCCCAAGCAGCGCACGCGCCGCGCCGCCGCCGCAGCCGTGGCCGCGGTGGCGCTCGGCACCGGTGCGGGGATCGCGCTGGCCGCGTCGGCGGGTACCCGCGATGGCGGGTTCGCTCCCGTGGGCTCGGGTCTGAATGGAGCCGTCAACGCCATCGCCATCCAGCCCGACGGGCGCATCGTGGTGGGAGGGGCCTTCACCGCGTACGACGGCACGGGACGGTCGCGAATCGCGCGGCTCACGACGACCGGGGCACTGGACTCCTCCTTTGACCCGGGATCCGGGCTCGACGGCCCGGTGGAGGGGGTCGCGCTGCGCACGAGCGGCGACGTCCTGGTGGCGGGCGGCTTCTCGAAGGCCGACGGGCAGAACCGGGGGGGACTTGCCGAGTTCGGCCCCACGGGGTCGCTGGATGCAGGATTCGATACCGGTACCGGCACAGGGGGTGCCGCCGCCCGGGCGGTGCTGGCCCTGCCGTCCGGTGGTGCCATGCTCGGCGGCGCGTTCGCCACGTACGGCGGAATCGGCCAGACGGGAATCGCCGAGGTCCGCGCCGACGGCACGCTGGAGACCGGGTGGTTCGGCTACGTCGACGGCCCCTCCCCGGTGGTGAACGCCGTGGTCCGCCGCTCCGATGGCGCCGTGATCGCGGGCGGTGCATTCACGCTGGCGCAGACCACGGCGCGTGGACGCATCGCGCTGTTCGACGCATCCGGCGCGGTGGATGCGTCGTTCGCCCCCGGCGCCGGCTTCGACGGCACGGTGGAGGCCCTGGCACTGCAGGGCGATGGCAAGGTGGTGGTGGGCGGCCAGTTCACCTCCTACGACGGCACCAGCCGTCCGCGGATCGCCCGACTGAATGCCGACGGCAGCCTCGACACCGCGTTCGCCCCCGGCGCCGGCTTCGACGGCACGGTGGAGGCCCTGGCACTGCAGGGCGACGGCGCGATCACCGCGGGCGGGTCGTTCAGCGCATTCGCGGGCGCCGCGACCCCCTTCGTCACCCGGCTGCTCGGGTCCGCGACCGCCGACCCGGCTGCCCCCGCGCAGCCCGCGGCGACGCCGGCTGCCCCGCCTGCAGCATCCACTGCGCCACAGCCGGTCATCGGCCGCGACGGCGTGGCGCGCGCGGTGCGCGGCAGCGTGACCGTGCGTCTGCCGGGCACTGATGAGTTCGTGTCACTCGAGCGGGGTGTGCCGCAGGAGTTGCCCGTGGGCTCGCAGGTGGACACCCGCGGTGGCGTGGTGTCCATCCGCATCCGCGAGGGTGGCACGGCAGGCCCCACGCGCAACGTCGTCGTATCCCGTGGCGTGTTCACCTTCCAGCAGAACGTGCGGAAGGGCAGGCCCACGCTCACGGACATCCGCCTGTCGCAGCCGCTCGCATGCGGGGCGTCCCGCCAGGAGGCCGCGACGGGGCGTCGCGCGCGGGTCACCCGCACGCGGTCGCGCACGGTGCGCGTGTCGGTGGCGAAGACGAAGCAGCGGCGCAAGCGGGGCGTGGTCCGCACGCGGTCGCGGTACATCACCGGAACCGCGCGCGGCACATCCTGGAGTGCGAGCGACACCTGCCGGTATAGCCGCGTGAAGGTGTTCCGTGGCGTGGTGGGCGTGCGGAATCTCGTGACCCGCCGGACGGTCACCGTCCGCGCGAAGCGCACCTACGTCGTCCGGAAGCGGTGAAGCCTCGCATCATCACGGCGCTCGTCCTGATGCTGGCGCCGGTGATCGGCCTGGCCCTGTGGGGCACCGGGGCCCTGCAGCGGGTGGAGATCGAGAGCGAGCACTGGCGTTTCCAGGTGCGCGGCGAGCGCACGGGCGCCGTTCCGGACGTGGTGTTCGCGGTGTTCGACGAGGGAACCCTCGAGGAACTGGGCGAGCAGTGGCCCCCGCCGCGCGCCATCCATGCGGAGGTGATCGATGCCCTGCGGGCACGCGGCGCGTCGGCCATCGGGTACGACATCGCGTTCACCGAGCCCTCGGCGTTCGGGGCGGCCGACGACCGCGCGCTATCGGACGCCGCACGCCGCGCCGGCAACGTGGTGTTCGCCGCCACCAAGGCCGCGCCCGGCGGAGGGACCGAGACCCTCGCGTGGCTGCCGGGCGGGCGTGCGCACCTCGATCGCATCGGTGCCCGTGCCGGGTACACGGGGTTCCAGGTGAACCGCGACTGGCCGGTCAGCAGCATCCCCGCGCGCTGGAGCGGGCTCGACGCCTTCGCGGTGGCGGTCGCGGCGCAGTCGGGGGCCGCAGTGCCCGACGCCGTCTTCGCCGACGGCGACGCCAAGATCGACTTCGCCGGCCCGGCGGGCACGGTGCGCACGGTGCCGGTGGGCGACCTGCTGGCCGGGCGCGTGCCGGCGTCGGCCATCCGGGGCAAGGCCGTGGTGGTGGGTACCGACCTCACCACCCCGGTTGACCGCCTCACCACAACGGCTCCGGGCAACGACACCCTGCCGGGCGGCGAGGTGCACGCGCAGGCCGTCCAGAACGCCCTCGACGGGCGGTTCATGTCCATGTCGCCGTGGCCCGTTGACGTGCTGCTCATCATCGCCATGGGAATGGTGATCCCGGTCACCGGGCTCGCCCTGCGGCGCCAGCTGTGGGCGGCCATCGGTGGCGCCGCTGCGCTCGTCGTGTTTGCGGTCACCGCGCAGTCGGCCTTCGACGCCGGCGTCATCATCCCGGTGGTGGCGCCGCTCATCGCCTTCGGCGTCTCCATCGCCACCTGGCTGGTGCTGGCGTACGTGCGCGCCGATGCCGAGCGGCATGATCTGCGCCGCCGGTTCGCCGCCGCGGACGAGGCGGCCGTGGCCCAGGTGCTTGACGGAACGCAGGTGGGGGGAGACGACGCCGCCGACCTCATCGCGCCCGGGTACCACCTCGTGGACGTGCTGGGGCGCGGCGCAGCCGGAGTCGTCTACCGGGCCGAGGAGCTCCGCACCGGTCGCGCCGTGGCCGTGAAGGTGCTGGCGCCGGATGTGGCGGGCGACCCGGGGTTTCGCGAGCGCTTCCGCCGCGAGGCCCGGGTTGCCGCTCAACTCGAGCACCCCAACGTGCTGCCGGTCTTCGCCGCCGAGGATGATGACGAGGTGCTTTTCATGGCGATGCGCCTCGTGGAGGGCGGCGACCTCGCCGCGGCCATGCGCGACGGAGGCCCGTTGGAGCCCGCCGAGGCCCTGCGCATCGGTGATGCGTTGGCATCGGCCCTCGACGCCGCACACGCCCGGGGGCTGGTGCACCGCGATGTGAAGCCCGCGAATGTGCTGGTGGACCGCGCCGCCGGCGGGCATGTCTACCTCACCGACTTCGGCATCGCACGCAGCACGCAGGAGGGCACCATCTCCTCGCACGGCGATGTGCTCGGCACCGCGGGATACGCCGCGCCTGAGCAGATCATGGGTGAGGAGACCGGACCCCCTGCCGACGTCTACGGCCTGGGCGCCCTCCTGTTCGCCATGCTCACCGGCACCGGCCCGTATGCGCGGGGCACGGCGGGGGCGTCGCTGTCGGCCGCCCTGACGGAACCACCACCCGGCGTGCCCGGGTATCCGGATCTCGACCCGGTCATCGCCCGGGCCCTTTCCCGCGCCCCCGCGGAGCGCTTCGCATCCGCCCCCGATCTCATGGCTGCCGCCCGCAGGGCGCTTGGCGGCTAGGGTGCAGGGCGAGGTCATGCACCGATGACCGAGCCCCGACACCCCAAGGCCGAGACCGTGGCCGAGTCGAAGGCCGTGATCGCGGCCGAGCGCGCCGGCAGCGCGTTCCTGTTCCTGCGCGATGGCGCGGACCAGTTCGTCGTGGTGCCGCTGGATGGCCGCGAGCGCGTGACCCTGGGCCGCAACACCGACAACGACCTGGCCCTGCCGTTCGACGCGCGGGTGTCCGGGGTGCACGCGGTCATGCAGTTGCTGGGCGGCGCCTGGGCCGTGGAGGATGACGGCCTGTCGCGCAACGGAACCTTCGTGAACGGGATTCGCGTTACGGGGCGCACGCGGCTGCGCAACCGCGACTGGCTGCGGGCGGGGGACACCATCCTGGTGTTCCGCAACCCGGCGGAGGCGGTGGAGCCCGGCACCATCGCCGCCACCGAGCACGCCCCGCCCGATGTCACGCCCGCGCAGCGGCGCGTGCTGGTGGCGCTGTGCGGCCCGCAGGTGCGCGAGCGCCGCGCCACCCCGGCCACCAACCAGGAGATCGCCGACGAATGCGTGCTCAGCATCGACGGCGTCAAGAGCCACCTGAAGGAGCTCTACAGCCGCTTCCGCATGGACGATGTGCCGCAGAACGACAAGCGCGCCGAGCTGGCGCGCCGGGCGCTCGAGACCGGGGTGGTCACGGAGCGCGAGGTCCGCGGCTGAGTACCCACTTGCCCGCTGGCTAGGAGCGGATCGCCACCCGGTCCGCGTCGCTCGTCCGCGCGGTGTCCGCCCGATGAATGGACCACATGGCGGCGTTGCGGACGGCGATGATGATGGCGGCCATGGCAATGGACCCCCAGGTGGTCGCGAGTGACAGCTTCAGCAGCCCCGAGGCAACCCAGAACTCGAGGCCGATGGCGATTCCCGCGCGCCAGTCCCCGCGTAGGGTGCATGCGATGAACGCCGCGATGCCGATCACCAGCAGGGCGGGGAACGCCCCGTAGTCGATCGCCGCGGCGGACCAGTCGGGCACGGCGCTAGTGGCGCGGGGTGGGGAGGGGCTCCATCACCCGGCCCGCCGACTCGAGTTCCGCCTTCTCGTTCTCGATCTCCTTCGTGAGGAAGTAGTTGAGCACCGTGCGGATGGCGGCGATGGCTGCGAGCTGCCCGATCTCGGTGAACGATGGCGCGATGGCGGTCTTGAGGATGTCCGCGGCCAGCTGGAACTCCAGCCCCAGTACCAGGTAGGAGCCCAGCACCAGTCGCACCCGGGTGAATGACGACGGATGCGTGGGCCGTGCGAGGGCGTGCACGAGGAGGGCGATGCTGATGAGCACCCCGACCGTGATGACCACCGCGCCGAAGGATTCGACGAGGAGGACGATCCAGTCGACTGCCTCGCGCACTGTGGATTGGGCCTGCTCCATCGGAGGCAGCGTACCGTTGCCAATGGACTTTCCCCCAGGCAGGATCAGGGAATGGATGAATCAGGAAGGACGGAGGCCTCATCGCGCCGCGGTTTCCTCACCGGCGCTGCAGGCGCGGCGGTGGGTGCGGGGATCCTTGGCGCCATGTCGGCGCCGGGCGCTGCGGCGGCTGCGGGGTCGGGGCAGCGCCGCGCGCGGGCTGGTCATCCACCCATCGATCGCGTGCGACCAGCGCACGCCACATACCGGCGGGGCTTGTTCGAGGACGCCCGCGGCGCGCGCCTCGTCGTTCGCCTTGCGGATGGGCCGGTCACGTTGTCCATCCGCGACGTCGAGCCGCTTGATGTGGCGCGGGGCGCGAAGGCGGGCACGCGCGAATGGCAGAACGCCTTTCGCGTGACACTGGTGGGCCCTTCGGGCGTCGATATCCCGCAGGGCACTCACGGGGTGACCGTGGACGGCCGATCCTTCGACCTCTTCGTGGTTCCGGTGATGCGGCACGGGGAGCGCCCCGTGTACGAGGCCATCATCCACCGCGCCTATTACCGGAGGATGAATGGCTAGCGACGACGCCTACCTGGGCTCCATCTCGATGACCGGCTTCCCGTGGGCCGTGCAGGGATATGCGCGGTGCGACGGAGCGCTGGTCCCCATCGCGCAGAACCCGTCGTTGTTCGCGGTGCTGGGGGTGCTCTACGGGGGGAATGCCACCACTCTCTTCGCGCTGCCGGATCTCCAGGGACGGCTTCCGCTGGGCGCCGGTGCCGGGGACGGCCTCACCCCGCGTCAGCCGGGCGAGCAGCTGGGGACCGAGCAGGTATCACTCATGCCCGCGAACCTCCCCGAGCATGTGCATGAGGTGTCGCTCGGTGGCACCGGGTCGGGCCAGGTGGCCACGACATCGGGAACCGCGTCGGGCGGCGGAGCCGTGACCGGACCGGCGGGCGGTGGTGCGCCCGTTCCGATCATGCCTCCCGTTCTCGGGGTCACCTTCCAGATCTCCGTCCTGGGGGTATTCCCCTCGCGCGACTACTAGAACCCCGGGGATGCCGGGCCTCTCGTGGAGGCGTCCCGTCCCAATCACCAATAATCTTGTAGATTATTTTGACTTTCAAGCGCCGATACCGACCACGCAGGAGAAATACGCCGCATGAGCGACCACCACCGCGACACGATCGCGCTCCACGGGGGGCAGCAGCCCGACCCCACCACCAATGCGCGCGCCGTGCCGATCTACCAGACGACGTCGTTCGTGTTCAACGACGCCGAGCACGCCGCCAACCTGTTCGCGCTCGCCGAGCCGGGCAATATCTACACGCGCATCATGAACCCCACGTGGGACGTGCTGGAGCAGCGCGTGGCCCAGCTGGAGGGCGGCATCGCCGCGTGCGCCATCGCCTCCGGCCAGGCGGCGGTCGCGTACTCGCTGATGAACGTGTGCCGGGCCGGTGACAACGTCATCGCGGAGCCCCAGCTGTATGGCGGCACCTACAACCTGTTCGCGCACACGCTGCCGCAGTTCGGCATCGAGGTGCGGTTCGCCGACCAGGACGACCCGTCGTCGGTGGCGCGCCTGGCGGATGAGAACACCCGCGCGGTGTTCGTCGAGTCGCTGGGCAACCCGAGCCTGGACGTGATCGACCTCGACGCCTGGAGCGAGGCCGCCCACGCGCAGGGGCTCCCGCTGATCGTGGACAACACGGTGGCCACGCCCATCCTGTGCCGTCCGTTCGAGCACGGCGCCGACATCGTGGTGCACTCGCTCACCAAGTTCATCGGTGGCCACGGCACCTCGATCGGCGGCATCATCGTCGACTCGGGCAACTTCGACTGGGTCGCCAACAGCGCCCGGTTCCCGGGCCTTACCGCCCCCGACCCGTCGTACCACGGTGTGGTGTGGTCGGACGCACTCGGCCCGGCCGCCTACATCGGGCGCATCCGCACGGTGCTGCTGCGCAACATCGGCGCCGCGCTCTCGCCGTTCAACGCCTTCCTCATCCTGCAGGGCGTGGAGACGCTGCACCTGCGCATGGAGCGCCACTGCAGCAACGCGCTGGCCATCGCCCGGCACCTCGAGGCCCACACCGACGTGGAGTGGGTGGACTACCCGGGCCTGGCATCGTCGAAGTACCACGAGCTCGCGGGCCGCATGCTGGATGGCGGCTACGGGGCCATCCTCACCTTCGGCATCCGCGGCGGCCGCGATGCCGGCCAGTCGTTCATCTCCAACCTCGAGCTGTTCAGCCACCTGGCGAACATCGGGGATGCCAAGTCGCTGGCCATCCACCCGGCCACCACCACGCACTCGCAGTTGAACGAGGAGGAGCTGTCGCTGGCCGGGGTGCGCCCCGAGACGGTTCGCCTGTCGGTGGGCATCGAAGGCGTGGACGACCTGATCGCCGACCTCGACCAGGCGATCGCGAAGGCGACGGCAGCCGCGGGGGCGCCCGCCTGACCACCCGCACCCCAGCCGAGGGGATCGGACTGACCGAGACCCGGCGGGTCGTCCTGTTCACGCAGGACGACCCGCTCGTGCTGGAGTCGGGGGCACGGCTGGGCCCCGTGGAGGTGGCGTACGAGACGTACGGCACCCTCAACGACGACCGCTCGAACGCCGTGTTCATCTGCCACGCCCTGACGGGCGACGCACATGCCGCGGGCCACCACGGGGACCCGGATCGGCGCGGTTGGTGGGACAACCTGATCGGGCCCGGGCGACCCGTGGACACCGATCGGTTCTTCGTGGTGTGCGCGAACCTGCTGGGGGGCTGCCAGGGAACGACCGGGCCGTCGTCGGTGGATCCCTCCACCGGGCGCCCCTATGGGCTGACATTCCCCCTGTTCACGGTGCGCGACCTGGTGGAGGTGCACCGCGCGCTGCTGGCGCATCTCGGCGTCGACCACCTCGCGGCGGCGATTGGCGGATCGCTTGGCGGCATGCAGGTGCTGCAGTGGGTGATCGACCACCCGGGTGAGATCGACGCCGCGCTCGTCATCTGCTCGTCGTCCCGCCTCTCGGCCCAGAACATCGCCTTCAGCGCCGTGGCCCGCGAGGCCATCATGCGCGACCCGGACTTCCAGGCGGGGGACTACTACGGCAGCGGGCGGGCACCCGACACCGGCCTGTCGATCGCCCGGATGATGGCCCACATCACGTATCTGTCCGAGGAGTCCATGCGCGAGAAGTTCGGGCGCCGCCTGCAGCACGGCGATGCCCCGCACTTCGACTTCAGCGTGGACTTCCAGGTGGAGTCGTACCTGCAGCACCAGGGCGAGTCGTTCCTCAAGCGGTTCGACGCCAACACGTACCTGTACATGACCCGCGTCATGGACTACTTCGATGCCTTCGCCGACCCGGCCGAGGTGGGGGCGTGCCTGGAGGGCACCCCCACGCGCTTCCTCGTCGTCTCGTTCGACTCCGACTGGCGCTTTGACACCGAGCACTCGCGTGAGATCGTGCGCCAGTTGCAGGGCTGGCGGGTGCCGGTGACCTTCCGTGACATCGAGAGTCCATGGGGGCACGACTCGTTCCTGCTGGACATCCCCGAGTACCACCGTACGGTTGAGGCATTCCTGGCCCGCACGGCCGACGACCGGGGCATCTGAGGGGACAGTCCCTCCCCCCGGCGACTGTCCCCGGGGTGCGGCGGGTAGCCTGCGCGGGATGGCCCTCCGCCCTGATCTCGACGTCGTCGCCGCCATGGTCCCCCGCGGTTCGCGGGTGCTCGACCTCGGGTGCGGCGACGGCGTGCTGCTGGACCACCTGATCCGGCAGAAGGAGTGCGCCGGGGCCGGCGTGGAGATCTCCGACGAGGGCTTCCACGCCTGCGTGGCCCGCGGCGTGCCCGTGGTGGTGGCCGACATCGACCAGGGCCTGGGCGATGTGGACGACGATGCCTACGACGTGGTGATCCTGTCCCAGACGCTGCAGGCCACGCATCGCCCGGCGCTGGTGCTGCACGAGATGATGCGCGTGGGGCACGTGGGGATCGTGTCGTTCCCCAACTTCGGCTTCTGGCGGCTGCGATGGTCGCTCGCGGCCCGCGGGCGCATGCCCACCAGCCGGTCGCTGCCCTACCGCTGGTACGACACGCCCAACATCCACCTGTGCACCATCCGCGACTTCGAGACCCTGCTGGAGCACGAGGACCTCATGACCATCCGGCGCGTGCTGCTGGATGAGCGCGGCCGGCCGCTGGAGGGCGCGCGCCTGCGCCGGCCCAACCTGCTGGCGGCAGGCGCCGTGTACCTGGTGGGCCGCTCCTTCCCGTGATCGAAACCGCCTTCTCGGCGCTCATCATGATCGCCATCGGGGTGCTGCTGCAGCGCTTCGGGGTGATCCGGCGCGACCAGGCCCCCATCCTGGTGCAGATCACCCTGTACGCGCTGCTGCCTGCGCTGGTGCTGGACATCATGATCGGCGCCAACCTGGACTGGGGCCTCATCCTGGTGCCCTTCGTCGCCTTCGCGGTGACGGCCGTGATGGCCCCGCTGGCCCTCGCGTTCGCGCGCATGATGAATCTGGGCCGCGGCGCGGTCGGTGGCGTGATGGTCATGGTGGGCGTTGCCAACACCGGCTTCTTCGGCCTTCCCCTGATTGCGGCCTCGGGCGGCGACTACTCGCTGACGGTCGCGGTGATGTACGACGCCCTCGGCACCGGCATCCTCATCTGGACCTTCAACCCGATCGTCGCCGCGTGGTTCGGGCGCGGCGAGGTGCAGGATGCGCGCGCCATCCTCGGCTCGCTGCGCGGCCTGCTGCTGCCGCCCATGTGGGCGCTCATCCTCGGGCTGGTGCTCAACCTCTCCGGGGTCCATGACCTGTGGGACTTCCTGCAGTTCCCCGTGGAGTACCTGGCCGCCGGCCTGCTGCCGGTGGTGATGCTGTACGCGGGCATCGTGCTGGAGTGGTCGGGCATCACCCGCAACTGGCGCACCATCGCCGGGGTGTCGGTGCTGAAACTGGCCGTGGCGCCGGTGGTGGCCTTCGCCATCGCATACGCCTTCGGGTTCCGCGGGAATGATCTCGACACCATCACGGTGCTGGGGGCCATGCCCAGCGGCATGATGGCCCTCGTCATGGGCGCCCATTACCGTCTGCCCGTCAGCCTGCTGGCCGGCTGCGTGGCCGTCACCACGGTCCTGTCCCTGTTCACCATCCCCATCGTCACGGCGGTCGTCCTATGAGTCCCGAGCCCTTCGCATCCCGCCTCGCCGAGCACGTGGCGCACCGCCGCTCGCAGGTTGTGCTGGGGCTTGATCCCGACCCCGCGCGGGTGCCGGGCGGGGTCGCGGGCGCACGTGACTTCTGCCTCCGCGTGATCGGGCAGGCCGCACCCCACTGCGTGGCCGCCAAGCCGCAGCTCGCGTGCTTCGAGCGGTTCGGCGCCGATGGCTGGCAGGCGTTCGAAGATGTCGCGCAGGCGGCACATGATGCCGGGCTGCTGGTGATTGCCGACGCCAAGAGGGGCGACGTCGACGCCACCGCGCGCCACTACGCGGCAGCCTTCATGCGTCCGCCCATCGATGCCCTCACGGTGAACCCGATGCTCGGCACCGATGCCGTGCAGCCGTTCCTCGACACCGCCCGTGATACCGGATGCGGCCTCTTCGTCCTGGTGCGCACCTCCAACCCGGGCGCCGCCGAGCTGGAGGACCTGCCGCTGGCCGACGGCCGCCTGTGGCATGAGGCCGTGGCCGATCGGGTGCGCGGGTGGGGGGAGGACCTGCCGTCCGGCGACGGGCTGTCATCGGTGGGCGCGGTGGTGGGGGCCACGGTCCCGGGGCGCCTTGTGCGGCTGCGGGCGCTGATGCCCCGCCAGCCCTTCCTGCTGCCGGGCGTCGGTGCACAGGGGGGCGACCCCGCTGCGCTTGGGCCCGCGTTCGGGGGGCACGCCGCGGGTGCCCTGGTGTCGGCCAGCCGCTCGGTGATCTACGCGGACGATCCCGCGGCGGCAGCCCGGCAGTTGCGCGACGTCGTGTGGGCGGCGTGGGAGGCGGTCTCCCGCGCGTAGTCGCGCTGCAACGCGGCCCACCGAAGCCACGCGACGCCGCCGCACGTCGCCCTACAGTGGGCGCATGTCATCACCTGTTCTCGTGGTCATGGATGGGGACGAAACCGGCCAGGAGCTGCTGGAGCAGGCCCTGCGCGTGCTGGCCCCTGACGTCATCGGCATGCCCCTGGCCCTCGAGCGGGTTGACCTGTCGCTGGAGTCCCGTCGCGCGAGCGCGAACGGGGTGGTGCAGGAGGCCGCCGATGCCCTCAAGCGCACCGGCTATGGCCTGAAGGCCGCCACCGTCACCCCGGAGGGCGCCGGCGACGTGGGTAGCCCCAACGCGCTCCTGCGCACGGCCATCGATGGCCGGGTCATCATCCGCACCGGACGGCGCATCCCCGGCGTGCGGCCCATCGGTGGCGTGCACGCTCCCATCTCGGTGGTGCGCATGGCGGTGGACGACGCCTACGGCGCACGCGAGTGGCGCGAGGGGGACGGACTGGACGAGGTGGCCTACCGCGAGGAGCACATCTCGCGGCGGGTCTGCCGCGCTGTTGCCGAGTTCTCGTTCCTCCAGGCGCGCCGCATGAACGCCACGGTCATCGGCGGGCCGAAGTGGACGGTGTCGCCGGTGTACGAGGGGATGCTGAAGGAGGAGCTCGACGAGGCTGCCGCCCGGTACCCGGGCATTCCGTATCGGCCCACGCTCATCGACGCCCTCTACGCGGTGCTGGTGGGCCACACGGGGGAGGCCCTCGTGGTGCCGTCCCTCAACCGCGACGGGGACCTGCTCTCCGACATGGTGCTGCAGCTTTTCGGCACCATCGCCGGCGCCGAATCGCTGCTGCTGGCCTTCGCGGATGACTTCACGCCATCGGTGGTGATGGCCGAGGCCCCGCACGGCACGGCGCCCACGCTGCTGGGGAAGGACGTCGCGAACCCGCTGGCGATGATCCTGGCCGGTGCTGCCGTGCTGGGCTACATGCGGTCCGAACCCGCGCGCCGGGCATCGCGCGCCATCTACGAGGGCGCGCTCGAGGCCGTGGCCGATGGCTTCCGCACACCCGACCTGGGCGGCGAGTGCGGCACCACGGCGTTCACCGACGAGGTCATCCGCCGGGTGCGGTCGAAGCTGGATGTGTGGGAGGCCCTGGGCGACGCCGTGGGCCAGGGCGCCTAGGCGCCCGTCAGGTCGCGAGCCGCAGGCCGGGGCGCCGCCCCTGCCAACCGCACCACAGCGCGAACAGCACCAGTGCGATGACCGATCCGGTCCAGTGCAGCCCGGTCGCCACGCCCACCAGGCTCACCAGCCCGGCGACGATCGCCCCGAATAGCGTGGGCCATGCGGGAAGCGACCAGATGGCGATGGTCACCAGCGTGGCGGCCAGCCATGCGAGGGGTCCGATTGCCCAGCCCCACGATTCGAAGAACTCATGGGAGAACGCCAGGCCCGTGGCGGCGCCGAGCACCGCCACCACGATCGCCTGTGACAGCGCCGCCCGCCAGGTGATTCCCCAATCCATGCGCGCGAGAGTAGCCCACCGGGGGTGACGGTAACGTCATGGG
Organism: Miltoncostaeales bacterium; assembly: GCA_030829765.1. Taxonomy (GTDB): domain Bacteria; phylum Actinomycetota; class Thermoleophilia; order Miltoncostaeales; family Miltoncostaeaceae; genus SYFI01. The sequence goes on along the minus strand of JAUROO010000082.1, from coordinate 952 downwards.
GGCCGTCCCCCTCCCGACCCAGGAGATACCCCATGACCAGGCGATGGATCGCCATCGGCGTCGCGGCCATCGCGGCCCTCGCGGTAACCGCCGCCCCTGCCCTGTCCGGCGGGGCCATCAGCAAGCAGAAGAGCCCGACGGCCGCCCAGAAGCGGGCCATCATGAAGGCCGCGAAGTTCAAGGGGCCGGCCCGCTGCTACACGGTGCAGCTCTCCGCCCGCACGCAGACGATCGCCGGTGCGAAGTTCAACCGCCGGGCGTCGAACTGCCGGAAGTACGCGTTCGACGGCGCGGCCATCTATTACGCACCGCGGTCGAAGAAGGTGTGGTATCTGCTGCAGTCGGGTTCGGCGCTCGATGGCAACGAGTGCGATGCGGTGCAGGTCCTCATCGGGGGTGCCGCCTGGCAGGACATGATCCCGTACATCGAGACCATGGGCTGCCGGAACTTCGACTGATCAGGCGCCCAGCGCATCGAGCAGGTCGGGCAGGTAGGGGATGTTCCCCCGCGCGTCGCCCGGCGGCGCGCCGATCATGATGTCGGCGTCGACATCGTCCACCTTGGCCTCGGCGGGGGGCTCGCCTCCGCTGAGGTCACGGACGGGCCCGCCCTCACCGGCGCGGGCCATCCACTGCTCGATGTACGCGGCCTCACCCTCGTAGCCGAGTGTCCGGAAGGCGGCCGCCGCGCGCGGCTGGTCATCCATCCACGCCAGGCGGCCGTCGGCCAGCGGGCCGTCGCCGTAGGACGTCGTGGCCGCGCGCAGCATCGCGCCGGTGGGGTGGTACATCATCCCCTTCAAGAGCACGGCGTTCGGGTCGTGGTCGCATTCGGCTCCCCATGCGCGCCAGAACCGCGCCGTGTCCTCCACGGTGACGCGGAGGTCGGTTCCCTTGGCCTGCGGGTCCTGCCAGCGCAGCGCCATCACCCGTCGCTCGCCCTCGGGCAGCG
>JAUROO010000006.1 GCA_030829765.1 Miltoncostaeales bacterium | reverse complement strand
CTGCTCTGACCAGCTGAGCTAACGGCCCACAGGCAGGGTAGACGGCCAGCGCTGAGGTAACGGGCCATGCTGCGCGGGTGGCTCGTGTCCTCTGGGCTTCTATCGGGCGGATGGGGTGAGGCGCCGCCTCGTCCCCGGTGCGCAGCCGCTTCACCACGCACATTGGAGCAGCACCATCAGTCGTGCGCGGCACGCATCCGGCTCCAGCGTGCATGGCGACCGGGTTCCGGGGCTTCCGCCCATCGCGCGGCCTCGCCCGCGATGCGCATGGTGGACGCGGCGATGGTGTCGAGCATGTCGAGCGTCCCTGCGAGGCCCATCGGCACGCTGCCCGTTGTCTCGTCGTGGGTGAGGGCGTCGTGTGCCGTGTCCAGGCATGTGGTGAGGTCGCCGGGGTCGGCAGGTGCCGTGCCGGCCTCGAGCGCCGCCGCCACGGTGCCCAGGGCGTCCGTGAGGGTGGTGCGCACGTGCCCGGCGCCCGGAATGGCCACCCCCTCGATGGGGATGCGGCCCGCCAGGGTTCCGATGTCGCGCACCAACTGCATGGTGGATGCCTCCAGCGCGGCCAGGGGATCGGGCCGCGAGAAGGCCTCGATCGACTCCGCCATGCGTGCCTGGGTGATGCGCGCGGCGTCGTCGATGGCCAGCAGGGCCGCCCGGTTGCGCTCGGTCATCTGGCTGCGAGGGACCCGGCCCGCGGCCACGCCCAGCGCCCCGTCCAGGTCATGGGCCGCGGCCCGCAGGGCGCGGGCCAGCGCGCCCGGAAGCTGCGCCCCGCCACGGCTGGGCCAGAGCACCGTGGCGATCACCACACCCGCCCCGCACGCAACGCCGGTGGCGATGAGGCGTTCCAGCGCGATGGAGGCATCAAGGGGGGATCCCAGCACCGCCAGCATGAGCGAGAGCGGGGTGAACAGCACCACGAACCACATGTAGTTGACCGGCTGCAGCCAGGCGGCCAGGGCGCCGATCACCACAATCGCCCCCGCGAGGGCCCACGCGTTGCCGGTCAGCGCCACCAGCAGCACCAGCGCCAGCACCGCCCCCAGAGCCGTGCCCGCGGCGCGCTGGGTGGTCACCTGGATGGAGTCGCCCAGCGTGGGGCGGAGCACGCCCACCAGGGCGATGGATACCCACTGCCCGTGGGTGATGCCGAGCACCGGCGTGCCCGCGAGCGCCGTGAAGGCACCCACCGACAGCCCGGCGGCCACTCCCAGGCGAAGCCCGTGGCGCAGCGCGGTCGAGTGCGGATCGATCGTCGCGGCCAGCGTGGGGCGTGCCACAGGCCGCCGCGGGCGGTCGGGTCTCGCATCGGGGGGATGGGGGAGCGACAGGGCGTCCATGGCGTCGTGCAGCCGGCGCCGCAGCCGCCGTGCCGCCCGCACCCGGCCGCGTGCCACCAGCGCGCCGTGCAGGGCGGGGCCGGTGAGCCCCTCGGGGTCGGGGGCGAGGGCGCGCAGGTGGTCCACGGCCTGGTCGAGCGCCCGGGAGTCCGGGGCGTGGCGGGCGTCCACCACGCCGGCGGCGATGCCGCGCGCAAGGTGCCCCACCTCATGCAGCACATCGTCCATCGCGGCGCGCACCGCGGGGCCGGAGGTCTCGCGTCGGCGTTCGTCTTCCACGGCGCTGATCAGGGATGTCACCCGTGACCCCGCCACGATCACGGCCCACAGACGGGCCGATCTGCCCGACCACCCGGGGCGCCTGCTGCGTATGGACGACAGCGTGTCGCGCGCCTGCTCCAGAGCGGTGAGCGCAGACACGCGCAGGCGGTCCACGTCGGGGCGCGCAGCCAGGTCGGCCACGGCCAGCCACGCCGTGGCCACCGCCAGGTCGGCCGGTGCATAGGGCGCCACGGGCCAGGGGAGGACGGCCAGCACCACCACCCACGCGCTGCCCAGGGCCACCGCCGCCACCGACGGCCCCAGCGCCGGTGCGGGGGAGAGCGCCTGGGCGATGATGAACAGGATGAGCGCCGCCGGGCCGACGGATGCCGGCACCGACCCCCAGGCCGTCGCCACGCCTGCCGCGATTCCGAGCACCAGCATCGTCAGGCCCGCCGCCACGGCGTGGCCTGCGCAGGCCAGCGCAAGCATCAGCACCACCACGTTCAGCGCGGCCATCACGGCGTACACGCGCAGGTGACGTCCGTATCCCCCGCCCGGCTCCGTCAGGGAGGTGAAGAATGCGGCCAGGGTGGCGAGCACCGCAAGGTCGCGTCGGCCGATGGCGATGCCGACCGCGAGGGGCGCCGACAGCGCCAACGCCATGCGGAGGGCTCCAAGGGGCGCGGGCCGTCCCACTCCGGGACCCAGCAGGCGCTGCGCCAGCCAGCGCGCGCGCCGGCCCTCCAGCCGCAGTGCATGCGCCGGGTCGATACGTTGGGCGCGGCTCGCATCCATTCCCGTGAGTGTCGTCGGTAGGGTTGGCACATGGCCCTGCTGAGCGACGATGACATCACCACCGCCCTCGCCCTGCTGCCCGGCTGGGGGCTGGAGGACGGCATGCTGGCCAAGCGGTACGTGTTCCCCGATGGGTTCATGGCGGCCATCGGATTCGTGGACCGCGTGGCCGTGGCGGCCGAGGCGGCCGATCACCACCCGGACATCGACATCCGGTGGAACGCGGTGACGCTGCGCCTCGCCACGCACGACCAGGGCGGCATCACGGAGAAGGACACCGCGCTGGCCGCCGAGTGCGACCGATCGGCGCTTGGGTGACCATACGCGCGGCCGGCATGCTGCGGCGCGCGGCCTTCCGCATGGATCCCGAGCGCGCGCACGAGGCCGCGCTGCGCGCGCTGCAGGCGGGAGGCCCTGCGCTCGCGGCCGCATCGTCGTGGACTTCGCAGCGCGATGCCACGGTGGGGCAGCACCTCATGGACCTGTCCTTCGAGGGGCCGGTGGGCCTCGCCGCCGGGTACGACAAATACGGCCGGGCCGTGCGGGCATGGGGCAGGCTGGGATTCGGATTCGCCGAGATCGGCACCGTCACGGCCCGCCCCCAGCCGGGCAATCCAAGGCCTCGCCTGTTCCGCCTGCCGGCCGATGAGGCCATCGTCAACAGGATGGGCTTCAACAACGACGGCGCCGCGGTCACCGCCCGGCGCATCGCCGATGCCCGCCGCGGCGCAGGGGCCGGCATCCCGGTGGGCGTGAACATCGGCAAGTCGAAGGTGACGCCCCTGGAGCGTGCCGCCGACGATCACCTGGCGTCGTTCCGCCTGCTGCGCGGCGTGGCGGACTTCGTGGTGGTGAACGTCTCGTCGCCCAACACCCCGGGGCTGCGGGAGTTGCAGGACCGCGCACACCTCACGTCCATCCTGGGCGCCCTGCGCGATGAGGACGCCGCCATGCGCCGCTACGACGGCCGGCCCCCCATGCCGTTGCTGGTGAAGTTGGCACCCGACCTCCCGGATGCGCAGGTGGAGGACGCCGTGGACCTGGCGGGAGAACTGGGCCTGGCCGGCGTGGTGCTTACCAACACCACCATCGCCCGCGAGGGCCTGGCCGATCCGTTGGCGCCCGCGGCCACCGAGCAGGGTGGCCTGTCCGGTCCTCCGGTACGCGCGCGGGCGGACGAGCTGATGCGCGTGGCCGCGCGACGCGCCGCCGGTGCACTCGTTCTGGTGGGGGTGGGGGGAATCATGGATGCCGACGACGCCTGGCAGCGCATCGCCAGCGGGGCGTCGTTGGTAGAGGTGTGGACGGGCCTGGTGTACCGCGGTCCGCTGATCGCCCGCGACATCACCCTGGGCCTGATGCAGCGCATGCGCGACGAGGGCGCATCGCACATCTCGGAGGTCGTCGGCAGCGCGTTGGGGGCCTGATGGGCCTCATCCCGCAACTCGCCATCATCCTGGTGGCGGTGGCCGTGATGTCGGTGCTGGGCGTGCGCCTGAGCATCTCGGCCATCCCGCTGTTCATCCTGGCCGGCGTGGCCCTGGGGCCATCGGAGCCCTTCCCGGGCTGGATCGAGATGAGCGACCCGCTCTTCCTGCTGGGGGAGATCGGGGTCATCCTGCTGCTGTTCTACCTGGGCCTCGAGTTCTCGCTCGAGCGCATCATGCAGGCGCGCAGGCTGGTGCTCACCGGCGGCATCGTCGATCTCATCATCAACGGCGGGCTGGGGTTGGGGCTGGGGTTCCTGCTGCTGGGTCCGGGGCCTGAGGCGGTCCTGATGGCGGGGCTCATCTACATCTCCAGCAGCGGTGTCATCACCCGGGCGCTGTTCGACTTCCGGCGCCTGGCGGACGACGAAACCGACCTGGTGCTGGGAACGCTGGTGTTCGAGGACATCGCCATCGCACTGTTCCTGGGCGTGGCGTCGGGCCTCGCGGTGGGCACGGCCGTCAGTGGCACGGCGGTCACCTGGCGCGTGCTGGTGGTGGTGGTGTTCGTGGGTGCCTTCCTCTACGCCAGCCACAAGCTGCCGAAGGTGATCGATCGCATCGCCACCAAGATCGAGCGTGAGCGCCTGGTTCTGGCGGCGCTGGCGCTGGTGATCGGCTCGGCGGCCCTCGCCGAGGAGGCCGGTCTCTCCGCGCCCGTCGGCGCCCTGCTCGCGGGCATCCTGCTGTCGGAGACCGAGGTACGTGACCGCATCGAGCGCCACCTGTTCGGCCTTCGCGACTTCACCGCGGCCATCTTCTTCTTCACCTTCGGCCTGCAGATCAACCTGGGCTCGCTGGGCGACGTGTGGGACTGGCTGTTGCTGGGGGTGGCGGTCGCCGTCACCGGCAAGCTGGCGGCGGGCTGGATCGCCGGACGGATGACCGGGTTCAGCAAGCGGCAGTCGTTCACCGTGGGCACCAGCCTGGTGGCGCGCGGCGAGTTCACGCTCATCCTGGCCCAGCTGGCGGCGCTTGGAACGGCGCTGTCACCGGAGTTCCGCGAGCGCATCCTGTCGTTCGCCGGCCTGCTGGTGTTGGTAACCGCGGCGGTCGGGGTGATACTTATGAGGGAGTCCAGGACCGTGGGGCGCGCGCTCTTCGGCTCTTCCCGACGCACGCCGGCATCCCCCGGTGATTCCTAGGAGGCTTTGGTCGTGATCGAGGTCCGCGAGACGCGTCTTCCCGGCGTGGGCAAGAAGTTCACCATGCGCACGCATCTGGGCGAGGACGTCTGCGCCGTGGTGCACATCGACGGCCGCCGCGAGCTGTACTACCGGCCGGACCCGGACGAGGACGCCGAGGCCGTCATCGTGCTGTCGGACGACGAGGCGCATGAGCTCGGGTCGATCCTGGGCGGCGTGGTGTACCGGCCGGAACTCCTCGACAAGCTCGAGGTCGCGCTGAAGGACCTGGCGATCGACTGGATCGACATCCCGCCGGACAGCCCGCTGGTGGGGCTGACCGTGGCCACCTGCCGCATCCGCACCACCACCGGCGGCACCATCGTGGCCATCATCCGCAAGGAGAACTCAGTGGCCATGCCGCACCCGGACGAGGTCATCCAGGCCAACGACACCCTGGTGGTCATCACCACCCCCGAGACCTTCGAGGCGCTGCAGCGCCTGGTGGCCGAGGGGCCGTCGCCGGACGTCTCCTGAGCCCCGCGGGGCTCCCCGGGGAATGAGGGATCCCGACCGCCGCAGCCTGGGGCAGGTGCTCCGGGGAAAGGGCACGCCCTCGCTGCGCGGGCTGCTGACGCGCGCGGTGGTGGGCGTGGGCCTGGTGCTGGGCGTGCTCACCGCCGTGGCCATCTTCGCGGTGTTCTGGTCCACCACCTCATACCGCGACGACCAGCAGGTGGCGGTTGATCGCGCCCGGGCCTCGGAGGTCATCCTGGCCGACCTGCTGAACGCCGAGACCGGCGTGAGCGGCTACACCCTCACCGGCGGCAGCAGTTATCTGGTGCCATATGTGCGCGCCGAGGGCACCTACCCGCGGAGCATCGGTCGCCTGCGCGACCTGGTGGAGGGCAACGAGGACCTGGAGGCCGCCGTGGGCTCCATCGACCGCGCGGCCCGCGAGTGGTTCCGCGAGGCGCGCACGCTGGTGAACCTGCGGCGCGACGGGCGGGCATCGGAGGCGGTCGCGCGGATCGGCGAGGGCATCGACAAGGCGCGGCTGGACGCCCTGCGGGCGGAGCATGCCGACCTGCGTGAACTGGTCGAATCCGAGCGCCAGCTGGCGCTGGAACGCGCCGACCAGGGGCGGTGGCTCGCCGTGCTGGCCGTGGTGGGCGGCGCGTTGCTGGCAGTGCTCACGGTGGTGGCCGCCACGCGTGCGCTGTGGCGCCGCGTGGGCGCCCCGCTCGGCGCGCTGTCGCAGGGTGTGCGGCGCGTGGGGGAAGGCGACCTGGAGCAGTCGGTGCCCCGCCCCGAGCACGGTGCCCGCGAAGTGGTGCAGTTGGTGGACGCCTTCAACGTCATGCAGGGCCGCGTGGTGGACCAGCGCAAGGAGGCCGAGGCCAGCGCCCGCCGGTCGGAGGCGGCGCGCGCCGAGCGCCGCCTGTGGCAGACCGTGGAGCAGGGCCTTCTGCCGGAGTCGCTGCCGGCAGTGCCGGGCCTGCGCCTGGCCGCCCGCTACCAGCCGTCCAGCCCCGGACTGGCGGTGGGCGGCGACTTCTACGACGCCCGGGTGCTGCCCGATGGCCGCCTTGCCGTGATGGTGGGGGATGTGGCGGGTCACGGCGCGGAATCGGCCGCCCGTGCGGCGCGCATGCGCTTCGGCTGGGGCGCGCTGGTGGAGGTGGATCCGGATCCCCAGCGGGTGCTCGAGATCATGAACACCCACATCGCCGAGCCGCACGAGCGCGATCAGGGCGTGTACGCCACCATGTGCCACTGCATCATCGCGCCCGATGGATCGGCCGAGTTCGCCCTGGCCGGGCACCCCCGGCCTCTGCTGGTCACCGGCACCGACGCCGGCCTGGTGGAGGTGGACGCCCGCGGCCCCATCCTGGGGCTGCTGGATGAGGTGGAGTGGCCCGTCACGCGCGTGCAGGTTCCCCCCGGGGCCGCCTTCGTCATCTACACCGATGGCCTGGTGGAGGCGCGCCGGGGCGATGAGATCTTCGGCTGGCGCAGGGCGGCCGCGGTTCTGGCCGCAAGCCGCGGAACCAGCCTGGAGCAGCGCATCGCCAACCTCACCGACGCGGCCCAGCGCTACGACGAGGCCGACCTGCGCGACGACGTCGCGGTGCTCGCCGTGCAGCCCGTGGGGCCGCCCGGCGCGTAGCTCCTAGCCGACGCGGCCGGTGATGTAGGCCTCGGTACGGGGGTCCTTGGGAGCCGAGAAGATCTGCCGGGCCGTGCCCACCTCGGCCAGCACGCCGGTGCGGTTGCCCTCGGCGGTGCCCTCCACGGTCATGAAGGCCACCTGATCGGAGATGCGCGCCGCCTGCTGCATGTTGTGGGTGACCACCACCAGCGTGTAGCGCTCGGCCAGCTTCTTCATGAGGTCCTCGATCGCCAGGGTGGCGATGGGGTCCAGCGCCGAGCAGGGCTCGTCCATCAGGATGACCTCGGGCTCCACGGCGATCGCGCGGGCGATGCACAGCCGCTGCTGCTGGCCGCCCGACAGCGAGAACGCCTCGGCCTTGAGGCGGTCCTTCACCTCGTCCCACAGGGCGGCATCCACCAGTGCCTGCTCCACGCGCTCGGCGGTGGGCTTGATGCCATTCACCTTCATGCCGAACTCGAGGTTGTCCTTGATGGACTTGGGGAAGGGGTTGGGCTTCTGGAACACCATGCCGATGCGGCCGCGCAGGTCCACCGGGTCCACGTCGCTCGACAGCAGGTCCTCATCGCCGAACAGCACGCGGCCCTCTACCCGGGCACCGGGAATCAGGTCGTTCATGCGGTTGAGGCACCGGAGCGCGGTGGACTTGCCGCAGCCGGACGGGCCGATGAGCGCGGTGATGGCGTTCTTCGGAACCTCCATCGTCACGCCCTTCACGGCGTGGTGGTTGCCGTACCAGACGCCCAGGTCGTGCAGGCGGAAGATGGGGGGCCCGAGCGAGGGCTCCGCGGAGGTCGCTCCGGGCTGGGCCCCGGCGGCCGGCGGTGAGGCTCCCCCGTCCGCAGCACCGGTGGCGAGGTGGATCTCGATGGGTGAGTCCTTGGCGGTCTTCTCGGGGTCCACGTTGGTGGTCATCTCTCCTACCAGCGCTTGCTGTATCGGTTGCGAAGGATAATGGCGGCGAGGTTCATCACGAGCAGCGTGGCCAGCAGCACGATGATCCCCGCGGCCGCGATGGCCTGGAACGACGCCTGGGGCTGGTCGGTCCAGAAGTAGATCTGCAGCGGCATGGCCAGCAGGGCCTCGTTCCCTGCGTCCAGGGGGTTGAGGCTGGGCACCGCCGTGCTGTACACCACGCCACCCACCACGATCAGCGGCGCCGTCTCGCCGATTGCACGCGACATGGCGAGGATCGTGCCGGTGAGGATGCCGGGCAGGGCGGCGGGGAACACCTGCCTGCGCACGGCCTGCCAGCGCGTGGCGCCGAGTGCCATGGCGCCCTGTTCGATGGACATGGGCACCGCCCGCAGGGCCTCGCGCGCCGCGATGATGATGATCGGAAGAATCAGCACCGCCAGGGTGAGGCCACCGGCGAGGAGCGACTTCGAGATGCCCAGGACGCCCACGAAGATCGCGAGCCCCAGCAGGCCGTAGATGATCGATGGCACCGCAGCCAGGTTCGAGATGTTCACGTCGACCAGGTGAACCACGCGCGGGCGGATCCGCAGCCACCACAGGCGCGTGCGTGCCCATGTCGCGCCCAGGCCCGTCACGCGACCGGTCGCCAGCCGCTCGCGCAGGCGCCGCTCGGTGAGGGTGGCCGACTGAGCCGCGAACTTCTCCAGGTACAGCGCCGCAGCCACGCCGATGGGCCAGGCGAAGAAGATGGTGACCATCATCAGCACGATCGAGCCGCGCAGCGCCGAGTTGAAGCCGGCCTTGGCGGGATTGGACGATGGCTTGTCGGTGAGGAACGCCCAGCTGATCGACCCGGCACCGCGGATGAGCACCGAAGTGAGCAGCCAGATGAGCATGGCCATGGTGATGGCCGTGAGGCCCACCACCAGCCACTTGAACAGCTGCTCCGACGGACGGGCGCGCTTCTTCGCCAGCGGCCGCACCGTGGCTGCTGCCGGCGGCTGCGGCGGGGGCGCCGGGGTCTCGAGGGTGCTCACTGGTACACCGTCCGGTACTTGCGCACGATGCGCACCGCGATGATGTTGATGACCAGGGTCACCACGAACAGCAGCAGGCCCACCGCGAAGATGCTGTCGTACTGCAAGCTGCCGCGGGTGGCCTCGCCCTTGGACACCTGCACGATGTACGCGGTGATGGTCTGCATGCCCTCGAGCGGGTTCCAGCTGAGGTTGGGGATGGTGCCCGCCGCCAGCGTGACGGCCATGGTCTCGCCGATGGCGCGCGAGATGGCCAGCACGATGGAGGCGACGATGCCCGAGAGCGCGGCGGGCACCACCACGCGCAGCGACACCACGCGCCGCGTGGCTCCCAGCCCGAACGCGCCCTCGCGCATCGAGTTGGGCACCGCGCGCATGGCGTCCTCGGACAGGGAGCTGATGAGCGGCGTGATCAGCAGGCCCACCACGATGCCGGCCGCCAGGGCGTTGTAGAGCCCCAGCCCCGGGAAGACCATCTGCAGGGCGGGGGTGACCGCATCGAGGGCGAAGAACCCCAGCACGATGGTGGGCATGCCTGCGAGGATCTCCAGGATCGGCTTCACCACGCGGCGCAGGCGCTCGGGTGCGTACTCGCTGAGGTAGATGGCCGATCCCAGCCCCAGGGGAACGGCCACGACGGCCGCGATCAGGGCGATGACGATGGATGCGTTGAGGAGGGGGAGGACCCCGAACTTGCCCTCCAGCGGGAACCACTGCGTCCCGGTGAAGAACTCCGTGATCGGGACATCGGTGAAGAAGAGCGCGCCCTCCTCCACCAGCACCACCACGATCCCCACGGTGACGAGCACCGAGATGGTCGCGGCGGCGGCGAGGGCCAGCAGCACGGCCTTCTCGCCGAACCGCCCGCGGGCGCTGCGGCGCGCCCGCGGGCGGTCGGGAGGTGTCACCTGAGTGCTCAGGAGGCGGCCGCCTCGACCTTCTGGGCCGACTCATCCAGCGCCGACTGCGGCGCGGGCACGTACGCGTTGGCCTCGGCGAGCGCCGTGGCGTTCGCGACGTAGTCCTTCACGAAGGCCTGCACCTCAGGGCGCGCGAGCGACTTCTTCGACACGTAGATGAAGAGCGGGCGCGACAGCTTGTAGTCACCGGAGGTGATGCTCTCGGTGGTGGGCTCCACGCAGCCCTCGCCGCCGTCCAGCGCGAACGACTGCAGCGTGTCGGTGTTCTCCTCGAAGTAGGTGAACCCGAAGTAGCCCAGGCCGGCCTCGGCGTCCCGCACCGAGCGCACGATCACGTTGTCGTCGGCCGACGCGGTGTAGTCCTGGCGCGGCTGGATGACGTCGCCGTTCGCATCCTCGCCCAGGACCTCCTCGTTGAAGAAGTCGTAGGTGCCCGACTGCGAGTCCGGGCCCGAGAGGGCCATCGGCAGGTCCTTGAACCCGCTGCCCACCTGGCTCCAGTTGTTCACCTTGGAGCCCGGCGACCAGATCTTCTTGAGTTCCGGGAAGGTGAGGCAGGCCTTGCCCACGTCCACGCCGGCCTTGCCGACCAGGGTG
>JAUROO010000081.1 GCA_030829765.1 Miltoncostaeales bacterium | reverse complement strand
GCAGCCCGATGTCAGTGCACGACCATGCACGCGCACCCCATGAGGCGATTGAGGAGGCGCGCGAGGCCGTGGCCGCGATCACCGGATGGCCACGGGAGTCGGTGGTGTTCACCTCCGGTGCCACCGAGGCGCGCAGCCTGGCCCTCAAGGGCAGCGCGGGCGTGCGCGGCACTCCACGCCCGGTGATCGCGGCCGATCCACTGGCCCACGCCTCGGCGCTGGCCGCCGGGCGATCGCTTACCCGCCGGGGCGGGGAACTGCGCCTGGCGGAGGTGGACGGCACCGGGCACGTCCCCGAGCACGCGCTGCGGCAGGCTGCCGGGGGCGCGGACATCATCGTGCTCACGCACGGCCAGGCCGAGGTGGGGACCGTGCGTGACATCGCCACGCAGGTGGCGGTGGCCCGGTCCGTCGCAGCGGATGCCACGCTGGTGCTGGATGCGGGCGAGACGGCGGGGCTCATCCCCATTCCCGACGGGCTGGGAGCCGACATGGTGGTGATCGACGGCCGGTCGCTGGGCGGACCGGCGTGGACGGGCGCGCTGCTGCTGGGGCCGGGGGCGCGGCTGCACCCGCTCATCGAGGGCGGCCCCGAGGAGGGTGGCAAGCGCGGGGGGCCGCACGATGTGCCCGGGATCGCCGGGCTCGGCGCCGCGGCGCGCGAGGCCCTCGCGGACATGCCGGCGCGTGCCGCGCGCATGCGCCGGCGGGCCACGCGCCTGGCCCGCGGGGTATGCGCGGTGTCCGGAACCCGGCTGAACGGCCCGGGGCCGGATGAGCGCCTGCCGGGCCACGTGCAGGTATCGGCGCGCGGCGTGGAGGGCGAGGCCGTTGCGCTCGCCATGGCCGCGCGCGGGGTGGCCGTGGCGCCGGGATCGGCCTGCACCTTCGGCGCCGGCAAGGCATCGCCGGTACTCGAGGCCATGGGCGCGGACGATGAGATCGCGCGGTCGGCCGTGCTGATGACCGCGGGACCCGGCACCACCGATGCCGAGGTGGACGAGGCAGTCCGCGCCTACGCGGACGCCGTGCAGGCACTGCGCGCGATGGCCCCGTGATGAGCCACGCCCCGGCCCGCCGCGTAGACGCCCTGGGCACATGGTGCCCCGTGCCCGTGACCCTGACCCGCGAGGCCATCCAGCGCATGGCACCGGGCGAGGTGCTCGAGGTCCTCGCCGACGACCCCATGGTGTTCCTGGACCTCCCCGCCTGGTGCCACGACGCCGGGCACGAGGTGGTGTCCATGGAGCAGCGGGCGGACATCATCACCACGCTCATCCGCGTGGCCTGATCCGCCCGGCGTCACTCCCCCGCCGACACCGCCTCGGCGATCATCATGCGGTTCCATGTGTTGATGCCCGCGATGGTGAAGACCAGCTGCACCAACTCATCGCCGGGGAAAATCCGCGCGGCGGCGTCCCACGTGGCCTCCGACACGGGCGCCTCGGCCTGCGCGAGCTCGTCCGTGCGGGTGAGCAGGTCGGTGAGGGCCAGGGCGGTGCGCTCGCGCTCGTCGAACACATCGGATGCGCGCCAGTCCGCCGTCGCCGCGATGCGGGCATCGTCCAGGCCGGCCTTCTGCCCGGCCCGGGTGTGCGTGTCCACGCAGTAGCGGCAGTTGTTCACCCGCGAGGCCCGCAGCTTCACCAGCTCGGACAGCGCGTGGTCGGGGTGCCCGGCCCGCGTGAGCCCGGCAAGCGCCCGATAGCCATCGGGTGACTGCGCCTTCACGTGTATGCGGTCGGAGATCCCGGCCATCACGCAAAACGGTACGCGATGAGGCCGAGGCCGATGACCAGGCCCGCAATGCCGAGGCCAAGGCCCCACCAGGCCATGCTGCGCCCCGCGATGCGGTCGTCGTCACCGATGTCGCGGAGCGCCAGCGCGCCGAAGATGATCGCGAGGGTGGAGCACACGACAGGGAATACGAGGATGCCGACGATGCCGAGCACGAGTGATGCGGTGGCCCGGCCCGACCGCCGCGGCGGCGCACCCGGGCCCGACCCCGCCGGGGGCGGCGGAGGAAATCCGGCATCACCGGGCTGGTCGGTGGCGGCCTCGCCGTCGTCGCTGACATGCTCGGTCCACTGCGCGCCGTCCCACCACCGCAGCTGGTGCCGGCCCGATGGATCGGGAAGCCATTCCTGGGGACGCGTGCTCATCGGCGGGGCATCCTAGCCCGCCGCGTCCACGAGGACGTCGCCGGTCATCACCTCGGGCGCATCCCAGCCCATCAGCGCGCAGGCCGTGGGCGCGACATCCCCCAGCTTGCCCTCGCGCAGGGGGAGACCCGGCCGATCGATCCACAGCGGCACCGGATTGGTGGTGTGGGCCGTATTCGGGCTGCCGTCAGGCTCGATCATGGCCTCGGAGTTGCCGTGATCTGCGGTGACCAGCAGCAGCCCACCGGCCGCGGCGACCGCCGGGCGGATGTCCCCCATGCAGCGGTCGACGGCCTCGATGCCGCTCACCGCGGCCGGCACCACGCCCGTGTGCCCCACCATGTCGGCGTTCGCGAAGTTGATGACGATGAACTCGCGGCCACCCTCCGCCAGCGCTCCCACGACCGCGTCGCGGATGCCCGCGGCGCTCATCTCGGGTGCCTCGTCGTAGGTGGCCACGTGCTGCGGGCTCTGCACCAGGTTCCGCTCCTCGCCCGGGAACGGATCCTCCCGCCCGCCGTTGAAGAAATACGTCACGTGGGCGTACTTCTCGGTCTCGGCCACATGCAACTGACGGCGTCCGGAATCGCTCACCGACTCTGCGAGGCCCTGCCGCACGTCCTCCGCCTCGAACGCCACCGGGTAGGTCCACTCGCTGCGCAGGCGGGTCAGGGTGGTGATGGCCGGAAGCGGCGGATCCCCGCCCCGGTCGAAGCCATCGAACGACGGATCACCGAGCGCCTGGGTGATCTGCCGCGCGCGGTCCGGCCGGAAGTTCCAGACGATCACCTGGTCCCCGGGGCGGATGCGCCCGGCAGCAGGATCGCCCACTACCCAGGGCTCGATGAACTCATCGGTGACGCCGGCGTCATACGAGCGCTGCACGGCCTCGGCCGCGGTCGCCGCGGCCTCGCCCCGGCCATGCACCATGGCGTGGTAGGCACGGGCCGTGCGGTCCCACCGGTGGTCGCGATCCATGGCCCAGTAGCGCCCCACCACCGTGCCGATGGTTGCGCCCCGGCCCTCCAGGTCACGGATGGCGGGCAGCGCGGAGTCCGGGCGTGAATCGCGGCCGTCGGTGATGGCGTGCACCACCACCCGCTGTACGCCGCGATGGCGGGCGGCGTCGAGCAGCGCCACCAGGTGCCGCTGGCTCGCGTGGACCCCGCCGGTTCCCACAAGACCCACCAGGTGCAGGGTGGCGCCCGTCGCGGCGTCCAGCGCCGCGCCGATCACCGGAATCGCGCCAAGCCCACCGGGAGCCTGCACGGCCTCGTCGATGCGCACCAGCATCTGCGGGACGCGACGGCCGGCGCCCAGGTTCAGGTGCCCCACCTCGCTGTTGCCCATCTGCCCGTCGGGCAGGCCCACCGGCAGGCCGCTTGCCTGCAGAAGGGTGGCCGACCCCTCGCGCGCGAGGGCATCGAGCACGGGCGTGCGCGCCAGGTCAACCGCGTTACCGGGGCCCGGCGGCGCGATGCCGAAGCCGTCGATCACCACCAGCACCAATGGGCCGCTCATCCCGCGGCCGCCACGATGCGCGCGAACGACTCCGGATCGAGGCTGGCGCCACCCACGAGGGCGCCGTCGACATCCGGGCAGGCCATCAACTCGGCCGCGTTGCCCGGGTTGACGCTGCCGCCGTAGAGGATGCGCAGCGATGCGCCGTCGACGCGCTCGGACGCCACGGACCGCACGATGGCGCACGCCTCCTGCGCCTGCTCCGGCGTGGCGGTCTCGCCTGTGCCGATGGCCCAGATGGGCTCGTAGGCGATGACCAGGCGCGGCAGGTCGGCGGCATGCACATCGGCCAGCGCCGACTCCACCTGGCGGGTGACGAAGCGCTGCGTGTCTCCCGCGCGCCGGATGTCGAGCGACTCACCGCAGCACAGCACCACGGTGAGCCCGGCGTCGATCCCGGCGCGCACGCGCAGCGCCACCTGGGCATCCGTGTCACCCGCCGCACGCCGCTCGGAGTGGCCCACCAGGGCACCGTCCACGCCTGCCGCCAGAAGCATGGGGGCCGACACCTCGCCGGTGTGCGCCCCCGAGGCGGCCTCGTGCACGTTCTGCGCGCACACCGCGATGGAGGTGTCCGCGAGGGCGTCCACCGATGCCTCCAGCGCCGTGAACGGCGGGCACACCGCAACGTCCACCGGGGGCTCGGCGCCCACGAGCACGGCCAGTGCCGTGCAGAACTCGCGCGCCTCGCCGGCGGTCTTGTGCATCTTCCAGTTGCCCGCGACCAGCGGGCGCCGGGGTGCGCTCATGCGGTGGGCAGCGCGGCCACCCCCGGCAGCGCGCGCCCCTCCATCAGCTCGAGTGCCGCCCCGCCCCCGGTGGATACCCAGGTCAGGCGGTCGGCCAGGCCCATGTCCCCCAGCGCTGCGCCGGAGTCCCCGCCGCCCGCCACGGTGGCCGCGGGTGAGGCGGCCATGGCCTCGGCCACGGCGCGGGTGCCCTCGGCGAACGGCGGGATCTCGAACGCGCCCATCGGCCCGTTCCAGAACACCGTGCCCGCACCCATGATGACGTCGCGGTACGCGGCCGCGGTGCGGGGACCGATGTCCACGCCCATCCAGCCGTCCGGGATGCCGTCGCTCGGAACCACCTTGAGGTCGGCACCCGCATCGAAGCGGTCTGCCACCAGGATGTCCGTGGGCAGCTGGATCGTGCAGTTCACCCTGGCCGCGCGCTCCAGCAGGCGCAGCGCAAGGGCCTGGGCGTCCTTGTCCTCGTGCAGGGAGGTGCCCACCGGGTCGCCCAGCGCCTTCAGGAACGTGAAGCACATGGCCCCGCCGATCAGGATGCGGTCGGCACGGTCCAGCAGGTTCTCGATGAGCGGCAGCTTGTCGCTCGCCTTCGACCCGCCGAGCACCGCGACGAACGGCGACTCCGGCGCGTCGAGCAGGCCCCCGAGTACCTCGACCTCGCGGGCCAGGAGCAGGCCGGCGCACGGGTCCAGCCGACGGGCCACGGCCTCGGTGGAGGCGTGCGCGCGGTGCGCTGCCCCGAAGGCATCGTTCACGTACATGGTGAACCCGGCGGCGAGGCGATCGGCGAAGGCCGCGTCGTTCCCCTCCTCCTCCGCGTGGAAGCGCAGGTTCTCGAGCATCACGATCTCGCCGGGGCCGAGCGCGCGGATGCGGGCCTCGACGTCGGAGCCCTGGCAGTCGGCGAGCAACTCCACGGGCTGCCCCAGCAGTTCCGACAGCCGCGCGGCGCACGGCGCGAGCGACAGGTCGTCCACCCGCTTTCCCTTCGGCCTCCCGAGGTGGGAGCACACCGCGACCGCCGCGCCCGCGTCGAGCAGATGGCGCAGGGTGGCCACCGATGCACGGATGCGCGCGTCGTCGGCAACCCGGGGGGCGCCGCCCGGGCCGGCCTCGAGGGGCGCGTTGAGGTCCGCGCGCACCAGCACGCGCTCATGGGCCCACGACTGCCCCGGCGAGTCGACCCGGACGAGCGCTGCCACTACGGGAGCAGCTTCTGGGCGAGGTCCACCACGCGGCACGAGTAGCCCCACTCGTTGTCGTACCAGGAGATGACCTTGGCCTGATTGCCCATGGTCATCGTCAGCGCCGTGTCGACCATCGACGAGTGCGGATCGCCGATGATGTCGCGCGACACCATGGGGTCATCGCAATAGCCGAGGATGCCCTTCATGGGGCCGTCCGCGGCCTCCTTGAGCGCCTGGTTGATCTCGTCGGCGCCCGGCGTGCCCTTCAGGTCCGCCACCAGGTCGACGACCGAGCCGTCCGGGGTGGGCACGCGAAGCGCGATGCCGTCGAGCTTGCCCTTGAGGTGCGGCAGCACCTCACCGATGGCGCGCGCCGCGCCCGTCGATGTGGGGATGATCGACAACGCCGCGGCGCGGGCGCGCCGCAGGTCGGAGTGCGGAAGGTCGAGGATGCGCTGGTCATTGGTGTACGCGTGGCAGGTGGTCATGAAGCCCTGCTCCAGGCCGAAGGCGTCATCCAGCACCTTGGCCACCGGCGCCAGGCAGTTGGTGGTGCACGAGGCGTTGGAGATGACGTCCTGCGTGGCCGGGTCGTACT
>JAUROO010000080.1 GCA_030829765.1 Miltoncostaeales bacterium | reverse complement strand
TGGCCGCGTGGCCGCACATGCTGGCGTTGCTGCTCGAGCTCGCCGCGTTCGACCTGGTGGTCGCGATCGTGCTGAGCGAGCGGGACGAAGCGCGGCCGTGGGCGGGGGCGCTGGCCGGTGCGCTGCTGGGCCTCGCGGTGGGCTTCCGGCCGGAGGGCTCGATCGGTGCGCAGTTGGTGGCCTTCGGACTGCTGCTGCTCACGTCGTTCGCCTTCTCGTGGATCGGCGTGGTGATCGCGCTGAGCATGAAGACGGTGGAGGCCGTGCAGTCGGCCGGCTTCATCTGGTTGTTCCCCCTCACGTTCGCCAGTTCCGCATTCGTACCGACCGACTCGATGCCCGGCTGGCTGCAGGCGTTCGCCGACAACCAGCCCTTCACCATCGTCGTGAACGCCGCCCGCGCACTGTTCCTGGCGCAGCCGGTGGGCAACTATGTGTGGCTGACCATCGTGTGGATGGTGGGGATCATCGCCGTGATGATCCCGCTCGCAACCCGGCAGTACCGCCGCCGCAGCGGCTAGTCGGGGCGCTTGCCGTGGTGCAGCAGAGCCTGCTCCAGGGCGTCGATCCTGTCGCGGAGGTCATGGATGATGGCCCCGGGGTCGTTGCCCTCCATCGCGCGCACCCGCGGGGTGGCCTCCCCCACTTCCGGCGTTGGCGCGTCGGTTCCCTGCGCTGACGAGGACGGGGTGAGGAAGCTCGACGCCACCCACGCGGTGAAGATGGCGATGAGGGCGACACCGGAGAAGATCATGATGGTCGCGACCACCTGGCCACCCGGGGTGACCGGGTAGAAGTCTCCGTAGCCAACGGTCGTGATTGTGACGACACCCCACCACAGCGCCTCGCCACCCGTCTCGATGTTCGAGCCCGGTGCCCCGGCCTCGAAGTAGAGGACCAGCAGCCCGCCGCCCTCGAGCACGACCAGCAGGAAGGCCATCACGAGGAACAGCGTGCCCTGCGCGCGGTTGACGATGAACCAGCTGACGGTGTCCTTCCATCCGTAGTGATGGAAGGCCTGCAGTACGCGGATCAGGCGGAAGAGACGCAGGATGCGCCCGTAGGGGAGGCTTCCGATGAGGTCGAACCATCCCCCGCCGTGATTCATGTAGTGCCAGCGGGCGCCCTTGGCGAGGCGCAGGCGCAGCGCGAAGTCCAGGAGCAGGATCACGATGAAGATCGGCTCCATGAAGATGAGCAGGCTGCGGGTGTCGTTCCCCAGATTGGCGGGGATCAGCAGGAAGACCCAGTTGATGATCGACAGCACGGTGACGACGATGATGAAGACGTCGTACCCGGGCTTCAGCCCGCTCTGGAGGGGCAGGTCCCGCGGTGGTCCTGCGGTCTGTGCAGCAGCATCCGGCACGGGAATCACTTTTCTCGCCCGCCCCGGGATGTCCTTGTGGCTACGCGAGCAGCGGTGACTCCCGGAGGGTGTCCGCGATGGCCTGCTCCACGGCGGCCATGGCCTCGGCAGACCGTGCGTGCACCTCGGCGAGGTCGGGCTCGGCCAGCCAGTCGGCCGCGGGCTCCGTGCAGCCGCGGGACGCCGCGAGAGGCGCGAAGTCGGTGGGCAGGGCGTCAGGTCGTGGCAGGCCCGCCATCTGCAGCATCAGCATGGCCCACGCGCGCGGTGGGGCGTTGCAGGGGTCGTACCCCCCGCCCGCGAGAACCACGATCCTCCCATCGCACTCGTCGTCCGCCACGCCGAGCAGCGACGACCACAGATCCGGGTAGAGGGGCATGGTCGTCCGCAGGTGCGAGAGGGGATCGGCGTGGTGATGGTCCACGCCGCACTGGGCGACGATGACCTCGGGCCCGAAGGCCCGGACCGCGGGCAGCACCACCCTCGACATGGCCATCCGGTAGGCGTCGTCCCCGGCCTCAGGCGGCAATGCGAGGTTCACGGCGCTGCCCTTGGCCTCCGCCCCGCCGGTTTCCTCCGGGAAGCCGCTGTTCGGGAACAGGTAGCGACCGCTCTCGTGCACCGAGACCGTCAGCACCGCCGGGTCGTTCCAGAAGAAGCCCTGCGTGCCGTCACCGTGGTGGACGTCCAGGTCGATGTAGGCGATCCGGCTGACTCCCGCGGCGCGCAGCGCGAGGATGGCCACGGCAGTGTCGTTGTAGACACCGAACCCGTTCATGCGATGCGGCAACCCGTGGTGCGCGCCGCCGGCGGGGACGATCGCCGACCTCGCGATTCCGGCCCCCACCATCTCCCCGGCCTGCCATGCCGCGGCGGCGAGACGCGCGGAGTCGTCGTGCATGCCCGCATACGGGTGGACGTCGGGCGTCACGCCCCACTGGCGCGCCTCGGGCGCGGCGGCCAGGATCGGGCGGGCGCTGAAGGCCTGGATCGCGCGGATGAAGGCGGGGGCGAATATGGCGCCCAGATCGACGTCGGTCATGGGAGGCGGTCCGGGCACGAGAGTGACCGCGGGGACATCGAACAACCCTGACTGCCGCGCGAGCGCAACGGCCAGCTGGTGCCGGCGCCGGTCGGCGGGGTGGTCGGCGTATGCCATCCCGAGGTCGTCGGAATGGACAAAGGCGAGT
>JAUROO010000079.1 GCA_030829765.1 Miltoncostaeales bacterium | reverse complement strand
GTTGCATGTGCGCAGATCAACACCGTCGTCGGTGACATCGACGGCAATGCCGAGCGTGTTCTCGATGCCATCCGGCGCGGGCATGACCATGGCGCGGCGATCGTCCTCACGCCGGAACTCGCCATCACCGGGTACCCGCCCGAGGACCTGCTGCTCCGGCCCTCATTCGCCGATGCCTCGCGCGCGGCCCTTGAGGACCTGGCCCGCCAGGTCACCGCGGGGGTTGCGGTTGTCGGGTTCGTCGAGCACGACGAGGACGTCCATAATGCTGCCGCCGTGATCGCCGACGGCGAGGTGCAGGCCGTATACCGCAAGCGGTTCCTGCCGAACTACGGGGTGTTCGACGAGGCGCGGTACTTCCGCGCGGGCACCGAGCCGATCGTGCTCGACATCGCGGGCGCGCGCGTGGGAATCGTGATCTGCGAGGACATCTGGTACTCCGCCCCGGTGGCCGGCGACCTGGCCGAGGCCCGGCTGGACCTGGTGGCGTGCATCTCCTCGTCGCCGTTCCACCTCGCCAAGGGCGCGGGCCGCGAGCGGATGCTGCAGACCCGTGCGTACGACAGCTCCGCCGCGCTCGCCTACTGCAATCAGGTGGGTGGCCAGGACGACCTGGTGTTCGACGGCCGGTCGGTGGTGATCGACCCTGCCGGGGAGCTGATCGCGCGCTCGCCGGTGTTCGAGGAGGACCTCCTCATCGCCGACATCCCCCTTGACCTCGCAGCGGGGCGGCGCCTGCGCGAGCCGCTCCTGCGGCGCCTGCCCGCGAATGGCGACCCTTCGCCCGTGCGGATCCGCACCGGGGCGCTGCCCGTGCCCGATGGCGCCACCAGCGGTATCGCCCCGATGCCGTCGCTGGAGGGCGAGCTATGGGCCGCGCTGGTCACGGGGGTGCGCGACTACGTGGGCAAGAACGGTTTCCCCGGCGTGGTCATCGGCCTGTCCGGGGGCATCGACTCGGCCTTGACGGCGGCGATCGCGGTGGACGCCCTCGGTGCGGACCGCGTGCGGGGGGTGGCCATGCCATCGGTGTTCACCAGCGGGCAGAGCACGGGGGACGCCCAGGTGCTCGCCGATTCGCTGGGCATCCGCATGGACATCATCCCCATCGCCCCGGTGGTGGATGCGTTCGAGGCGCAGCTCGCCGACGTGTTCGAGGGGCGCCCCCGGGACGTCGCCGAGGAGAACCTGCAGGCCCGCGTGCGCGGCACCCTCCTCATGGCCATCAGCAACAAGCACGGCGACATGGTGCTGGCCACCGGCAACAAGAGCGAGATGTCGGTCGGGTACTCCACGATCTATGGCGACATGGCAGGCGGCTTCGCGCCCATCCGCGATGTGTCGAAGACCTGGGTGTACCGGCTGTCGTCGTGGCGGAACCAGGATGCCGGCAGGGAGGTCATCCCGGAGGCCACCATTGTGCGACCACCCACCGCCGAGCTCCGGCCCGATCAACTCGATTCGGACTCGCTCCCCGACTACGGAGTGCTCGATCCCATCCTCGAGGCCTACATCGAGCGCGACCTGCCCCCCGAGGCGCTCGTCGAGCGGGGGTTCCCCGCCGATGCCGTTGCCCGGGTCGCCGCGCTCGTCGATCGGGCCGAGTACAAGCGGCGACAGGGGCCGCCGGGGATCAAGACCACCCCGCGCGCATTCGGACGGGACCGCCGCATGCCCATCACGAACCGCTTCGGTGCCCGGTAGGAGCAGGCGCGCGCGCCGGGTGCGCGCGCTGGCCGCCGCTCTTGCGGTGGCACTGCTCCCCGCGGCGGCCACGGCGGCGGAGCCACCCCGGGTTGCGACGGCCGACGGCCTGGGCACGCTGCTGGTGTCGTTCCCCGGTGCACCGGACGCCGATGCAGTGCGGGCGGCGATCGGGCGGTTCGGCGAACCGCGCGCCGTGGCGCCCGAGGCCGGCATCTGGTCGGTGCGTGCGCCCACCGACGCCGGCCTGCGCGCCCGCGTCCTCCGTGCGCCCGGCGTGCGATCGGCCGAGTGGTCGCTGGTGCGGCGCGCGGACGAACGGGCACGCCAGGCCCAGGCGCCTGCAGCCCCCCTGCCGCTCGCCCCGGTCGGGCCGCCGGCGGATGAGTACTACGCCAACGGACGCCAGTGGTCGCTGTTCCCTCCCGCGACCACATGGGGGGTGGATCTCACCGGCACCCCGGCGCGGCCACGCATCGCCATCCTCGACAGCGGCATCGACTCGACCCACCCGGAGTGGAGCGGGCCTGCGTCACCACTGGTGGCCCCCTACAGCGCATGGACCCGCCGGCAGTCCGCGGAGGACTGGGGACGGACCGGCCATGGCACGCACGTCGCCGGCATCGCCGCCGCGCCCATCAACGGCATCGGGGTGGTGGGCGTGGCCCCCGGGGCCCGGGGCGTTGCCGAGGTCATGCCGGTGCAGATCTCCGACCGCGACGGCTATTCCACGGACGAGACGATGATCCGCGGCATCCGCTGGGCGGTCCGGAACGGCGCGAAGGTGATCAACATCTCGGCCGGCGGAGTGGGATCGTCGCCGGCGTTCCAGCGGGTGGTCGACTGGGCGTTCTCATCCGGGGCGCTCACGGTGGTGTCGGTGGGAAATGACGGGCAGGACTACGGCGCGGTCAACTACCCGGCCGGGTACCGCGGCGTGCTCGGCGTGGCGGCGCAGTGCTCCGGCGCCGTGACCGTCCCCGACTGCCCGACCGCCTACGGCCTGGCGCGCTTCAGCAACCGCAACGCCTCGGTGGACGTCCTGGCACCCGGGGTGGACATCATCTCGTCGGTGCCCCCGTGGGTGCGGCAGGGGATGGTGTCCCCGGGCTACGCCGTGAAGGAGGGCACCTCGATGGCCGCGCCCTTCGTCGCGGGCGTCGCCGCGCTGGTGTTCGCGGCGAATCCCGGTGCCACCCCCAGCCAGGTGCTGCGACAGATCAAGAACACCGCCACCGACCTGGGGCCGCGGGGCCGCGACGCATCCACCGGGCATGGGCTCGTGAATCCCCGTGCCGCGGTCACCCTGCCCCTTCCTGCCGACGACCCCCACGAGGCCAACTCCGACATCGCCGCGGTACGGCGCGTGGCGGCCATCGCGCCCCCGGCGACGCTGAGCGCCTTCATCGATGTGGATGACGATCCCGTTGACGTGTACCCGGTGATGGTCCGCGCGGGGCAGGTGCTGCGGATGTCGGCGCGGTCGTCCACGGCGCGCCTGCGCATCTCGTACTGGCCCCCCGGCACCCGGACCATCACCTCCGGCCGGCCTGCCACCACCACCCGGCGCGCATCAGGTGCGCCATCGCTGGCGGCCACGGCGTCCCGGTCGGGGCGCGGCTACGTGGTGGTCCGGGCCGCTGCGGGGCGGGGCGCCTACCGGCTCGTCCTGCGGCGCTCGCGGTGAGCGCACCGGTGATGGTCATCACGGGGGCATCGGATGGCATCGGCGCGGCCGTCGCGCGCGCCGCGGTGGCCGACGGCTGGAGGGTGGTGCTGGCGGCGCGCCGTACGCAGATGCTGGAGGCGCTGGCCGATGAGCTCGGCGGCCCCGCCGTGGCCCTGCCCATCACCTGCGACGTGACCGAGTGGGATCAGGTGGATGCCATGGCCGCGGCTGCCGAGCGGGACTTCGGGCGCATCGACGCGGTCATCGCGAATGCGGGGTTCGGCGCGCGGCGCGGCCTGCTCGAGGAGACGCCCGCGTTCTGGCGCGACATGATCCTCACCAACGTGTACGGGGCCGCCATCACCCTGCGCGCCTGCGTGCCGGCCCTGCGCGAATCCCGTGGGCACGCGGTGCTGATGGGGTCGATCTCCGGCCGGCAGGTGGGCACCGGGTCGATGTACTCGTCGACCAAGTGGGCGGTCACCGCGATGGCCGAGGCGGCGCGGAAGGACCTCCTCGGCACCGGCGTGCGCGTGACGCTCATCGCGCCGGGCGTCGTGGACACGGCCTTCTACGACGAACCGCCGGGAGGGGATCCGCTCGTGGTGGAGGATGTCGCACGGGCCGTGATGTTCGCGCTGGCGCAGCCGTCCCATGTGAGCATCAGCGAGATCTACATGCGCCCCACCGGGCAGGAGTTCTAGGCTGCGCCCGTGACCGATCGCGCCGTGCGACTGCGCCTGGACGTCGACATCCGGGGCGACGACGTGGGCCTGGGCGCCCACCGATCGGGCCCCCCGGGTCCGCCGGTGCGTGACGGCGAACTCGCCGTGGTGCTGGGCACCGAGCTCGCGCGCGTCGCGCTGGCCGCGCTGCCCGACGGGCGTCGTGCCGCGGTTGCCCGCGACCTGGCCGGGCTCACCGCAGGCGCGGCGGCTGCCGACCTGGCCGCGGGCCGGGTGCCCGGCGCGACGGTGCAGGTACTGCGCGGGGACGAGCAGGTGGGCGCCCGTGGGTGGTGCGCGCGTGCCGTGCTGGGCGAGGGCGTCCCGCCCGCGCAGGCCCTGGTGGCCGTCGATGCCATCCGTCTCCCGCCGGACCCGATCGCCGGGGAGTGGGCCGCCCGCGTGCCGTGGATGGTGCCGGCGCTCGTGCGCGAGGCCGTGGGACATTCACCGGATGCGCTCGCGCGTGCCGTTCTGGCGCTCCGCGAGCTCGGTCGGGTGGTGGGCGAGGAACCCGGTAGCGCCGGGGATCCCGCGACGGCATCTGCGGCCGCGCGGGTCGCGCTCGCGGCGGTGCGCCCGGTGCCCGGGGCGGCGTCGTTCGCCCCGCCGGCCCCCGCACCCGGGGACGCCGCCGTCACGGAGCCCGTCGTCCGCACCGCGGCCCCGCCCGTCGCGCCGCCGCCCGCTCGGCCGTCGCCCCCCGACCGGCGCCTGCTCGCCGCCATCGCCGCGTCGGTGGGCGTGGCGGTCCTGGCGCTCGTGCTGGTGTTCGCGATCATCGCGGCCCCCGGCACCTTCGGGCTCGCGAGCACGTCGGACGTGAACGACCGGGTCGCGGTCATCGAGGCCACCACCGGGCAGCTGCGGTCCGACGTCGCGGCCCTCGCGCGCGAGGTCCAGTCCGGCGCGGCAACGCCCGCGGCGGCGCTGCGGCGGGTGGAGGAGGCGCTCGACGACCTGGAGCAGCAGGTCCGCGGCCTGTGCTCTGTCGTGCCCGTGGTCTGCTAACCCTCCCGTCATGGGAGTCGTCGCCTTCGTCGATCGCCAGGGCCTGTCCGGGTATGACCTGGGCACCGATCACCCGCTCGCGCCGGTCAACCGCGAGCTGGCCATCGACCTCATCCGGGCATACGGCATGCTCGACCGGCCCGATGTCACGGTGCTGCAGCCGGCTCCGGGCGACGAGGACCTCATCGGCAGGGTGCACACGGCCGCCTATATGTCGGCTGTGCGGCGCTACAGCGCCACCCCGCAGCTCGCCGCCGCGTTCGAGGCGGGCATGTGGGGCCTTGCACACGGTGGTGACACCCCGGCCTTCGCAGGGATGCACGAGGCCGCCGTGGCGGTGTGCGGGTCGTCGGTCACCGCCGCCCGCGCGGTGTGGGAGGGACGTGCGGACCGCGTGCTGTCGGTCGCGGGTGGCCTGCACCACGCGTTCGCGAACAAGGCGAATGGCTTCTGCATCTACAACGACCCGGCCGTGGCCATCCGGTGGCTGCTCGACAACGGTGCCGAGCGGGTGGCCTACGTGGACGTGGACGTCCACCACGGCGACGGCACCCAGTTCATCTTCTATGACGACCCGCGTGTGCTCACGTGCTCGGTGCACGAGAGCGGCCGGTACCTCTTCCCGGGGACGGGGGCCATCTCCGAGCGCGGGATCGGTGCGGGGGAGGGGTACTCGGTGAATGTGCCGCTGCCGGCCTTCTCCGGCGACGGCCCGTACCTGCGCGCGATCGACGAGGTCATCGCCCCGGCCGTTGCGGCCTTCCGGCCGGATGTCATCGTCACCCAGGACGGCGTGGACCCCCATCACCAGGACCCGCTGGCCCACCTGCAGGTGCGCATGGCCACGTTCCCAGCGGTGTGGCGGTCGCTGCACCGGCTGGCGGATGACGCCGCGGGCGGCAGGTGGATCGCGCTGGGTGGGGGTGGCTACAACGTGGACGTACTGCCGCGCGCCTGGGCACTGCTGTTCGCCGAGATGACGGGCACGGAACTGCCCGACGAGGTGCCGGCCGACTGGCTGGCACTTGCCGCCGAGCGCACGGACCGCACCGACCTCACCCCGCTGCTGATGGGCGACCCCGACCCGGAGGTCGCGGCGGACGAGCGTGCCCAGGCCGATTCCGAGGGCGATGAGGTGGTGGACGAGGCCACCCGGGTGCTCTTGTGAGCACCGCGCTGTGGCGCGGCGCGGGCGACCCGCGCGGAGCCCATGCGCTGTGCGAGGCGGTGTCCTCCGCCCGCCGGTACGCGCATTCCCGGGGCGTCGCGCAGCAGGCGGCCCGTGCGGCGCATGCCATGTCACTGGATTCCGGTGCACGCCGCCGCCTGCTCACGGCGGCATGGGTGCACGACATCGGATATGCGCTGCCGGGATCGTTCCATGCGCGGGACGGTGCGCGGGCGCTCCGGCGCGCGGGCCACGAGGACGTCGCACGGATGGTCGCGCATCACTCGAATGCCGCCGCGCGTGCGCGCGCAGTCGGCCTTGCGCCGATCGACGGCGAGTTCCCGCGCCCGGCAGGCCGCGACGCCGCGCTCCTGGCGCTGCTCGATGTGGCCGACCTCCTCACGGGTCCGGATGGTGAGAGGGTCGATCCCGCGGGCAGGCTGGCAGGGCTCGTGGACCGCCGTGGTCCTGGCAGCCCCTCCGTGCGCGCGCTGGTGGACAACGTGAACCGGCTCGGGGCCGATTCCACCACCCGCTCCCTCATCGAGCAGCTGTCGGCGCCCGGGGTCGCGGCGTGAGCGGCCG